>NZ_CP093312.1:626594-939891 GCF_023213175.1 Sulfurovum sp. XGS-02
GCAGAGATCTGGGGTGTGGAGTTTCCTAGTATACCGGGTAAAAAGAGAGACTGGAAATGCTTTTTCTCTTCATCGACATCTTTGCTGTTCCTGTATTTCCACCCGCCTATAAGGATCTTATGCAGACTCAGTTTATTGAGAGTGACAAGGTGCGCCAGTATCTGTAACCCTCCGCCGATGAGTACGGCAAAACTGAGTGCATAGGCCACTGTTTTCGGCTCTTCCTTCATATAGATGTAGAGTGCTGCGATCATAGAGATATTGAGCAGGGCTGTTGACATGGCTGTGGTGGCAAAATGGTTTTTGTATTGTAAGAGGGTGGCCAAAAATGTCACGATGAAGATCAGGTCCAAATACCAAAAATTGATGGCAGTCAAAGGTGCAGTTTTTGCTATCAGTTCACTCCCCCATCCCAATGCCAAAAGTTTAGTGATAGGTTCAGGAAAGAGAGTAATGAGCAGGGAGAATGCCATTAAAAAGAGCAGAAAGCGTAAAAAGATCGCTGTGGCAAAGACACCTTTATGTCTGCTCGCTACAAACGAAGGCATAAATGCCTGCGTGAATGCACCTTCTGCAAAGATACGGCGAAAAAGATTGGGGAGCTTGAAGGCGACAAAGAACATATCGCTCCACATGGATGCCCCTAAGGCCGAAGCCATAAGGACATCACGACCCAGACCGGTAACACGTGAAACCAGGATGCCAAAACTGTTTGTGAAGATAGATTTTAATTGCATAAGTCTCTTTAATGTTAAGTTGCAGCTATTTTAGCGTAATGTTGATATGAATTAAAAATATGTCAATTGTAGAGGTATGGATTTTTATCATATCGATATATTCTATAAATTATATGACAAAATGACATCTTTTTTACAGTTGCAATAAAATTCTTGATATACTTTGATAACTAAATCAACAAGGGTAAACATGATAGTAGGCATAGAAGGTACAGTTGAAAGAAAAGAACCCACTTTTGTTCATTTGAATGTGAATGGACTAATCTATGAAGTGATGGTATCGCTTCATACATCAAATGCTATAACAGAGACAAGAGTCAAACTTTTTGTGACACAGGTCATACGCGAAGATGCGAATCTTCTTTTCGGGTTTATGGAAAGGAATGAACAAAAGATGTTTGATACGGTTTTGAAGATAAACGGCGTAGGACCAAAAGTGGGCTTGGCTATCTGTTCTACCTTCACACCCACTACTTTTGCAAAAGTGGTTGCATCTAAAGATGTCAGTATGCTCAAACGTGTACCAGGCATAGGACCTAAGGCAGCAGGGCGTATCTTGGTTGATCTGGCTGACTTTATTGTAGACGGTCATGAGGAGAGTGAGAACAGTGGTGCTTTCAATGAAGCAACAATGGCCCTTGAAAGTTTAGGATTTAAAAAAGATGCCATTCAAAAGGCACTGCACGGATGTAGCGGAGATACAAGTACCCTTGTAAAAGAGGGGTTGAAAAAGTTACAGAGATTGTAACAATATCTTTACACTCTTTTAGATATTAATTTTTTGATGTTTTGTACTATCTCTTCTGCAACGACAGAGCGTTTTAGGACAAAAAGGAAATAGATGGGACATGATCTAGTTAGAAAGAATGTAAATGAATACAAGGTAACTTATAAATCCACCTAACATCCAAGCAACTATATGTATGATTCTAACTTTACATTTTTCTTCATCTTCTTCAGCTAATTCATTTATTTTTTTATTAGCAGCTTCCAACTCTTTTTCTAGTTCTTCAATTGTCTTCATATTTAGCCTTTGTTATGCAATTAATTATAGAGTATCGAGCTTTAAATATTTTGTTTATCACTCATATACTTGGCTGATATTGATAAAGTAAAACAGCAGTAGTAAGACGTTTTTCTAAACACTATATTTAAATTTTATACTCATTGATTTCATAACAGTCTGAGTGTATGATATAGGATTTTTTATTAAATGTGAAAAGCTGTTTATAGATGATTTCATCCATATTTTTTTCTAAAATAGTATAAAAAATATGAATGAAGGGTTTTTAATGCACTGTTCCACAGAAGTTTGCATCACAGCCATTGACGGCACCGGAAAATTTGGAGTTGTCAATAAAGAATTTCAAAAGACGTTTTTTACGCTTCTGGAAAAGTGAATTTTTTAGATTGGCAAGTGCCTCTGGTTTATTTTTATGTATTTTTTCAAGTTTACCGGGAGTCTCAAAATAGAAATCCCAGTCATCCTCATCTATCTGTTTAGCCATATAAAAGGGTGTACCATGACAGGAGGTACAGAGTTTTTGTACAGTCCGGAATGCCTTTGTATCATACTTTTCTGCTGAGAAACCAAAAGATGTTAGAGAAGTAATGAGGAGTGGTAGAACAACGATTTTTTTCATAAAAAGACCTTTTTTATGCGTATTGTAATATCTCTATGTGTAGTGTCTGTGTAGTTGTGAGTATATATTGTACGAATAGGATATAATACGCACATGGATCATCATATCATCATTATAGGGGGAGGGGCAAGTGCACTGATGCTTGCATCTTTGCTCCCTAAAAATACGGCTACCATCATAGAGTCCAACCCCAAGCCGGGAGCGAAGATACTTGTCTCTGGCGGAGGTAAATGCAACATTACTAATAGCCGTATGGGAACAGAGTATTTCCTAGGTGATACTCACTTTGTACAGGAACCCTTAAAAAAATTCAATGAAAAAGCACTTTTAAGATGGCTGGAGAGACAAAATCTTCATCCTGTACTGAGGAAAGAGACACAGTATTTTTGTAAAGACTCAGCAAAAGAGTTATTGGATATTTTTTTAAAAGAGTGCAAGAAACAGACATTCTACACGTCCGAGAGAGTTCTGGAAGTCACAAAGCGAGATGATATCTTCTATGTCAAGACGAACAAAAAAACACATACCGCTAAAGCAGTGGTAGTCGCTTCGGGTGGATTGAGTTTTCCTAGGATCGGTGCAAGCAGTATAGGGTACGAGATAGCAGAATCATTTGGACACAGCATCGTGAGGACGGCACCTGCCCTGGTAGGATTTACTGTGCAAAAAGAGCAATTTTTTTTTAAAGAACTTTCCGGGGTTTCGACCGATGTGAAAATACATGTAGGAGATCATGTGTGTGAAGGCAGTATGCTTTTTGCTCACAAGGGATTGAGCGGCCCTGCGGTACTGGATGCTTCACTTTACTGGGAGAAGGGAAAGATCGAGATTGATTTTTTACCGTATTTTTCTTGGAAGAGCATACAGGGAAGCAAAAAACAGATCTCTTCACTTTTGCCTATGCCAAAGCGTGTTACCAAAGCATTTTTGCTACAATTCCGGGTAGAAGATAAACCTTTCCATCAACTTACAAAACAAGAACTGGAAATACTTCAAACGTTAAGTCATTACAGTTTTGCTCCTGCAGGAACCTTTGGTTATGCCAAGGCGGAGGTAACCAAGGGCGGTGTGGAGACATCTGAAGTGGACAGCAGTACCATGATGAGTAAGAAAGAGGAGGGGCTTTACTTCATAGGTGAAGTCTTGGATGTAACAGGGAGACTTGGAGGTTACAATTTTCAGTGGGCATTTTCAAGTGCTTATAGTTGTGCCAAACATTTATCAAGAACATTATCGTAAACGATAATGTTGTGAAGCAATGAATCCATAAGAGGCGTTGTACAATGATAATAGGATTAACACAAATTTAACACGATTATTGCATATTATTTTTTGAATTTAAATGTTAGGGGATTTAAAATGAAAAAAATTATGATGTTGATATTTTCGGGAGTATCAGCGATTGTATTGAGTGGATGTGGTGTGGAGACACCGGATGCAGAGGGTTGGAGACCAGCTCAAAAAGAGGAGTTCTTAGAGATACTGGAAACAGACAAATATGCTTCCATCTGTAATCAGCAGGCACTTTATGAAAAGGTCAAAGAGAGTGAAAACTCCAAACTGATGTCCAAGTTACTTGTGTCGTATGCCAAGAACCTTGCCAATGGGTGTATAGATCTGGAAAGTTTCAATGCATCTCAAGAGAAAAGAGTAGAGCAGAAGGTCGCGACCTACTATGAAACCTATTTGCAAGAAGTGAAAGCATCGGACATCATGAGGCAACTCAAAGCAGGACAGAGTATAGAAGCCATATTAAAACCTTATGTACCTGAGTATGCGCAATTTTTTGATCTTCAAAAAAGATATAGACTTTTAGGAGGTGACAAAAACACTTCCAAAAAGACACTGCGTAAAATTCGACTTAACCTAGAAAGATTGAAACTGATGAAGCCGGGTCTCGGAGACAATTATGCTCTCGTCAATATACCTGAGTATACGGTTCGTGTGATCGATGCTAACGGTACAGCAATGGCAATGGCGGTTGTAGTGGGTCAGAGAAAAATGCAAACACCTGTCTTTTCTGCAGATCTCTCTTATGTAACACTGAATCCTCAATGGGGTGTCCCTGACAGTATCGCTAGAAACGAAGTGATTCCCAAACTCTTAGAAGATCCAAACTATTTGGTAAGCCACAATATGGTTATACGTAAATCCTATGATTTGAATACGCCGGAAGTAAGTCAGGATTCTGTAGATTGGGAAGCCTATCTGTTAGAGGAAAAGGACAAAGAAGAGATGACCTATAAGTTTATAGAAGTACCTTCAAAGAAGAACGGTTTGGGTCGTGTCAAGTTCATCTTCCCGAACAAACACTCTGTTTATATGCATGATACACAGTCAAAACATCTCTTTAAGCGTAAAGTACGTACCTACAGTCATGGATGTGTAAGACTCGAGAAACCGATGGCAATGTTAGAACATATTTCAAAGAACTATACTGAGAAAACTTCGGAGGAGGTCAAAGAGTGGTATGACTCTTTGGAAACGCACCATATGGGTCTGGTCAAGAAGTTGCCTGTACATACGGCATACTTGACAACGTATGTGGATGAGTGCGGGAAGCTGTTGGTATTTAACGATATTTATGGCTTTGACAAGTCACAAAAACTTAACTTCTAAAAATGCAGGGTATGGCTGAATTTAGCCGATATCCTCTTTCAAAACAACCTACCATGTAAAAATAAATTAAAATTCCATACAGCATAGATAGACTGAATGAGATTTTAATTTATAAATATTTATCATACTCTATTTGTATTTTTTATTTTAATAATTTAAGTTTTTGTGATACAATTTAGAAATGGGCTAGAGGTGTGAATGAGATTCGACTCTAGATTCGTATCTCATTCATAGTAAAACTTGATGCTGATCACTAACAATGATAAGCGAGATAATTCTAGGAGAAATAATCATGGAAAAAGTATATCAAGAGAAACTGGAAGAAATTGTATTACTTCTGAATGATCCAGATGAAACTGTACTGATAAAAGAAGTGAAAGAGAAACTAGAAAACCTTCTAGCACTTGTAAAGAATCCAGAAAAAATTGAAAAAGAAAAAATAGAAAATAACAAAAAACTGGAAAAAGTGGTAGAATGTGTGCATAATGCAATGGCCAACCCGGACATTGAGCTTGAATATTGTATACCTGAAGAAACAACCACAACAGACCCTTATGGTGTCGCTAACGATCCTTATATACACGTGAAGTATGCGTCTGGCGGGACACATATCATGAACCAAAATGTACGTATTGGACCTATGTATCTATCAAAGACACCGGAAGATATAGCAAACCTTGTTACCTTCCATATCAAACAGTTCATTGAAGAGATCGATGCTACTGAGTATGGTGTACAATAAGCCTTTATCATAGAGTGCAGACTATAGATATCTATAGTCTATCTCTTTAATACATACAGTCTCAATGATAAGACTCCTCAAGATAAAAGTATGCAATTAAACACTTCGCTAAAACACCATTAAAATTTGTAACATAACATCTAAAGAGATTTGTTACAAACAACCTATTCTCATCAGTTCTCCTCAGCATAAACGATATTAAGGTGCATTTAACATGAATATAATTAGAATCCATAAAAGATTAAAATTCATAGAAAGAGGATTATTATGCGTATTTCAAAACTTTTTTTATCTGTCATATTAAGTATCTTATTGCTGACGCAGACTTCATGGGCACAGATGGCTTCTACTGAAGCACTTTTTGAACATCCGGTAACACTGTCTTCAAAAGAGAAGGTCATACAATTTACTGAACGTGAAGATGTAGCCAAAATATTGAAACAGATGGATGTTGATTCGCAAATGATCGAAGCTAGAGTTGCATCGATGACGGATGAGGAAGCATCACAGATCGTTCATAAGATCGACACAATGCCAGCTGGAAGCAGTGCAGTGGGTTCATTGATCGGTGCAGTGGTTTTTGTTTTTGTGCTTCTTGTAATCACTGATATTCTAGGGTTTACAAAAGTGTTTGACTTTACTCGTTCTGTCCGTTAATGTGAGATCAAAAAAAACTCTCTTTTTACTTTTTGTATGTACCGCTTGGATACTACTGAGCGGTTGTACACCCAAAGAGCCTTCTCCTCTGGATACTTATACTTACTATCCATCTTCAACTATAAAAGTCCCTTTTGTACCTCCGCGTTCTGATCTTTGCGGTTCAACATCGATTGAAATGGTCTCCTCATATTGGCAGACAAGAACATCTTTTGTCCCCCGTTTATCACGAAAAGAACTGGATCAGCGGACATTCATCCCTGCAAAAGGTGGTACGCTTCAGATAGAGCTTATCTCTACTGCACGGGCTAATGGTCTGCTCGTCTACCCTTTGGAACCGACCTTTGATGCACTTCTTACAGAATTGGAGGCACAACATCCTGTGATCGTACTGGTGAACCGCGGTTACTCATGGTATCCGCTCTGGCATTATGCCCCTGTGACAGGGTATGATAAAGAGAATCGAACTGTTTTGATGCATTTTTCAGATCGGCCAAATGAAGCAATGTCCATTACTACCTTTATGGCACTCTGGAAACGGAGCGGTAACTGGGGAGTGGTTCTTCTTCCGCCTGCTAAATTGCCGGCATCCGCTTCACCGAAAGCGTTTTTACGTGCTGCCTATGATCTTGAAAAAACAGGCATGAGGGAAGATGCCATTATCGCTTACAGATCCGCGCTGCTGCGTTGGCCGAAAGATACCGATACCTATTTTGCATTAGCCAATGCCTATTATCATGCGAATCAGTTCACTAAAGCGGAACAAAGCTATCATAAGCTTTTGTCTCTGGAACCGACACATACCATGGCGTTGAACAATTTGGCTGATCTTTTATGTCGGATGGGCAGACCCAAAGAGGCTTTCAGAGTGATCCGAAAGGCTGCGACAGATGATACCCGGATGCAAGCCATTCTAAACTCTACACAACAAGAGATCACTGAGGGGTGTCTTCCGAAAAATTAAAAGTGATACTATCATCTATCTGAAGCCAATGAATAGTAGCTTTATGTTAGAATAAATCAATTTTTTAAGAACGGTGAAACATGGCATCTAAAGAGATACGCTACAAGGAACAGACTTTTAAACTCGCTTATGAATTAGTGAACCCTGCACAAGATAAGGTACTGCTTGTACTTCACGGATGGGGAAGCAATAAAGAGATCATGAGACAGGCCTTTGCTACTACGTTACCCGACTACAAACATATCTATCTGGATATGCCGGGCTTTGGGAAAAGTACCAATGAAATGATATTGACTACTGCTGACTATGCAAAGATCGTAAAACTTTTTTTAGATGTATTAGGTGTCAGGGCAACCATAGCCATGGGACACTCTTTTGGTGGAAAAGTTGCTACACTCTTGAATACGCCCTGTTTGGTCCTTCTCTCTTCAGCAGGTATTGTGACAGTGAAGCCTTGGTCTGTCAAAGTGAAGATCGCTACCTTTAAGCTTCTCAAGCCTTTGGGTATGAAGAAGATACGTGAACTTTTTGTCTCCCCTGATGCACAGGGTATGAGCCATGAGATGTATGAAACATTTAAAAATGTCGTGGATGAGGATTTTGAAGAAGAGTTTGCAAAAAGTCAAAGCAAAGCGCTCTGTTTTTGGGGGAAAGAAGATACGGCAACACCGCTCTATACAGGAGAGAAGATAGCAGGACTCATAGAGAACAGTGTGTTTTATCCGCTGGATGGAGACCATTATTTTTTCTTGACACACAAAGATTTTATTGCTAAATCAATCACAGAACACTGTAAGGAGAGCACAAAATGACACTACTGAACTCTATTTTCTACGCATTTTTCATTGTAGCGATAGGCTATTATTTTATTACCAACCTGCAGTGGTACAGCTATAAGCTCAACCGTGTGCTGTTCCATCATACGAAAACATGGTGGCACTTTGTCTATTTTCTGGTACCGTTCGCACTGTATGCTTTTGTGGATGGTATGGGTGAGTACGGTTTTGTTGTGGTCATTACGTATCTGGCACTCCTCTTCCAGTGGTATAGAGGACTTGATAAACCTTTGGTATTCACAGGTAGAGTGAAACGTTTCTATACGGCACTTGTGCTCTTTGCACTTTTCATTGCTGTAGTATTTAAGCACTTTGCTGTAGTCTTACCGCTCTTTTTAGCCTATTTTGTTTCCATGTTCATCGAAAAGATGCTTTTCAACGGCTTTAAAGTGAAAGCACAAAAGAAGATAGAAGCGATGGAAGATCTTATCGTAGTGGGTATCACAGCGAGTTACGGAAAGACGAGTATTAAAAACTATATAGAGCATTTACTCAAAGCCAAATATAAAACCTACGCTACGCCGCGTTCTGTCAACACACTTGGTGGAGTGATGAAAGATGTCAATGATGATCTGCCTGCTGATACTGAAGTTTATGTAGTTGAGATGGGTGCAAGGGGTGAGGGTGACATCGGTGAGATCAGTACCTTTGTAAACCCTCATTATGTGGTAGTGGGTAAGATAGGACCTGCGCATATAGAGTACTTTAAAACGATGGAGAACATCCGTAACACAAAGATGGAAATACTCAAAACAGAAAGGCTCAAAGAGGCGTGGGTACACGAAAGTGCCAGAGTCAAACCAGAGTCGAACGTACATACTTTCGGTACGAAAGAGAATTTGGACATACGTACCATCGAAGCTGCACCTGAGTATGTCATAGAAAATATCCAGGCAACACTGGAGAGTACAAGCTTTACACTCGATGGGGTAAAGTACTCGGCAAGTATCCTGGGGGCATTTAACGCGATGAATTTAGCAGCGGCAGTCCTAGTGGCCAAAGAACTGGGCCTCAGTGATGATCAGATACAAGAAGGCCTTTCTACACTCAAAGCAGTGGATCATAGACTACAGCGTATCGATTCCGGCGGAAAAGTGATCCTTGATGACAGTTTCAACGGGAATATCGATGGTATGATGGCCTCTTTTGATTTGGCCACTACCTACGAAGGACGTAAAGTGGTGATCACTCCAGGCCTTGTTGAAGTAGATGATGATCTGAACGTGCAAGTGGCACAAAGAGCCAATGAAGTGTTTGATGTCGTTGTGGTGACAGGAGATTTGAACTATGCGATATTTAAAGAGTATGTAGACCCTGACAAGTTAGTGAAACTCGCCAGCAAAAGCGAGATGGAAGCGATGCTTGTAGAACAAACACGCCCGGGAGACTTGATACTCTTTGCAAATGATGCTCCGAGTTTCGTCTAAGCGCTTAGGAGCTCATCCATTTTAAAAAGAGCTCATGGCTTGCACTCTTTATAAGGATGCCTTCGACACCGTTTTGCTTTGCTTTGGTGACAGTAAAACCTTCTTTTACGGTTTTATGTAATCGTTTGCGTACATAGCGGTGTATGGATTGTCTGCATTCACTGGGTGTTGTAGAAAGTTTTGAAAAGATACGTGTATCGGCGCTTTTTTTCAGCTCACCTGAGATAGGATTACATCCATCAAAACCGCTTAATTTCATATGCTTTGCATCAAAATCTAAAATGGCTCTTGCTTTACGTACCTCTTTCCCATCCATGGTACGTAGGTGCCAGTTCCCGTTAAGGTCATCGAGATCAAGCGTCTTTGTTTGGGCTGTGAGATAACTGGTACATAATGATACCCATAGTGTAGTAATAAGTGTTTTTCTATAAAGCATGTATAACTCCCCATATTATATAGTATAATGAGATTTTACATTGAAATGATTAACGGAGTATGTATGAGAACGATTTTATATTTTATTTCACTACTATTGCTGTTGCAGTCGGGACTTTTTGCTACAGATATCAAGCTCACAGAGAAACAGGCCAATTACATCGCCCAGAAAGTATGGCAGAATGAAGGTGCAGGGCTTGACAAGTATCTAGTGCATTGGAATGATGGTGAAGATTTTGCCTCTGTAGGTATAGGACACTTTATCTGGTTCTCTAAGGGGCATACAGAACGTTTCAGAGAGGTTTTCCCGATGGTACTGGCCTTTATGGAAGAGAAGGGTGTCGTGATGCCCGATTGGCTTGATTCCAAGACAGCTCTGCCGTGGGATACCAAAGAGGCATTTTACGAGGCTAAGAGATCACAGAGCAAAACGTATGTAGAGTTGTTCACATTCCTTAAAAATACCATGCCAGAACAGGCAGCTTTTATGGCGCATCGTTTAAGTGAGGCATTGCCTGAAATGCTCGCGACCATCGAAAGTCCTGAAAAGCAGGAGCGTATCAAAACACGTTTTAGTGAAGTGATGCATCATCAGGATGGCTCGGTCAACGAAAGAGGACTTTATGTTCTCTTGGACTATACCAACTTCAAAGGTGAAGGAACACTCAAGAGTGAACGCTACAAAGGTCAGGGATGGGGACTCTTGCAGGTGCTTGAACATATGGATCCGGATGAACCGAACAGACTCAAAGCGTTTGCCGAGTCTGCCAAGGCGATGTTAAGCAGACGTATCAAGAACTCTCCTCCTGCACGCGGTGAAGAGCGTTGGAGAAAAGGGTGGAATGTCCGGCTGGATACCTATTGGAAATGACTTAGAGTTCGATGGTATACTTTTTAAATTTGTGCAGTTTTTTCTGGGCTTTGTGCAGTAACTTTTTTTGCTTCTTGGATGTTTTAACCAGGAGTCTCTTCTCAAGTTTCTCACAGTGGGCTATACTTTTCTTCTTTGATTTAAAATAGTCGTGTAGGAGTTCGTTCTGATTTACCATATCATTGAAATCCCCAAGTATGGTTTGCAGTTTTTTACCCTTTTCGATCATCTTTTCGATCTTTTTTTCACCAAAGATATGTTGGAACTCTTCAAGGAGATAACGAAATTTTTTCAGTGCTATCCTGATCTTATGGAGTTTTTTATCACTAAAGTGCTTTTCCAAAGCATCGATCCTCTGTATGATCTTCAGGTGTAGATCTTTGATCACCTTTTTGGCGGTTTCTTTGATGGTACCGATCACATTATCCGGAGTGCGGAGGGTATCATTTTGCAGGGAAAGTTGGTATTCATACACAAAATCTTCAAATGTTTTTCCGTTGAACATCTCTTCGATAAGGTGCTGTTCATGTGCCTGTTGGGCTTTGATATCCTCTTGAATAAGCTCATGCTCTCTATCTACCTCTTTCAAACGTTCCTTGATCACATCAAGATCACGTTTCCTGTTCGTCTGCGTCGCAAAGTCGCTGAGGTTTTGATAGAAGTATGCAAGTCGGTCTTCGGGAAAGAGAAAACTGAACTCTTTTAAAAAAGCTCTGGATTTTCTGATATTGACCCTCAGTTGGTGTAGGTCCTCTGCCTCATCATATAAGAGGATGCGTTCTTTGTAAAAGAGTATAGAGAGAAGAAATTTATACAGGATCACGCGAAGGGCATCAATGGGGGGTAGATCAGGGATAAAATAGGCATCAAGTTCATCCATACTTTTTGCCTCAAGTGCTTTAAAGACGGAGTCATTAAGCAGATACTTTTTCTTTATCTCTTTCATGTGCTTTCCTGACTAAGCGCCTGTCTATTTATTTTTTTAATTTAAAGACAGAAGGATCTTCCACCCCTATAAATATATTATAAGAAGGACCATGCTCGCCAGCAATTTCAAATTCATGTTTACAATCCAGGCCGAGGTTATTTGCATAGGATTCTATAAGTTCAACGACCTCTTTTTTTTTGGTAATGAATTCAAGTACTTTGTCACCCTCATACCCTAAGAAGCTCTTAATATAATCGATGTCAAGTTCAATCGCATACTTAATGACACTCTTCATATCTGCCTGCAACATAGAAATCCTTTTTTATCAATTGTATCATAATTTATTCGATATATATATTTTACTTTAGGGAGTAGATAAGAGGGATAGTTATGATGTCAAGCAACCCCTCATCACAAAAAAGATAAAATTTAAAAAAATATTCAAAAGAGGCACTTTATATGTACCTTCAATCTTCCTACTATCTGGATCGTATCTCTAAATATGCAGGGTCCATCGCAGCATTTCTGGTGGTTCTTCTCTCTTTTTTGGTAGCTTACGATGCAGCGATGCGTTACCTTTTTTCAGAAGGTTCGATAGCACTTCAGGAGATAGAATGGCATATGTTTGATGTGATATTTCTACTGGGGTTGACCTATGCTCTTAAACATGACAAACATGTAAGAGTAGACATTTTTTTTGAGCGTTACTCTAAAGAGAGCAGGGATATTGTACAGATACTCTCAATGCTCTGTCTGGTGGTCCCTTTTTCTTTGGTTTTTCTCTCTGATGCTATAGAGATGCTGATACAGAGTTATCTCCAACATGAGATATCCAGTGATCCTGGCGGGTTGACACATCGTTACCTTATCAAGGGGGTGTTGGTGCTCTCTTTCATACTGCTTATACTACAGGCACTTAGTGAAGTGCTGAAAGCCTTTGGCAGATTGGAGAGTAAAAAAACATTGCTGGGTGTTTTGGGAATGGTGATGGTACTCGGCGGACTTATCTATACAGCGGATCATTATGATATGGCCTATTGGTTTGATCCTATAGTGTTAATGTTCGCTTTAACACTGTTCCTGCTGATGGCCGGTTTTCAAGTCGCTTTTGTATTTGCCGGCGTGGCACTGCTTTTTGCTACGATCTCCAATGAAGTGGGGTTGAGGGTACTTGAAATGCTCCCTTACAGAACCTACGGTATCATGGGCAATGCTACACTGATGGCTGTCCCTCTTTTCATCTTTATGGGCTTGATACTTGAAAAGTCCAAGATGGCAGAAGGTTTGTTGCTCTCTATGGGTAAACTTTTTGGTTCGATCAGAGGGGGATTGGCGATCTCTGTAGTCCTGGTAGGGGCGATACTCGCTGCAAGTACAGGTATCGTTGGTGCATCGGTGGTAATGATGAGTCTCATCGCGCTTCCCTTGATGCTTAAACATCACTACTCTCCGGCATTGGCTTCGGGGTCTATCGCTGCGAGCGGTACACTTGGGCAGCTTATCCCTCCCTCTATCATTCTCATTATTCTAGGGGATCAGATGCATCTCTCTGTAGGTGACCTTTTTCGTGCAGCAGTAGTGCCGGGGCTTTTGCTTATTGGTCTCTATATCATCTATATTCTTTTCATCTCATATCTGAACAAAGAGAGCGCACCTGCGATTGTCTCAGAAGAAGCATATGGTAAAGTGTTGAAAGAGGCATGTAAAGAGATCATTCCTCCTCTGTTGCTCATAGGTGTAGTACTGGGTTCCATCTTCGCCGGTATCGCTTCTCCTTCAGAATCGGCTGCCATAGGCGTTTTGGGTGCGATGCTACTGGCATGGGGTAAAAAGAATTTTTCGTATGAAACACTGCGCTATGCAGCGATAGAGACAGTCAAACTCACCGCGATGATCTTTATGATACTCATAGGGGCCACAGCTTTTTCACTGGTCTTCAACGAGCTTGGGGGCGGAGATATGGCGATGGCATTCTTTTCATCTGACGGGGGATTTGGAGAGATGGACGACAAGTGGATGTTCATCCTTATTGCCATGCTGGTTATTTTCTTGTTGGGTTTCTTTATCGATTTTATTGAGATCGCTTTTGTGGTTGTACCTATTTTAGTGCCTATCGTGGCATCTTTGGCTATAGACCCTGTGTGGTTTGCCATACTTATAGCGATGAACCTGCAGGCATCATTCTTGACACCTCCATTCGGTTTCGCACTTTTTTACCTTAAGGGTGCTGCAGGGAACAAAGTAACTACCGGATCCATATACAAGGGTGTCATACCTTTTATAGGATTACAGCTCTTGGCACTGATGATCATCCTCTTTTATCCGGATCTGATCTATCTGTTCGGGAAGTAGTATCATAGATGGTAAAGCATAAGGGAGAAGGATAATATGACGGCAAGAGAAGCGATTAAAATATTGGAAGATAGAATGAATGCAGCTGTGCTAGGGCAGGAGCATATCATTTCGAGATTGATCATGGCACTGCTTGCTGACGGTAATATACTTGTAGAAGGGTTGCCGGGACTGGCGAAGACCAGGGCTGTACGTGCGATGGCAGATGCAATAGAAGGGAAGTTTTCACGTATACAGTTCACGCCTGACCTACTTCCTTCAGATGTGATAGGATCTCAATTATTACAAAATGAGGAGGGGAAACAAACTTTCCATTTTCACCCGGGTCCGATCTTCGGAAATATCATTCTGGCAGATGAGATCAACCGTGCCCCTGCCAAAATACAATCAGCCATGCTTGAAGCGATGGAAGAACGGCAGGTGACCGTGGCTGGAAAAACCTATAAACTTCCTGAACTCTTTATCGTGATGGCCACACAGAATCCTTTGGAACAGGAAGGAACTTTCCCCTTGTCAGAGGCACAGAAAGACCGGTTTTTTATGCATGTGAAGATCGACTATGCGAAAATGGATGCAGAATTTCAAATGATCAAAATGATACAAGACGAGAGGTTCAGTGACCCTGCCCCTCAAACAAAGATCTCCCAGGAGAGGATCTTTGCGGCACGCCGTGAGGTTGCGCAAGTCAAATTCAGTGATGCACTTGGTCATTACATGGTAGAGTTGGTCTTTGCAACACGTTATCCGCTCAGGTACAGTAAACAGCTTGATGTAATGATCGATGTGGGGGTAAGCCCGCGTGCAACCCTAGCATTGACACAGTGTGCACAAGCCAATGCATGGATGCATGGCAGAGATGAAATGAGAGTAGAAGATATAAAAGCTGTCATCCATGATGTGTTCCATCATCGTCTGGTCATCAGTGAACATGCCCTTCAGAATAAAAGAACACCAGAAGGGATCATAGATATTATCCTGGAGCAGGTACCATTCCCAAAGCATTAGGTAAAGAGTCGACTGAAGAGTGATCCCTGTTTAAAGAGAAATAGTTTATCCTAATCTTGGTTCCCAACGGTTAGGTAAGAGTTCATTTAGAGTCATATATGTTTCTTCAGAGAGATATACTTTGGTATGGATATTCTTCTTATCGATTTGAAACATCAATTCTCTGCATCGTCCACATGGCGGCCTGATGGAGTCTGAACTTACAGCCACGATCATTTCGATCTGTGTCTCTCTGTACTTTAGCATTTGGGCAATCGCCGAATGTTCTGCACAAAACCCGATACCACAGGCTATATCAATGTTAATACCTGTGTAAAGATTTCCCTGACTTGTCAAAAGTGCAGCAGCAACGGATCCTGCAGAATAGTTATCGCTACTTAGCGTATATTCTCCGAGTATCTTGTGTGCCTCTTCAATCAATTTTTTTGCGTTCACACTACCCCTTTGTATGTGTAGTTCTTCTCTTGGCAGTATATCAAAATATTCGTACTATTTAAAAAAGAAGAAAACAGAGTTCTTACAGTAAAATACATACATGGAACAACATATAAAATTAGAACTTAAACAAACTACTGTAGAAAATCTCAAGAGTTTTTCTGAGATACTCAACAAAGACATCAACACAATGCTTGAAGAGGCATTGGAAGAGTACTTCGAGTCTCAGCAGCAGAAGCTTATGGAGAAAAATCTTTTCGATGAGAATGCCATGACGAACCTGGACTTCGATGAATTTTGGGATGATCTGGATATTTAGGTGAAAGAGGCACTCAGTGAAGTTTTAGGCCAGGATGTAAAACGTTTGGACCTGCTGCAGCAAGGCCAGATCGGAAGCATATACGTTGCCAGTGTAGAAGATCGGCGTTATGTCGTAAAGCATTCTGAACAGACAGAAAAACTGGCTATAGAAGCACATATGCTTGAGGATCTGTATGCAGCTAAGATACGTGTGCCCCGTGTGATCATCTCTAAAGGACCTTTTTTAGTACTTGAGCATATTGAAACCATTGATCAACCTAAAGTGACACAAGAGATAGAAGCTGCAACGCTTTTAAGCAGACTGCACACTGAAACCAACGAAAGTCGTATGTATGGCTACTATTACGACACGACCATCGGTCCATTCCCCCAAAAAAATGAGCAAACCCAATACAACTGGACACTTTTCCTGGGACAGATGCGTATTATGCCCATGGCACGGCACTGTTACGACAAAGGGAAAATACCAAAGCAGATGGTTGACCGATTGGAAGGTCTGTGTCGAGATCTCTATAAACGGATAGATATGTGTACCATTTATCCTTCATTGCTGCATGGTGATGTCTGGAGCGGGAATGTGCTTTTTGAGAAAGAGGGGGCTTGCCTCATCGATCCTGCCATTTACTATGGGGACAAAGAGATGGAGTTGGCTTTTATACTGCTCTTTGGTACGTTTGGAGAGACGTTTTTTAATGCCTACCGGGAGATACACACTCTCAGTGACGATTTTTATGAAAATAAAGTACCGATCTATCAGATATACCCGCTTTTGGTACATGTTGCATTGTATGGTGGCAGTTATGTAGGAGAACTAGAACGTACACTTAAAAGGTTAAAGATATGAACAAATGGAAGATAAAATCCACAATCAAAGAGATCACTATCGCCTTGGTACTTTTGTTTATAGTGAGCAGTATCATCAGTTATATTCGTGCCCCTGATCTCGGATCAAACCAGCTGCCCCAGATAGAAGCAACACTTGTAGATGGCAGTATTTTTAGCATTAGGAAAGGGAAACCGTTACTCATCCATTTTTGGTCAACATCCTTTTTGTGAAAAAAATAAATAAGTACAATCAATGAAGTAAATATCTATTTTTGTAAAATTTTAAAAGTATAATTAAATGAATATTTTATAAAGGAAATTAAATGATTTATCCTAAGAAGTCAGCAACAGGACAAGCAGGTGAACACTACTTTTCTTATTGGGTACTTAAGAATTTCCAGTGGCCTTGTAGATTATTTGATATAGATCTAGGTATTGATGCCCAAGTTGAAATTTTAGATAATAATAATCACACAACAGGTAACTTTATAGCTGTTCAAATTAAAACAACTGACTCAACAAAAACTAGTGTACCAGTCAAGGTGGAGAATCTTAAATATTGGGAATCGATAGATGATGCAGTAGTTTTGGTATTAATATGTATGAAGAAAAAGCCTAAAATTTATTGGAAGCTTATTAATGATAAAGAAATTTCTAAATATATTAAGAAGGCTAAAGTCACAAATCAGAAATCAATTTCTATTAAATTTTCAAAAGAGAATAAATTATCTAAAATGGATAAAAGTGATTTTTCAATATTACCTTATAAAGGAGACTACTATTATTTAGGAGCACTTTTAACAGAAATTAAAGATCAATGCAAAGAAATAAAACAAGACATAAAGCATGATTGTGACACTGTGTGTCTTCAGAGTATACTAGAAACCTTTAATAGTATTTGTTTTACTTTTGATGAAGTTGACCAGTTAATATTTAAATATCCAAAAATAAATTTTTATTCAATAAATATTGAAGATGTAAAAAAGTTATATCAAGAAGTGAAGGAAATCCTTCATGAGATTTTATGGCAAATGTTTGATGCGAATCCTGAAACCAAATCAGATATGGATAAAGACTACAATAATTCAAGTTATCATAAAGAACTAAGAGCCATGATTGAAAGTAGATATTTATAATTTCAATTAGTAAGAATACAAAATTTATTACAGATATTAAAACAAATAGGTAACATTTAGCTAAATCCAGTTACATTCAAATTAAAGGCCCATTTTACGTATAGTAGTAGTTTACATAGTTTTTTATTTATGATATAATATAATTTATTTTTATAAAAAATACTTTTTTATAAAAAAACCTTTACTTTTTCCTCATTTTCCCAATATAATTTTAAAGTAAAACATTAAAAATTAGTCACCTTTTTATTTTGATATATGGCTAAAAAACTTTTATGAGTTATTCAATGTTGCAAATATATTTTATTGTCGAAAGGGAAAAAAGAAGTATATAATGGGAAAATTAAAAGAGTTAAAGTTTCCAACTATACAGTTAGATGAAAGAAACGATAATAGACGTATCCATTTTGATTATGTAGATGATCTATATGCCAAAAAACATTATGGAGAATACATTATCGTAAAACATTCTGAAGCAGAGAATATTTCTACATCAAGAGTTTATCTCTCAAATGATGCCCAAGTTGAATATTATTTAGGTAGAAAAAAACGTGGTGATAAACTATTCAATTGTGTACCTGCAGTAGGTAAAGTTAATCTTTTTGATCTGTTTCCTCAATATAAAACCTTTATCAAAAGTACAATATCTTACATAATACAAGATAGACAACATTCTTCTACAGTTATGCATTATTTAATTGGTTTTAATATCTTTTTATCAGCATTGAAATCTCATGACATTGTGATAAACGAATTTAAAGAAATTACAAATGAGCACCATGCTTTAACCTACAATTATATAAAAGTAACTGAAGGTACAAACAACTACACCATGAGGAATGTACGCAGTTTTTTTGGTGTGGTAGAACTAAATTTAGAGCATTTTATTACAACTCGTATACCTCGTTTGGGAATAGACAATTCTATTTTAGCTCTTTCATCAACTGTATCATTTCAGATTTCTTATTTTTCAGAAGTAGAGATATCAAAAATTATTAAACGAGTAAATGAATATAAAGAGTGGATGAAAGAATATGAGAATATAGAATTATTTAGTTTAAAAAATTTAGCAAAAACATACTATGAATCACAAGGAAGTACCGAGAAAAGGCCTTTTGGTGTAACTGTTAATAGTATTTGTATTGATTTACATGGTATTAATCTAAAGTATTGGATACGTAGATCTAGACGAGAATATGTATATAAAAACTTATATCAAAAAAAAATGCATGAAGAGATGCTAGAGTACTGCAAAGATGGAACAAATATTGACGTTGTCGATGAAAAAATGTATGCATTTTGGCATAAAGAAATTTATCCTGATTGGCCTTTTACTAGAACTTTAGCAAAAAAATTTGACTCATCACAAATAAAATATTTTAGATATAGATATGCAGAAAAATTAGGGATAGATCTAAATAATTTTGATTCTCGTATTTATCCATCAGGAGCTGAAATTTATCCTCTTATTTTATTACTATTGATATGGGAAGGAATGAATACAGAAGTTTTAAAAAATTGGAGAGTGAAAAAAAATAAGAAAGGCGAATTCAAAATTGGAAATGAGACAAGTATAGGTTTATTGATTGAAAGTACGAAAGCACGATCTAACTCAATTCAAGCAAATGTTCTTAGTAATTCGTCTAATTTTAAAAAGTATATTGATTTTTATTTGAAATGGCTTACACCTATTTATGAAAATTCTGGAAAAGATAATTTTTTTCAGTATATCTATCTGAAAGATAAAGAAGAGCCTCTAAGAATATGGAAGAGCAGTGCATTTTTTAATAATCTGAAACATTCAAAAGACTCTTTATTCGCTAAATATGAGATTTTAGAAACAAGCGGTACTAAAGTTCAGTATATTGACCATAGACGGATAAGACCATATACAAACTATAGAGATGCCATGGCAGATTATAGTGAATTTAAAAGGCAAATGAAAAAGGGGCATGAAAATATAGATACCCTAAAACATTATGAAAATTCAAAAGAATGGATAGGAGATAAGAAACATAGGATCGCAAGAACACAGAATTTAATAGTGAAAATCCTAAGAGATGATGAAGATAAATATGAAGAAAAAATTCAAAACTTATTTAATGGTCCATTAGCAGATTGTGAAGATCCTAAAAAACCAGACCATCCAGATGCTTTAACTCTTAAAAAGAATGAAATTTGTAGTGATTGGTTTAAGTGTTTAACAATGTGTGGGAAAGCTAATGTTGTTCCCAAAGTACATGGCCCAGTAATTTATGCTTGGATTTTATATATGGAAGAAGAATATGAAAATTATTTTAGTTATGCAGACTGGGAGAAAGAATATTCAATGGATTATATGGCAGCAGTAAATACTTTTGGAGGGTTTACATTTCATGAAAAGAATTATTCTGAAGAAAATGCATATAAGCATGAAGAGTTTGTAAAAAGAAAATTTAAACGTAAAATGAAAATAAGAGCTTGATGAATGAAACATATAAAAAAATATCTTAATCAATTAAAGAGTTGTCTTACAGAAGAAGAGGTTTGGGATTTGATGAAAGGTCGAGTTTTTCCTGGGTCAGACAATTCAAGATTTGAAGAAGATATGATACAGTTGCCCACAAGTACAGGATACTATAGTGGTGTATCTATTAATGTGGATAATAAACTTTTAGATTTGGCTTGTAGGGTAATCCTTTTTTTGAAGTTGGACGGGGAAATATCAAATCTACCAAGAAATTCGGGGAAGAAAACTTATGCATCACATATAAGATATTTTTTGAGTAATATGTCTGATCTACACAACAATATACTGAGTTTAGATGATCTTAACGGGAATGACATGGATTTTCTGATTAATCAGCATAAAAATAACTCAAAAGAACTTGTATCCACAACTTTATGTGCAAAATTGGGTAGGCTTGAAGAATGGATTATATTTGCAAATCATAAATTACCATTGTTTTTACAGTTAAATGAAACTCTTTTTTTAAACTCGAAGCATTATATGGAATTCTATGAACAGTGTAGACAAAGAAAACGTGAAACTGCTATGATAGGTGGTCCGAAAGAACCATACCCACTTAATAAGCTTAAATATCTTGTTAAGGAAGCAATGCTATATCTTGAAGAATACTCCCAAGACTGTTTATATGCTGCAAAAATATATATAGAAACAAAAAGTTTTAAAAGTCTGTCTGAAAAATATAATCATGTATTAAATTATTTCAAAACAGTAGCACATAAGTTTACCGAACCTGCTCTTTTGGGGCTTCAAAAAAAATGTCAGGAAAGCGATAGTGCATTTATAGATGTAAATGGAAAGCAACAAAGAAGTGTTAGAATGGGTGATGGTTTAGTCGAGGAGTGCATCAGTGCTGCAAAAAGACTAGAAGGTGCTTGTGTCACTATTATTCTAATGCTGACTGCAATGCGCAGACAAGAATTAGCCCGTTTAGAACGTCATCCAGTAATTGAGGAAGGTGAATATCTAAATTTTAAAAGATTTATTTACAAAACTGCGCATACTGAAAATGGTGATTTACTTGAAATCCCTATTCCTCCAATTGTCCAAAGTGCCCTAGAATCATTATCACGAATTTCAGAAATAAAAGACGGTAAGACAACTGGTCCAATTATAGTCAGTGATTTTAGATTTAGTGAAGGTTGTAATGATAATAGGGTACAAGCTTCCATAAGATATTTTTCTAAATCTATCAACTTAGAGAATCCTCCTACACCACATCAGTTAAGACATGCAATGGCTTTTTTGGTTGCTTTCTTAAATGAAAAGGATGGTTTAGAGTTGGCCAGATTACTATTAGGTCATGACACAATTCTGATGACTCTTTGGTACATGGGGCACTATAGTCCACTGATTAAAGAAGTGGTTTCCGAACAATTGATCAAAAAGTCAAAACAACTTGTTGATGTTATTGGGAAAGAGCTTAATTCAGGTAAATTACTGTTTGGACCAAAGGGAAAATTGATAATGGAGAATTATGAATTTTCGGGTAGTTATGTAGAAGAATTTTCCAGTATCTTATCCGAAACCATGATCACTCTGATAGAAAAAGGACAGGCTGTTCTTATACAAAACCCAATTTGTTTCTGTTTTCATGATATGTCAAAAGGAACTGAAATGTCTTGTCAACGCGGGCTTGGAATGTCAGATTTAACAGGTGCTCTTCCATTACCCTCAAGATGTAATGGCTATGATTGCGAAAGTGCCATCTTTACAGAAGAATATATCCAAAGATTAGATAATACAATGATAGATTCAGAATTGGAAAAAAGACTTTTGGGAAATACCTATTTTGTTGACTTTGGTGGTTTTGATGCAATTGATCCATCTAGAAGTATTGTGAATGATTATATTATGACAAAACAAAGGATGGGTTAGGTAAATGGCTGCATTGTCAGAAGAAGAAAAGTCTTTAAAAGTAAGATTGAGTTGGGAAGCTTTTTATGAACTGTGTGATCAATCAGTTCTTGAAAATTATGTAACTCCTAAAAAGATTGCTAGTGCGGTCAACTCGTCAGAGTATGCAAAAAGTTTTGAGACACAACTTCATTACAATTCATTAAAGCAGCCAGGTTCAACAGAGTTTAAAAAGCTAAAAAAAGCAATTGATGATTTTAGGGTTGAGTTTAAAAAAAGAAAACTACTTGTTGATAAAAAAATAAAAGAAGAAATTGCTAATTTGAATGAACAAATTGATAACCTAACAATACAAAATACACAGCTGATTCACCTGAAGAGAGAGTCAGAAAATGAAAAGAATGAGACTAGTAAATCTTTAGATAAATATAAAAAAGAAAATAAAGAGCTTCGAGATCAAATTGTTCAGTTGAGAAAAAAATAATGACTATTACTTATAAGACATATCCTCATCCTGATTCAGATATAAAAAGAAATCTTACTGTTATTTTTGTGAATAATAAACTTGATATTCCATCTACTGAATTTTTATTGAATGAGGTGAGGCATGGAGGAAGGTGTGGTGGAGTTGCAGCCGAGTCTGTTCACAGGGATAAAGCAATTAAAATCGGTGAAATGTATAGACATCTTCATTCTATAGGAAAAGATTGGAGAAGTGCATTTGAAATTGATTTTATAAGGATTAGAAATGCAATGTTGTGTTGGGATGCTAATGACAATAAAGCATATGATGACTATGAATATAAACATATAAGCAACAATGCGATGAATAGTAAAATCAACATATGGTACAAGTTTTATAAATATATGGAAAATATTGATGAGCCATTTGATTTAGTGATGACAACTAAAAAAGTAAAAGTTAAAAAAAGACATGGTGGGGTGCTGAAACATTTAGATGATGAGTATGAAATAATAGAGATCTGGACGATTAAAGTTAAACCTGATCCAGAAAAATATGTCTATCATGCTCTTCCTAGGTTTGATTATCATCATTTTGAAAAAGAATTAGAGAAAATTGATATCGTATATGCGATGATTGCACATTTTATGGTTGAAACTGGATTGCGAATAAAACCAACAGTAAAAGTAAGAGAAGATAGTTTTAGAAATTATTTAATTGATATTAATAAGGGTAAATCAATTGACGAAAAAAGATCTCACCTACAAGATAACTTTAGAAAAATGAGTTACGTGGCCAAAGGTGGTTTAGTGAAAAATTGTGATCTCCCAATAAGAACTATAATTAATATAAAAGAAAAATACCTTTCACGTGTTTATCCTATTCGAAAAAAATTACATAGTGATAAGTATAGTGATCGTCCTGAAAAGCTTGATGAAAATGCAATGTGGATACTTGAAAATGGGCGAATAGTAAATGAAGGTGATATTAGAAGGGCATTTAAACAAGCTTCAGAAGTAATTGGGTACACAGTTGAAGTTATTACTCCCCATTGGCTAAGACATACGTTTGCAACTTGGATACTAATAGATTACTTTCAAAAGATGGAAATTCCCTTTACAGGTACAGGGGTAACCCCAGATGTTATGGCTATGGGAATATTGGCAGAAAAGCTCGGTCAGGTAAATCCTGAAACAGCTCTAATATATACAAGAACAGCCTTTAAAATGATGGTCGGTATGACAAGTAAAGGACCTATTATGTCTTTTAGGAATTTCAGCAAAGATAAAAGGGCTCAAGAAATTGTTGAATGCCTAGCAAGAGATGAATTTGGTAAAGATTTTGATACTGAAATATTTGATGTCTTCAAATATGCAGAATCTAAAGGTATAGTGGTAGACTATTAAAAAATATTCTCATTATAAAGGCATGTATATGCAAAAATTCAACTTGAAAATAAAAAAACTTTTTCAAGAAATAGTTTTGGCACTACTTATAATTTTTGTTGTAAGCAATATCATAAGTTATATACGTAAACCAGCACTACCTAGTGAAGAAATACCTACCATTGAATTGAAAACGATTCATGGACAAAGTGTTGATATGGCGTCATATAGTGGAAAGCCATTAATAATACATATTTGGGCTACCTGGTGTCCGACTTGTCGTATGGAAAACTCTAATATTGAGCAGATATCAAGTAAGTATAATGTGTTGACTATTGCAGTGAAGTCAGGCAGTAATGAGAAACTACAAAAATATATGACTGAGAATAAGTTTTCTTTTCTAGTTGTTAATGACAGTAATGGGGACTTAGCGTCAAAATTGAACATTGAAGTGTTTCCCACAACTTTGATATACGACAGTGAACATAAATTAAAATTTATTGAGACGGGTTATACAACAACAGCTGGATTGTTAGCCCGCATGGCGTATTTAAATAATGTTGATTAGATATTAGGAGTAGTTGTATAGGTAAAAGTAAATAAAGATAAGATACAATTAATCTAATCTTAAAGTGGGAAGGTAGAGCTATATATGGTCAAAAAACTTGATTTAGAAACTTTAGAGTCCTGGTTATGGGATTCTGCAAATTTACTGCGTGGACACATTGACAGCTCCGATTTTAAAAACTACATTTTTGGTCTTCTTTTTTTAAAACGTGCTAGTGATCAGTTTTTTGAAGAGGCAGAGATTGCTGCTAATGAAGAAGGGATCACTGTTGAGGAAGCGATTGAAGATGAAGATTTTCACCGTTTTTTTATTCCTCAAGTTGCCTGGTGGCGTGAGATAACTAAGAAGACTGAGAATATTGGTCAGACTATCGATAAAGCTTTTTCAGCTATTGAAGAGTATAACAGTTCTCTTGAAGGTGTAATGACAGCAGTTCACTTTGGGGATAGTGAAAAGCTTCCTGATAAACTACTTTCTCGTTTGTTGCAACACTTTAATAAGCATTCCCTTGCAAATTCGAATCTTGAGAATCCTGATATTCTTGGTAATGCCTATGAGTACTTGATCCGAGAGTTTGCTGATGATGCTGGGAAAAAGGGTGGAGAGTTTTATACACCTAAGGAAGTTGTGCAGCTATTGGTGAAATTGATCAAGCCCGAAGCTGGTAATTCGATCTATGATCCTACGTGTGGCTCTGGTGGTATGCTGATTCAATCAGCACACTACATTGCTGAACATGGTGGAATGGTTGGCGAGTTTGTTGACTGTACTCTTAAAGGACAAGAAAAGAACCTTGGAACGTGGGCGATCTGTAAAATAAATATGATTGTACATAACTTCAAAGATTCAGATATCAGGAAAGGTGATACTCTTGGATCCCCAAAGCATATTGTCAATGGTGAACTTGAAACCTTTGATAGGGTAATTGCCAATCCGCCGTTCAGTTTGAGCCAATGGTGGGAAGCTGCAGAAGTAGATGTTAAAACAGATGCAAAAGGGAAGCCTATCTCCCCAAAATATAATGATATTGTGAGTGACGAGTATGGACGCTTTAAGTATGGTATTCCTCCACGTGGATATGGGGATATGGCCTTCTTGCAGCACATGATTAGTGTGTTGAAACACGACGGGAAAATGGGGGTCGTTCTTCCACATGGAGTTCTTTTTAGAAGTGGCAGTGAAGGCAAGATTCGTGATGGCCTTTTAAAAGACGATCTAATCGAAGCGATTGTGGGGCTTCCAGAAAAGCTTTTTTATAATGCTGGTATTGCAGCAAGTATTATTATAATTAATAAATCAAAGCCTAAATCATTGAAAGATAAGGTGATTTTCATTGATGCTTCGAATGAGTATAAAGAGGGATCAAATCAAAACACACTAATGACTGAGAATATCGAAAAGATTGTAAGCTCATATGATGCACTTGAGGATATTGATAGATATATGCGTATCGTACCAATGGATGAGATTGTTAAGAATGATTGTAATCTTAATATCCCCCGTTACATTGATACCTCTGAAGACGAAGATATAGTTGATATCGAAGAGACACTTGGACATATTGAAGAACTTAAGACGATAGAGAAAGAGATTGATGAAAAACTCAACACTTACCTAAAAGAGCTAGGGTTTGTTTTATGAGTGTCCGTGAAGGGTATAAAAATACTGAGCTTGGCGAGATTCCAGATAATTGGGAAATAGTTACTTTGGAATCTGTACTTGAAAGGTTTCAAAATGGTTGTGCTTTTTCTTCAGAAGGTTATGTTGAAAGTGGCATTCCTATAGTGTCAATGGCAAATATTTCTTTAAAGGGAATATTCCAATACGACTATACAAAAGCAAAATATTGGAATGAGTCTGAACTAGATAGGTTAACACAATATCAACTGAAAAAAGGTTCATTATTAATAGCTATGACAGATGTCACTCCTGATAAAAATTTAATTGGACGCATGGCTGTTATAGATATTGACGATCTGTTTCTTTTAAATCAACGAGTTGGCTTATTGCAAACAAAACCAAATATAAATCGAAAGTTTTTATCTGAATATGGAAATTTTTCAATCTGGAGAAAATATTGTAAAAATGTAGCTGCTTCAGGTGCTCAAGCAAATATTTCTACAAAAGATATTAAAAATGGACTAATCCCAGTTCCTCCTCTCAAGGAACAGCAAAAAATTGCTGATATCCTAAGTACTGTTGATCAAAAAATTAATTTGATTAATACTAAGATTAAAGAGGCTGAAATCTTGAAAAAAGGGCTTATGCAGAAGCTTTTGTCAGAAGGAATCGGGCATATTAAGTTTAAGGAAAGTGAGATTGGGCAGGTCCCTATTGAGTGGGAAGTATTGGCATTAAGTGAATTTGCTAAGATCAATATGGGACAATCTCCAGTTTCGAAATTTGTAAATGAAGAAGGTGAAGGCATCCCTTTTGCACAAGGTAATTCTGAATTTACACAAAAATACTTCACGCACACAAGCAAATATTGTATACAGCCAAAAAAGGTGGCACAACAAGGAGATATCCTTTTTAGTGTTCGTGCACCAGTGGGTGACATTAACATTGCAGCGTTTGATATATGTATAGGGCGGGGTTTAGCTAGTTTAAGAGCAAAAAATAATGAGCAAGAATATCTCTATCAACTTCTGATGAAATTGGCTCAAAGATTGAATCAATCTGCTCAAGGAAGTACATTCACAGCAATCAATAAATCAGATCTTGAAAAGCTAAAAATTGCTGTCCCACCTCTTGAAGAGCAAAAGAGAATTGCAGACATTCTTTTTACAGCCGATAAAAAAATTGAAACACTTCGAACAAAAAAAGAATTATTTGGAGCACTAAAGAAAGGACTTGTACAAAAACTTATAACAGGCGAAGTGAGGGTAAATAGTTAATGGCTTCTTTACCTGCGACAAATGGGAAAAATGTAATTGCGCCGCACACTGTCATCTTGGGAGCTGGAGCAAGTATTGCAATGACAAGATTAAATGCAGAAAAATTTGGAAAAGAATTGCCTTCTATGGATAATTTAGTAGAAAAGGTTGGACTTGCTCCACTACTTGATAAGAATGGTATTGATTATTATGGCAAAAACTTTGAGTCACTTTTTTCGGAGATTAAAGAAGATCTTTCAAAAGAGGAAATTGCACAACAAATTGAAAAACAAATTTATGACTATTTTGCAAATATGGAAATTTCTGATGAACTTACAATTTATGATTATTTAGTCATGTCTTTAAGCAATAATGATGCGATCGCTACATTTAATTGGGATCCTTTTCTGATTCAAGCATTAGCCCGTTGCAGTAGGTTTACTCATAATTTACCTAGAGTAATTCATTTACACGGAAATACGGGTCTTGGCGTATGCTATGATGACAGTGTAGTTGGACATATAAATGCATTATGTAGTACTTGTAAAAACCCTTTTGAACCTACTAAACTACTGTACCCTATAGGGAAAAAAGACTATACATCTGATCCATTGATTAAAAATGAATGGGAGATATTAAAAGCCTATATAGAAGAATCTTTTTATATAACAATTTTTGGATATAGCGCTCCTGTTTCTGATATTGAAGCAAAAACCTTATTATTAGAGGTTTGGGAAAAAAATGCTTCAAAAGGACTTGCACAAATTGAGATAGTTGATATTAAGTCTAAAGAAGATCTTTATGAAACATGGCAAGATTTTATAGTACGTGACCACTATTATGTTTCGAATAATATATTTGATAGTTATTTATTTCGATATCCTAGACGGTCATGCGCAGCTTTTTTTGAAATGGTGGGAATGCTAAGACCAAAAAAACCAAATCCATTTCCAAAATTAATGACTGTTGAAGAACTTTATCATTGGGCCAAACCATTAATTGATGAAGAAGAAAGTGGTGTTAAGTATAGTTTTAATGTTTTAAAAGGGGAGACAAAATGATTAAAATCAAGAAGGTTCATATAAAGCGATTCCGATCAATAATGGATTTAAAAATAGAAATTGATCAAAATAATAATTTCATTACAATATGTGGTGAAAATAATTCAGGTAAAACAAATACATTAAGAGCAATGAATATTTTTTTTAATCCTGAACAGTATGATTATGAAAAAGATACACCATTCCATAAGCTTGAAGGTTCTCAAGGCGGTAAAGTATTCCCAAATATTGTTATTGAATTTTCTGACGATTCGAAGGTTTATAAAATAGAACGAAACTTTGAAAAGGATCAATATAAACTAAGTGGTCAAAAAATTGAAAGTGGAAGTAGTGAGGAACTTACAGAAAAACAGTGCATAGCTATCTTAAATAAAATTCACTTTTTTTATATTGAATCAATAAATGTTTCGTATCCAAAATTAATTAATAATTTGATTGATACTGTTTTTGAAGTTGCTTTTGCAAAATCAAGATTTTCTGGTGGGAAAAAAGCATTGAAGACAGCATATGAAGCATATACTAAAGGGCTTTTAGAAGTTTTACAGAACCTTTCTAAAGATATAAACCCGTTATTCCAAGAATATAAAGAAAACTGGGAAGTTGAATTTGACTTAGACAGTGATATTAAAAAGTTCAGAGATATTATTACAGATGATATAGAATTTTTCATTAATGATAGTTCAAATAAACATATAGACTCTAAAGGTTCTGGATTACAAAGGTTGGCTTATATTTTATTGCATTTTAAAATTATTGAGAAGTTGAAGAAAAATACAATTTTAGTGATTGATGAACCTGACATATTTTTGCATCAGTCTTTACAGAAAACACTACATAAGCATATGCAACAGGTTAAAAGCTCTGCCCAAATATTTATTACAACACATTCCCCTGTTTTTATAGATAGTTACACATTAAATAATGTCTTTTTGCTTGACCTAGAAATAACAGAAAAATATTATCAACGTCGTAAAAGAACATACAATGAATTAAAAACAAAACTTGTTAATATTTCTGGAGTTAACGGTGATCATAAAATTAAAGAGTATCTTGGTATAGATAATAAGGATTTTGAAGTTTTACGTAATTACAACATTCTTGTTGAAGGTGAAAGTGATTTGATTTATCTTAGTGAGCTTGGTAAATATTTCGGTATGGAAGTCCCAAATATTATACCTTTGGGTGGAGTAGATAATGCAACAAGAGAACTCAGCTTTTATAATAATTTTTATCATGACACAGGAGTTAAACCAAAAGTTGTTTTACTAGTAGATAATGATCGAGCTGGTAGAGATGTTTTTGATAAAGTTGTAAAAAATAAATCAAAAAGTCATTATAATAATCTTGATTTGAAAATTGAGTTGTTGCCTAATGTACTAGGTGAGAATACTAAAGAAAGTGCAAAAAATAATGAAGTGGAAGATTTTGTATACCCGGAAATTATTGTTGAGTTGGTTAATAAGGTTTTAGCAAAAAAATCGTTGAGAAAGATCATACCTGCGAGAATAGAGACAAAAATTTCTCAAGCAGCATTTAAAAATAGTGGAATATTAACACTTGTCGAAAACGAAAAAAATGAAAGAAACCCTGAAGATGGAGGTTCAATTAATATTGCATCAGAAAGTGTTAAAAATAGTATGTCAAAGTTTTTTAAGATTGAAGGTAATACAAGACTTATAAAACTTCTTGAAGTAAATGATCAAAAATTTCCAGAAGTTAGGTCTTATCTTTATAAACTCTTTGAAGGTAACTTATGAGCCAAAATACCCCTGAATATCTTCAAAGTGAATTACCAGCGATTGAATTGTTTCAAAAGCTTGGCTTTGATTATTTTGATGCTGGAGTTGAAGATCCAAGAAGCTCGATTAATGATGTTATCCTTTTAGATAGACTAACTTATTCACTTCAAGCAATCAATCCATGGCTCAAGGGTAACGTCCTTGAGAAGGTAATCCGAACTGTTTCTAATATTCAGGCTTCTTCACTCATGGAGGCCAATCAATATGTATATGACCTCATTACAAAAAAAGATGCCATTACAGAAAAACCTACACCTGATGCAAAGCCTCAACCTGTTTTTTTGATTGACTATGAAAACATTGAAAACAATGATTTTCTGATAGTCAATCAAATGAAATATCATGGTTCTGGGAATAATTCAATTCCTGATATTGTTGTCTATGTAAACGGCTTACCATTGGCTGTAATAGAAGCCAAGTCTCCAAAGGTAAGTATTACTGATGCAATCAGTGACTTAGAGTATTATCAAAATAATTCACCAAAGCTTTTCCATTACAATCAGATATGTATCGGAATCAATAAGGGTAAAGCTTTGTATGGAACTATTGGAGCAAGTTTTACTCACTATTCCAAATTTAGATCTGAGGATACAATAGCACTAAAAGAGTTAATTGATCGTGAGCCAACAGTTCAGGATATCTTGATCTATTCACTTTTTCAAAAAGAGGTCTTTTTAGATATTGTGCGTAATTTCACCATTTTTGAAGTGGAGCAGGGACGAACAATCAAAAAGCTTCCTCGTTATCAGCAATTAAGAGCTACGAATAAGATTCTAAATAAACTTCAGGATGAAGATAAAGGTGGTGTTGTTTGGCATACACAAGGATCGGGTAAATCGATTACTATGATCTACTTAGCTACGAAGCTACGTCGTGAAGAAGCAGGATTTGACAACCCTACCATTCTAGTGGTAACGGATCGGATTGATCTAGATAATCAGATCAGCTCTACATTTCGGCGTGTAGGATTTGACAACCCTCAGCAAGCTAGCAGTATTTCTCATCTCAAAGAGCTGTTAAGAGATACTTATGGTAAAACTCTTATGACAACCATTCATAAGTTTCAGGAGAAGGCTGAAGAGCAGCGTGATAGTGTTGAAGTGCTTTCTGAGAAGAAGAATGTTTTTGTACTCATTGATGAGGCACATAGAGGCCAATATGGTATGACAGCTGCCTATATGCGTAGTGCGTTGCCAAATGCCAAGTTTATTGCCTTTACGGGTACGCCAATAGACAAAGAGGAGCGTTCGACACTTCGTGAATTTTATGGTGGGGACTATATTGACAAGTATACGATAAAACAATCCGTTGAAGATGGTAATACCCTTGCAATCCGTTATCAAACTGGAATGCCAAATTATTTCATAGAAAAAGAGTTGATGAATGAGGTCTTTACTGCTACCTTTGGCAATGAAAGTGAAGAGAAACAGGCTAAGCTGAAAAGTAAAGCAGCAAGCCTTGATACATTCTTACTAGCAAAACGTCGTGTTGAAGAGATTGCAAAACATATCATCAATCACTTTAAAGAGAAGATCTATCCTAATCGATACAAAGCCATGCTGGTCTGCCATAATCGTTATCAGGCTATTGCCTATCAAAAGGCCTTTGAGAAGCTTTCCCAACAAGGATTGAATACTTTTAAGACCAGGGTTATCATGAGTTTTGATAACAAAAAAGATCCTACTGAATTTAAAGAGTTAGCAACACCTGAGGATCAAGTCAAACAAGCCATTGAAGATTTCAAATTACCATTTGGAAATGAAGGCGATCTCAGTAAGGGTGGAAAGAGGCAGTTTGATAATACTGCAATTCTAATTGTGTCAGATATGCTACTGACAGGATATGATGCGCCTATTATTCAATGCATGTATATCGATAAGCTTTTAAAAGAACATAATCTACTTCAAGCTATTGCAAGGGTTAATCGAACGAAAAGTGGTAAGGAGTATGGACTGGTGGTTGATTATGCTGGAATCACTCAATATCTTTCTGATGCACTTAAGATCTTTAGTGGTGATCTTGAAACCAGTGATGTCATGACGGATTTGGAAAATGAGAAAACGATTCTCGAAAATCGTCATGCAAAAATGCTTGCCTTCTTTAACCATATTAAAATTGATCGCCATAAAGAACGAGATAAGTTTGTTGATGCTTGTGTTCTCTATCTTGAGCCAGAAGATCTTCGTGATAAATTTATTGAATTGGTAAAAAGCTTTAATAAGTCAATGGATATTGTGTTGCCAGATAGCTTCGCGATTACATATGAGTATGACTTAAAGCTTTTCAATGATATCAAGCTAGAAGCCGTCAATACACACTCTCCAGATAAACTCTATATCACCCGTGAAGAGACGAAGAAGATCCAAATGATTATTGACGAGCATTTAAGGGCAACAGGTGTCAATTATCTGCTTTCTGAAGCGGTAGACATCACTGATTCAAAACGCTTTGAAGAAGAACTTGCTAGAAAAGGTGGAAAGACAAAAGAGTTAACTATAGCAAACCGGATAAAACATACGATTCAGGCTAACAAAAAAGAGAATCCAGAGTTTTATGAAGACCTTGCTAAACGGCTTGAACGTTTGATCAAGGATCGTGAGGAGGATCGTATCGATCAAGCACAACTTCTATTGGAGTTTAACAAAATTCAAGAAGAAATCAAAAATTCAAAAGAAGAGTGGAAACGTCTTGGTCTTGTAGCACCGGAACAATTCCCAGTTTATAAATCTCTTGAAAAAGCTTTAGAAAACCCTAAAGATTATACGCTGGTGATCTTTGATAAGATTGGTGTCTATCTTCAAAAGGCAGATTGGCAAGATCACGATGATATTAAAAAAACTATGCGAAAAGAGGTTAAGTCACTGCTGCGTAGTGCAGGAGTTGACAAAGAGTTGGTAAATTCATTGCCGATTGATATACTTGAGATTTTAGAGAATCAATGAAAAATGTTCAATATGGAACTCGAACTATTGAATATGAGATAGTTCGAAACAATAGGATTAAGCATATTTACATCACTGTGGAAAGAGATAAAGGTGTGTTAGTGAAAGCTGCTGATTCAGTAAGTGTCAAAGAGATAAACAAACTAGTAAAACACAAATCTGCATGGATAGTTAAAAAGCTTGAGTCGATTGGTAAATCAGTAGATTTTGGAGAGATTGTAACTGGATCACGACTTTTTTACCTGGGTAAGAGCTATTATGTAAATCTGATCAAAGAAGAGCGTGAAGATATTGAAGTTGAGTTCATTCATTCAAAGTTTAAAATTAAAGCCCCTACAAAATATTCACAGGAATCCTTGCAAGAAGCGATTGATCAGTTTTATCAATTTAAGGCTCAAGAAAAAATCACAAAGCTTGTTCGAAAGTGGAGTAATGTGATGCAGCTTTTTCCAGAGCATATAGCTTTCCGGAAGTCAAAAACTAAATGGGGTAGTTGTTCTCCAAGAAATCGACTTTCATTTAATCCTGAGCTTATGAAGCTCTCCTCTTCATTAATAGAGTATGTAGTAGTTCATGAACTTGCACATATTGTCTATAAAAACCATTCTAAAGAGTTTTGGGCATTGATAAAAAAGTTTATTCGTAATTATTCTCAGAAAGAAGAAGAGTTAAAAGTTTTTGAGAGAAAATTATGAAAAAACTGAAGATGCACAATGAATTATGATAGCCTGTTTTTAGTAAACTATTTTGGTGAAAATAATTATCGCATAGCCTTTGGTCACAACTATACAATTTAGAGCAGAATAGACACTTTTTTTGACTGGAATCGTTAGAATTTAGCTCATTTTGGAGAAAATCAGTGCAATTTCCTACCTTTTGTGACCAATATTACTATTTTTTAGAGTAATTGTGACAGTTGTTACTATTTTTCTGAAGTGTTATGACCAAAACTACTAACACTAACTCAAAACTTCCCATATTGAGGACTCGAATCAATTTGCTAAAGGAATCAAATTAAAAATTTACCAAAAGTGGGATACCACTTCCTATTTGGAGGACTCATTTGACTTTTGGAACTAAAAACAAGTATAAAATAGGCATAAAACTTGGTCCAAGTCCCACTTTTGGTAAATATATTACCACTTTTGGTAAATCGTGTCCTCAATATGGGAAGTTTCTAACTGTTGCTAATTATGTTGTACTTTTTTAATTTTATAACAATTGAAAATAAACAAGTATGATTGTACTTTTTGTACAATATTTGTATCGTCATGCTATTTATTGTATTTATGTAGAAAAGCCCACATTTTCCGAGTTTAAACGATTGTACTTTTTTAATTTTTAAACAAACCGAGCTGTCCTGCTTGTGAACTGGAAGCCCCCAATATAGAAACCGTCTCAAAAGAGCATGAAGTGTTGACGATCGCTATCAATTCAGGAAGTAATGAAAATGTGTTGTCATACATGAAAGCGCATGGATTGGGTTTTAATGTGCTTAATGATACTGATGGAGTTTGGGCAAGGGCGTTTAAAATTGAAGTCTTTCCCACAACATTCATCTATGATGCTAAAGGTAAGTTGAGGTTTACAGAAGTAGGTTATACGACAACTGCAGGATTATTGGCACGGCTGGAATGGATAGAGTGATAGATATTATCGTATGAAAAAATATTATAAGATCAATCCATCGTAACAGGTATTGACATGCTTTATATATTTAAGTATACAACGCTATAATTTTCGTTATATATATTGGTATATAAGGAAAGAGATGGAACTTACATCAAAGCTTACTTTGGAAATGTTAGGTAAACCTTTTTTGCTTGAGAAACGTATAGAACTGCTTCATGCCATTGAAGAACACGGATCCATTTCTAAAGCGGCAAAAGCTGTGCCCATGAGTTATAAAAGTGCATGGGAAGCGGTGGATACCATGAATGCACTTTCCCCTGAACCGATCGTATGTAGAGAGACAGGAGGCAAGGACGGCGGCGGTACTACGATCACAGCATATGGTCAACAACTTTTAAAAAACTACGCCGTACTAAAAGAGGAACACGGACGTTTTTTAACGAGACTGTCAGAATTGACGGATATAGAAAGTGGATCTTTTAAGACTATTGGACGATTAGCCATGCAAATTTCTGCAAGAAATCAGATACAAGCAGAGGTTGTTTCCATAGACTCTCAAAATGTCAATGCAAACATATTTTTAAAGCTCAAAAGCGGGAAAGAACTTCTCTCTACGATCACCAAAGAAGCAGTAGAAAATTTGCATATTGATAAGGATCAAACGGTGGTAGCGATATTTAAATCCAATACAGTGTTGCTCACTAAGAGTGCAGGTGAGAAAAGCAACGAGAACAGACTCGAAGGCATCGTGAGTAAGATAGACAAAGATGTAGAGAATACTAAAGTACTGGTAGATATAGGGGACCATGATACCATCGTATCTGTCATACCTACAGCTGTGTTAGACAAGATGGAACTCATCGAAGGAAGTTCTGTGATCGCTATGATTAAAGCCAATGATATTATGATAGGGAAGTAATGTTTATGAAAAAGATCGTATTAGGTATAGTATTAAGTTTCGTTCTGTTAAGTGCAGGAGAGATCAAGATCGCTGTTGCTGCAAATGTAAGTTACGCCATAGAACCACTCAAGAAAGCCTTTTATGCGCTATATCCGAAGACAAATATAGAAGTGATCCTGGGAAGCTCCGGAAAACTTACCGCACAGATAAAGAATGGTGCGCCTTATGAACTGTTTATGTCGGCAAATATGAAATACCCGGAAGTACTTTATAAAGAGGGAATAGCCATTACCAAACCTATCGTCTATGCACAGGGGGCCTTAGCTTACTTATCTGTAGATCCACAGGACTTTACACAAGGTATGAGGCTTTTAACCGATGATAAGATCGCAAAAATAGCCATTGCAAACCCTAAAACGGCACCTTACGGTGTTGCAGCTGTAGAGGCTTTGAAATGTGCCAATGTCTATGATGCAGTCAAAAAGAAGTTTGTCTATGGTGAATCCATTTCACAGACCGTGACCTATGCAATGACTGCAGCAGATATCGGATTTATAGCAAAATCTTCACTTTTCAGTCCACAAATGGCACATCTTAAAGAGGGGGTGAACTGGAGTGATGTTGATGCATCTCTCTATACGCCAATAGACCAGGGAATGGTCATTTTGAAAAAAGCTGAAGCTAATCCTGAAGTAAAAAATTTTTATGATTTTCTCTTAAGTGAAAAAGCCAAAGAGATATTGCAAAATTTCGGCTATAAGGTAGAGTAAATGTTAGAAAACTTAGATATCGTACCTTTTATTCTTTCATTTAAACTCGCAGCGGTGACCACAGTGATTCTGTTTATACTTTCTCTGCCTTTGGCGTGGTATCTCTCCCAAAGCACTGCAAAGAAAAAACCTTTTTTAGAAGCCGTTACAGCATTGCCGATCGTGCTTCCTCCCTCTGTGTTGGGGTTTTATATTTTGGTCGTACTCTCTCCGAACTCTGTAGTGGGAGCTTTTTTTGAAACTCTTTTTGGTGTGAAATTGGTCTTCTCTTTTACCGGTTTGGTCGTGGCAAGTTGTTTTTATTCACTTCCTTTTATGGTACAGCCTTTACAAAGCGGATTTGAGTCTTTGAACAAACATATGTTGGAGGCATCCTACCTTGCAGGAAAGAGCAGGTTGCAGACAGTTTTCCGTATCGCACTGCCAAATATAAAACCGTCACTCGTCACGGCATTGATCATTACATTTGCACATACGGTCGGTGAGTTCGGTGTAGTGCTCATGGTAGGGGGAAGTATCCCCGGTGAGACGAAAGTGGCTTCGGTGGCTATTTATGAGATGGTTGAGGTAATGGAGTATGGTACAGCACATATATATAGTGCCGTTATGGTTTTGATGAGTTTTATCGTACTCTTGTCCGTATACATCTTTAATCATACTCAGCGTAAAATAGGTCTGCCTTCATGATACAGATAGAGATACATAAAAGACTGCATGGTGCATATGGTGATATGGATCTTGATGTCAACCTGGAGATACAAAAGGGTGAATTTATTGCATTGATAGGTGAAAGCGGTTCTGGTAAAACAACACTGCTAAGGATCTTGGCTGGCCTCGAAAAAGCAGTGGGCACTATTAAAGTAGAAGATCTGCTTTGGTTAGGTGGTCAGAAAATGCTTCCTCCACAACAAAGAGAGATAGGGTTTATATTTCAGGATTATGCACTGTTTGAACATATGAATGTAGAAGAAAACTTGCTCTTTGTCAAGAAGGACAAGGGTTTGGCTCAAAGGCTTCTTGCGATGACAGAACTGAGCAGATTGTCACACCGTAATGTAAAAGGTCTCAGCGGTGGACAGAAACAAAGGGTCAGTCTTTGTCGTGCCTTGATGAAACAGCCAAAGCTTTTACTGATGGATGAACCTCTTTCAGCACTTGATCCTGCAATGCGTACAAAATTACAAGAAGAGATACTCAGAATGCATAAAACGTTTGGTATCACAACCATTATGGTAAGCCATGATACTGATGCTTCTTATCAGCTTGCTGATCGTATAGTGGTCCTTGATCATGGAAAGGTCATAGCAGATGGTCGCCCTGAAGAGATATTTGTCAAGACAACCAAAGAGGTATATACGCTTTGTAGATGAAGCGTTGACCTTTAGTATCATTTGAAGATCATTGAACTATTAAGTCCTTTTAACTATCTAGATCATTCTAGATGATCCTATCCTCAAAATAGGTTTGAAAGAGTTGGTTCAAAGCCTCAAGGTCTATAGGTTTTGAAAGGTAACTATCCATACCTGCACTCATATATTTTTCTCTATCACCCGCAAGTGCATTTGCAGTCAAAGCAACGATCGGTATATGCGGTTTATGATTTTTTCTTTCATAGCTGATGATCTGACCCGTCGCTTCCATACCACCCATGACAGGCATTTCGATATCCATAAATATCATATCATACTCATTTCTCATACGGTGTTCAAGTGCCTCTTGACCATTATTGGCGATAGTGACATCTATACCGAGTCGACTGAGTACATTGAGTATCAACTTTTGGTTGATTTTGTTATCTTCAGCAACCAGTATATGTACATTTTTAAAGGTAAGATTCTCTTTTGTCTCCGAACTGTCCGCTTTATCACTCAGCATTCGAAGTGTTTTTGTAAAGTTCACAGGCTTATAGAGTATCTTATCGATCTGTGATGAGTATCGCTTTAGATTTTTTTTCTGGTCTCCTGTTGATACCACAATGATCTTTGTATCAAGGTCTAGGAACGGCTTTAGTTCATCATCTCTCTGACGGAATTTATGGTCAATAAAAAGAATATCGGGAAGTTGGGAAGTACCTTTTAGCGCTAATATTGATTCATCGGTATAACGCTTGATATTCGCACCAGTGTAAGCGATATATGTTTCAAGGTTTTCGTTAATGTAATACTCTGTATCGATATGTGAATTAAGAATACCAACAGTGTAAGCACGCATATCATTCACTTCTCTTTTTATCGCACTCATAGGTTTATCAAGTGCCAGGGTGAAATAGAAGGTAGAGCCTTCATCTTTGACACTTCTAATGCTCAGTTTCCCTCCCATATGCTCTATGAATTTACCGGATATTGAGAGTCCCAGACCTGTACCCCCATACTTTCTGCTTGTACTGACATCTGCTTGTGAAAATGCTTCAAATATTTTTCCCTGTTGCTCTTTGGTAAGACCAATACCCGTATCAGAAACCTCAAAAGTAACGTTTACTTTATCGTTACTTTCAAAGATCTTTTTGATCGATACGCTCACTTCACCGTTTTTGGAGGTAAATTTAATGGCATTACTCACAAGGTTCACGAGCACTTGAGAGATCTTTGTAGGATCCCCTATCAGTGCTGTAGGCAGTGTCGGATCCAAAAAGATATTGAAGTCAATATGGTTTTCTGCCGCTTTGGCCGCATAGGATTCAACGGCAGATTCAAAGGCATCAACCGGATCAAACTCTATCGCTTCGAGTTCTATTTTCTGTGCTTTGATCTTAGAGAGGTCAAGGATATCATTGACGATGGTCAAAAGATTTTCTCCACTCTTCTCTATCACTGCAATAAATTCGGCTTGTTCTTCTGAAAGATCAGACTCTTTGAGCAGTTGGGTAAATCCAAGGATACCATTCAGAGGGGTACGTATCTCATGGGACATACTGGCAAGAAAGAGGTCTTTGGTCTGATTCCCGTCCTTAATGGTTTTGAGCAAGAACCTATAGATATGATCAACTTTTCCGTTACGGATCAATCTTTGAAGCTCACTTTGTTGGTTTTCATTCAATACCAGTTTGATATCTTTTAATGTCTCTTCAGAAATCTGTGTATTATCCTCTATCTTGGAAACTACACTAAAAAGTTTAAGCAGTATAAGCAATAGGATCAATGTTGACCCTCCATACCATGCGAGGACCTCTTTATGTTTTGTGACAGCTTCTTTATTGATCGTTTGAACCTGGTCACGAAGCAGGGATTCTACTTTTTTGAAATAATCCATCTTTATATCTATTTGGTTTGACCAACCAAGAGGGGAGACGGAGTATCTTCCCGATCTTGATTCATAGGAGATCATGTCACGTTCGTCAGAGATGATCGTGTTGAACTTTTCTACCGAAAGCAGTTCGCTGAGTTTCAAGGATACGGCATTGTCTGCAAGGGTATAAAACTGAGGTAAGGTATCTTTTTGTATAAGCTGTTCCCAAAGTGCTCTCTCTTCATAGCTTATGCTTCGGGATCCAAGCAAAATAGATGAGATCAGTATATGTTCCTGTACCGTGTTCTCCTTAAGTGCCGTATACTTTTGGTACATCATCAGGTAGCTTTTCTTCTCTTCGGATTTTTCTGCAGCTGTAACTTCTTGCAGCATGTTGAACAATGGGGTGAAGACCTTATCATGGTACATCTCGCTAACGTTACCACGCGAACGGTCTACATCTCTACGAACAATCTCTAATGCTTCAGTAGCTTGTTTCGCGTAACTTTGATAGCGTGTAAACTGAACGTGCTGTTTGGTAAATGCATCTAATCCCAACAGGTCCTGATCGCTCTTAATACGTGTCTCTTTCAGTTTTTTTAAGTCCTCTGTATGTTGTGTGACGAGGTAGGTAGCACTCTGTATTCTTTCATCTGTGATATTTTTCATGACAGACTCAAAATGCTCTATAAACAAAGAAACCTGTGCATTGTTTTGTGCCGATGTATATCTCTGATAAGAGAGATAGGTAGAATATGATGTAACGCCTGATATCCCTATAATGATAAGTATAAGCAGGGTAAGTATAAATTTGTTTTTCAATATCTTCATGTTAATCCTTTAGCAGCTTCTACTACGATAAATCGTTAGTGGTATGTGTATCAATAAAGAGGATCAAGATAGATGTTTTATTATGTTTTTGACACTTATGATCCATAGGAGACCCCTTTATTTTTTAAAAGTATTGAAGCATAAAGTGTAGATAGAATTAAGTAGAATAGTCCACAGGTATATTCTATTGTGTAGTCTGGCGATCTTTTTCATAAAAGACCCATGACTTTCTGTCCTTGCTTCACAACAAGTTTAGCTTTTCAATCTTTTTACCTTTATGGATTATACTCAGTAAAGATTTAAAAAGAGTTATAAGTTATCATTTTAATTTTTGATTTAAATCATTTAATACAGAGAAGGTGTCAAATAAAACCATATATTTTGTTAGTAAAGGTTGGAGATAACATATTTTAGACCCTGAAAAATAGAGCTTTTTTGGGCTAGATTAAAACTAATAGAGTAAAATATCGACTCTTATAGAGAGCAAAGGAAAAAAATGAGCATAGATAAAGCATTAATGGAAAGAAGCGGTGGAAAATGTGAGTTATGTGGTTCTGAAGAGGGACTTACAGCTTACGCAGTTGCACCAAAAGATGAATCTATAGTGATCTGTAGCACGTGTGCAGCCTCTATAGATGATCCGACAAACGATGAAAAACATTGGAACTGTCTTCATGACAGTATGTGGAGTACAGAGCCTGCAGTACAAGTGATGGCATTCAGACTCCTTACACAGCTTGGCGCGCAGGATCAACTTGATATGATGTATCTTGAAGATGATGTAAGAGCATGGGCAGAGGAAGGTATGGCCACTGAAGAACAAGAGCCTACACGTGATGCTAATGGTACGATCTTACAAGAGGGTGATTCTGTGAGCATTATTAAAGATCTGCCGGTAAAAGGTGCAGGTTTTACCGCTAAGCAGGGAACAACTGTGAAAAATATCCGTATGGTACCAGGTGACCCTACCCATATACAAGGTCGTGTGAACGGAACGATGATTTTTATCATTTCGGCATTTTTAAAAAAACTGTAGAATTTTTTTGTGTATATCACTATAATTTACATCACAAGCATATAATTTAAGACGTTCAATAAGGATACATCATGATGAGGATCATTCATTACTTTATAGAGAATAAAAGTCTTAATTATGTGTTGCTCATTTTTATCCTTTTTTTGGGCATAAACTCCTATTACAATATTCCTAAAGAACTTTTTCCTGAAATTGCCTTGGATAAGATCGCTATCAGGGGCGCTTATGCTGGGGCCAGTGCTGACAACCTTGATAAAATGGCAGTGCGTGACATCGAAGATGAACTAGGCAATATACAGGGTATAGAGAAGATAGAGACAGTCATCAAGTCAGGTACTTTTTCTATCGTCCTCGATCTTAACGAGGGATCGGACAAAACAGATGCACTCAATAAAGCCAAGGATGCCATCGCACGTAGCAGACAATATCTTCCTTCAGATATGACGGAACCTACGGCAGAGTTACTGATGCACAATCGACCGCTTATCAGACTTTCTCTCTCCTCTGAGCATATGACCAAAGGCCAACTGATAGAAACGGCTAAAGAGGTGAAATCCAAAATTGCCAGAAATCCTTACGTCAGTGAAGTTCAGATCTACGGTGATGCAGATCAGGAAGTCTCTGTTCAGATCAATGAAGAGGCTGTAAGAGCCTATGGCTTGGACCCTGCTACGCTTATTGATGCGATCTCAAAAACCTCTTATATCTATCCCATCGGGGATATCAAACAAAGCGGAAATTATATTTTTCTCTCTACGGTAAACGGTAAAGAGAGTAAAGAAGAGTGGGAATCTGCACTGATTAAAATAGGAGAGAAGCAGTTGAGGCTCGGTGATGTTGCCCAAGTCGATATCACTTATCCTCAAGATACCACACTTTCGACCTTTAACGGACGGAATAACATTACACTGGTCATCTCAAAAGGGCCTGAGGGGAATGCGATACATATCTCCAGAGATCTGCAAACCTATGCAAAAGAGAAACTCACCAAAGAGTTTCCAGACGTCTATTTCGATTTTTACCAGGACAGTTCCAAACCGGTCGAAGACAGGCTCAATACGGTCATATCAAACCTGATGTTCGGACTGGTTCTAGTATTCCTCTCTATGGCATTGCTGATCAATGTGCGTATCGCATCTATTGTGGTGATGGGTATCCCTATATCTTTTGCCATAGGGGTCATGTTCCTTTATTTTACAGGATACTCTATCAATATCGTTTCTTTGCTTGGAGGGCTGATCGTCATAGGTATCGTCGTCGATGATGCGATTGTTGTTTCTGAGAATATCCAGCGCCATATCAATGAGGGTATGGAGAGAAAAGAGGCTGTCTATCAAGGACTCAAAGAGATGGTCCTGCCCGTCACCTTGGCAACACTGACAACCATCGCCGCTTTTCTTCCTCTGTTTATGCTCACCGGAGAGATCAAAAACTTCATTATCCTTATTCCTATCACCGTGATTATGATCCTTTTGGGATCACTTCTTGAAAGTTTTTTCTTTCTGCCCTTACATGCGGACGAGCTTCTCAAAAAGCAGAAGAATTTTATCAATTGGGAACCCTTGCAGAACGCATATGAGACGTTGCTGCATCTTGTGATCCGTTTTAAATATATCTTTCTATTTACTTTTGTCATAGTGATACCTATTTTGACCATACTTACGATCAAGATGCTCAATTTTCAGTTTTTCCCTAGTTTTGACGGTAACTATCTCTACATTACAGGGAAAAGTAATATGGATACTACCATAGAAGAGACAGATAAGATAGCCAAAGAGTTGGAAAAGCATGTACTTACAAAAAAAGAGACCTATGCACTTAAATCCACTTCTACCGTTGTGGGGTACAGAAGGTCACTTGCGGGGGCAGATGAAAATGGAGACAATATGCTCTACATCACTATGGAGCTTTATGATATGGAGCCTCAGAGTTTTATCGATGCCTATATCAATCCTATTTTGAATTTCAGTTTTCTCTTCAACGATCCTGAGAAGATCAGAAAGAAACATACCTATGACCTTGCACAGCAACTGAGAGAAGAGATCGCACCTATGATGGAAAAGTATCAGCTTGAAGAGCTTGGCGTACTTGAAGACAAACCCGGCCTGATCAAAAATGACATACAGATCAATCTGTCGGGCAAGGATAGTGAACAGATCGCAAAGGCAATGCAAAGAATTGAAGAGAACCTTTCAGCGATTCCATATGTGAAAGATGTAGGTAATAATGCACAGCTTGGAAAGATGGAGTACAAGTTACGTATTAATGCCTATGGTGAACAGCTGGGCATGAGTGAAGTAGGCATAGCACAGACACTTTCGGGCTATTTCCTTGACAGCCGTAAAGCGATGACCTTCAGTCAGAACGGTGTGATGGAGATCAGAACAAAATCCATCATGAAGGATACTGAAAAGACACTCATGAACTTTATGATCCCTACACCTTCAGGAAGTGTGGTGAAATTGACCGATGTGGTGGATATCGAAAAGATAAGGGCGTACGAAAAGATCGAAAAAAGAGATGGTAATACAGTCAAGTCGGTCTTTGCAAACATAGACAAGAAAAAAACAACGGCTGTGGATGTACTTAAACAGGTCAGGCCTCTGCTTGATACGATCCAGGAAGAAGGTATTGACGTCAGTCTTTTAGGAGAGCAGGAAAAAAACCAGCAATTTAAAAATGATATGATACGCTCTTTGATCATCGCAGTCTTTTTGATCTTGATCACACTCCTTTTTATCTTTCCGAAGATCCGTTATGCATTGATGGTGATGTCCGTCATACCATTCAGTCTATTGGGTGCATTGATGGGGCATATGCTGGTCGGGGTCAACCTTTCCATGCCTTCGGTCATAGGTATGTTAGGGCTCGCAGGGGTTGTGATCAATGATGGTATCATCATGCTTGATTTCCTGCATGGTACGCATAATGCAGATACATTCTATGAAAGGGCGAAGTTAAGGCTCCGTCCTATTCTGATCACTTCGATCACGACATTCCTTGGGCTTTTCACCCTGATCTTTTATGCAACAGGACAGGCAGTGATCCTTCAGCCTATCGCTATTTCGATAGGATTCGGTCTTATCTGGGGTACGGTCTTGAACCTCGTCTACCTGCCGTCACTGTATGCAGTGGTCAATAAGATCCAACCGGGAAGAGAAGGTTAGCGTGTTTTTTACTCTGTCTCGTCGTTTTTGAGTTCACTTTGTTCTTGTTTGGATGCATTTTTTTTGACATGCAGATCCAGTTGAGGGAAAGGAATCTCAATATGGTGTTTGTTGAGCGTAGCATAAATGAATTTTAGAAAATCCGATTTGGTCCCTGCAGGTTTTAGGGTGGATTGTCCTCTGACCCAGACAACAAGTTCGTAATCTACTGAACTTGATCCCATAGCGGTCATCCAAATAAGCGTAGGATATTTGGCATTTTTTTTCACATAATTGATAGAACTGTTCCTTAGCTCTTCAAGGATCACTTTTTCCACTTTATCATTGCTTGTGCCGTACGCAACAGAGAAAGGGATATGTATACGTCTGATATCATTCTCTAATGTCCAGTTGATGACATTGTTTTGGATAAAAGAGGAGTTGGGAATGACGACATCAATATTGTCATTGGTCGTGACGGTGGTTGAGCGCATTCTCATATCGCTGACCGTACCACGGATGGTATCAGAGATCTCTATATAATCCCCCAAACGGATAGTACGCTCAAACATGAGGATGATCCCCGCCGCAAAATTGGAAACAAGTGTTTGGAGACCAAAACCGATACCAATAGAGAGTGCCCCTGCAACCAGTCCAAGGTTGGAAAGATCCAATCCGATACTTTTAAGTGCAACAAGCAAAGTGATAAATACAAGAATATAGTAGCCGGCATTGGAGATCGCTTTTGCGGATGAAAGTGAGATCTTTTCTCGTTGCGTAGCGAGATTCACGATCTTCCGTTTGTAAAATGCAGCGATCATAAATCCTAGAACAATGATCAACACGACTTTGAGGATATCAAGAATTGAAATCCCTTTTTCATTAAATACAAAAAGGGCTTCGGTAAGCTTGCTATAGGTAAAATCATAGATACTTTCAGCACTCTGCTCTACATTTGAAAGGGCCAGTGCTACATTACCTGCCACCTCTTTGAACACTGTCTTGAGAATAGTACGCTTGTTTGTATAGTAATCCCTGAGATCCGGCGTGAGTCTCTGTAACTCTTCTGTATCGGCATTGAAAAGGTCGAGGGCTTTTTCGGTCTCTTTTTTTTGTAAATAAGCCAGAGAGAGTATGAGGGTTTGATCGATCTTTGTGGTGATGAGACTCATCATATCCATATCGTTGGAAAGAAATTTTTTACTTAATGTATCTGAAATTGTTTCACGGACGATTAGTTCACGCTCTTTTGCCAGTTTGAGTGCAACGGCTTCTTGTTCCACAGGAGAAAATTTTGTATTGATCCGTGTCAGTTTCTTTTCGAGTGCAGGAATATCAAATGTGACCTGGTTTAGTTTCTGTTTGAAGCGCTCTTCTCCCTGGGTGATTAAAGTCTCATAGGCTTTTATCGTTCGTTCCTGGTTGTCCCCTTTCAGTTTATAAAATGCGTACTGCAATTGGTAAAGCAGCAGGTTCTTTTTATCTTCAACGGTAATATCATTGATACTTTGTCTCAAGTAATGCCGCTTGGATTGCATAGCAGACTGTTCTTTTTTTAACGTATCGATCTTTGCGTACGTAGCTGTCAGTGCATTGAGATAGGACTCATAGTTTTCACTGCTTATGTTTTTATCATCAGGAAGAAGTGCATCAGGCATAGGATCCACCTTCAAGGTAAAAGAGAGCATATTTGCAAGTTTTCCTAAGATCATTCGCTCTGTAGCGATACGTTCTGTATCTTCTTTAGTGATGTTCTGATCTGATTTTTGTTCGCTCTCAATACGTTTTTCAATCTCTTCAAGATAGCTTTTAGTATTGTTTCCGTCATAGAGTTTTGTATCTATTTCAGCCGACCACAAAGAGAGAGATAAAGAGAACAGGAGTAAGAATGATTTCATGGCAATGTCACTTTTTTTTCAGATTATAGCATAGATGTGACAGGAAGATTCATGTAACAATGTTGAGTTTTTACATGATGTGTGAAGGTTGAGAAGTACGCTTTATAATAGTTTATGAGTATAATCATAACAGAATATCATTTTTGAGGAGCATACATGTATGATATCATTTATATTGGAGGTGGTCTCAATTATGCCGGTGCGATCATTGCCGCAAAAAAAGGGCTTAAAGTGGCACTGGTTGAAACTTCACTAGGTCAATTAGGCGGTGCTTGTGTACATAAAGGGTGTATCCCCTCTAAAATGTTTCTGCATTATGCAAATACACTGCGTCAAAGCAAAGAAAGTATTTTTAATGGAAGTATTATGCTTGATATGCAACGACTCAGTGAAAAAAAATCCAAAATTATTGCAAATATTACTAAGAATATCACAGCACAATGTAAAGAGGTTGAACTGATTGAAGGTAAAGGGCATCTGATTGCACCTCATAAGGTTGAGGTGGAAGGAGAAGTCTATGAAGCAGAGCATATTGTCATAGGTACCGGATCTTCTCCTTTTATCCCTGAGGGAATAGTATATGATGCAAAGGCCATTATCACAAGTGATGATGTACTTGAACTCCAGGAATTACCTAAAAATATAGCCATTTATGGAGATGGTGCTATTGGGTTGGAGATGGCAAGTTTTTTTGCCTCCTCTGGGGTGGAGGTAACTTTGATCTCACGCAGTGGCAGGCTCTTAAAGAGATCACATCCACTGATGCAAAGTGCCATGGAAAAAGAGATGGAAAAATTGGGTATCAATCACTTGAAAAACCACGCTGTTTCCACTGCTGAATATACTTCGGAGGGTGTACATGTTACATTTGACGATGGCACTTCTGCGTATTATGAACAGATGCTTGTGGCTACAGGACGTCAGCCCAATACGGAGGTGATCGCTACAGATGAGATCAGGGTAAACAGAGGTATTGAAACAAATGCATTTTTTCAAACAACACTTGCCAAACATTATGCCATAGGCGATTGTAACGGTAAACTGCAATTGGCACATGCAGCAAGAGCACAGGCTTTGAATGTAACGATGCAGATACTGGGTAAGAACCCCAAAAAACTTAATCATGACCATGTCGTAAAATTTATCCATACCTTACCGATGAGTTATGCCACTGTAGGAGAAAACAAAGATTCGCTTGAGAAGAAATCCATCGCTTATAAAGAGAGTATTTTGACACTCGATCATTTTGGGGGTTCCGCATTTCATGATTCCCAAAACGGTGCAATGATTGTCTATGCGGATGAAAATGGTTTGATTCTGGGTGCTGAAATCATGTCACCTGATGCGGAAGAGATCATCTCTTCCATAGCTATGGCACTGGTAGGCGAGATGAGTATCTCTGAAGCCAGCAATACCATCATGGCACACCCTACGTTTTCTGAAGTACTGCAAAGAACCTATGCTAGATTATAATGAGAGAAGTAAGTCTCAAAGGCCCTTCATTACAATCTCAAAAAGATAATCCACTTCATGATCTTCCAAGAAGACAGTCTTTTTACTCTTAAAAAAATCAAGTACTTTTTTGGTAGGAAGGGCGGGTGTGTAGATACATGCCGGGTGCACTGGGATGAACGACTGCATGAGGGCGATCTCTTCTTCTATACGGTTTTCACATATATAGCAGTGCTCATCATGATGCAGTCTTCCTTCATATTCGAGCAGCGTGATGTAAGACTCACAGACGATGCGTTTTGGGTTTTGTTTGTCCCACTTTTTGGCTGCAGAAAGAAGCAGGTCAAAGTAAAAAGAGTCTATCTCTTCGGCATCTTTGAGATGCGGTTCAAAGCGTTTGATGAAGTTATGCCAGAGCAGAAGTCTGTTTTTGTCAAAGAGCCAGGGAAACCCCATATGAGAGAGAGAACGCAGTCTGGGAAGAAAGCTTCCACCTTCCCCTTCTACTTCAAAATCTATCAGGTTACCAAGCTGTAAAATGGAGTGTCTTGCACCAAAAAAACGGTAATAGGTTCTTACTTCTGTAGGACTCAGTACAAGTGCTATCGTGTCTTCATTTTTGGCTTTTCTGACAGAAAGTATAAAACCTTTGATGGTGATTCCTTTACTTTTTGCCTAAATTATAGACAAAAGCAAGTTAAAATATCCAAATATCCTCTTAGTGAGGCTAGCGTTGGTAAACTAAGCTTAACAACCTTTTAGCTATAATCCCTCCAATTACGAGGAGCGCTATATGATGTTCCGATTAGATTATTTTTAAGGTTGGTATATGCAAGATTTATTTACTTCATTTAAGGACAACTGTGGGTTTGGGCTCTTAGCCTCTATCGATAACACACCTTCACACAAAAATTTGGAAGATGCCATTACATCTCTTTCACGTATGATGCATAGAGGAGCGGTAGCTGCTGATGGTAAAACAGGAGATGGTGCAGGTTTGCTTCTCTCTATGCCAAAGTCATTCTTTGCTAAAGAAGCGACAGCCAATGGTGTACACCTACCGGAGAATTATGCTGTTGCGATGGTATTCTCAAACAATCCAGCTGATTTTGATGTCATCAACAAGATCTGTGACAACAATGACCTTAAGATCATCTACACACGTACCGTACCAGTAGATACCAATGCACTCGGTAAACAGGCACTTGCTTCACTTCCAACCATAAAGCAAGTATTTGTTGCACCTAATTCACCTGTGGCGATCAACCGTTTTGAAGCACTTGTATATCTCTCTCGTAAAGAGATCGAAGCAGCATTGATAGAAGATAAGACGTTCTATATCCCTTCATTCTCAACCTCTGTGATCTCTTATAAAGGGCTTGTCATGCCTACCCATATCAAAGAGTTCTACAAAGACCTTGCCGATGAGGATTTTGAGATCTCTTTCTGTCTTTTCCATCAACGTTTCTCAACTAACACATTGCCACAGTGGAAACTTGCACAGCCGTTCAGAATGATCGCCCACAATGGTGAGATCAACTCTGTGACTGCGAACAGATTTAATGTAAAAGCGAAAATGGCAGCAGCGAAATCGGTGATATATACGGATGAAGAGATGGATAGACTGAGAAATGTCATTCAAGATGATATGTCAGATTCAGCGAGTCTGGATAACTTTATGGAGTTCCTACGTGTGAATGGCGTAGATTTCTTTAAAGCGGCACGTTCATTGATACCTGCACCTTGGCATAACGATCCACAGATGGATACGGAACTTAGAGCATTCTACGAGTATGCAAGTGCAACATTTGAAGCCTGGGATGGTCCAGCGGCAGTCAGTATGACAGATGGCCGTTATATCGGTTGTGTCCTTGACAGAAATGGATTGAGACCTTCAAAATATATCAGAACAAAAGACAACAGGCTGCTTATCTCTTCAGAATATGGTGTGCTTAAGTTACCTGATGAAGAGATCGTTGAGCGTGGAAGACTTCAGTCTGGTGAGATGATGGGAATTGACCTGAAGCATGGAAAGGTACTTACAAACAGTGATATCAATGATTATCTCAAAGCAGGGAATGCATATGATAAGTGGTTGACTGCAAATCTCTCTTATCTGCAAGAACATGTGCCAAATACAGATGTAAGTACTTCTGAAGTGAATTATGGCGATATGACTGCTAAACAGCGTTACTTTAACTTTACTTCTGAAGTGATCAGAGAAGTGATCAGACCGATGATCAACGAAGGTAAAGAAACAACAGGTGCCATGGGTGATGATACACCGCTTGCGGCGTTCTCAACAGAACAGCGTAACTTCACTGATTTCTTCAAACAGAAGTTCGCTCAGGTCACCAACCCACCGATCGACCCGATCCGTGAAAAGACGGTGATGAGTCTTAACACAGGTTTTGGTGAGAGTCACAATGTTTTAAGTGACAGTCCGGAGCATGCAAAGCGTCTTAAAACAGTACTTCCACTCATGTCTGCAGAGAAGTTCTCTCTTCTTCAGGAGTTTGGTACCAAAGGGAATGAGAAGTATGACCCGAGCTATAAAGCTGAGAAATATGATACAACCTATAAAGGTGATCTAAAAGAGAGCCTCTATGCACTGACTGAACGCATCATTGAAGATGTAAGAAGAAATGACGTTAGAACCATTATCCTGGACGATAGAAATCTCAATGCAGAGAATAAAGTGATCCCAATGCTTATGGTTGTAGGACGTCTTAATCAAGAGCTTCTCAAAGCAAATATCAGACATTTGACCAGTATTGTGGCAGTGACCGGTGAAGTATTTGATCCGCACTCTGCAGCCTGTCTTCTTAGTTTTGGTGCTGCGGCGATCTTCCCTTACTTACTCTACTATACAGTGGAAGAGTTGGAAGCGGGTAATGAAGCGATCAAACCTCTTTTAAAGCAATTTAGAAGATCTATGGGTGCAGGACTGATGAAGATCATGTCCAAAATGGGTATCTCTACACTTGCATCCTATCGAAACTCAAGACTCTTTGATGTGATCGGTCTAAGTACAGAGATCGTTGATGATTGTTTCTCTGGTGCAACAGGTCTGCTCCCAGGTCTAGGGTATGAAGATATCGATGTCCGTCTTAATTCAAACCATGAACGTGCCTTTACGGATGCATTTGAAGGTAAGAAGAATTCACTCTACAAAGGTGGTTTCTATAAATATAAAAAAGGTGAAGAGTTCCATGACTTCTCTCGTCCAACGATTTCTGCTATGCAAAAAGCTTCAGAGAGCGGAAAAGCTGAAGATTATGCAGAGGTCAAGAAGCTTGTTAATGAACGTGACAAAAAGTTTATACGTGACTTCTATGAGCTTAAAAGTGATAGAGAACCGATTAGTATTGACGAAGTTGAGCCACTCAGTGAGATTTTTAAACGTTTCTCAACAGCAGCGATGTCTATGGGGTCTATCTCCCAGGAGGCACATGAGACACTTGCAGTAGCAATGAACAGAATCGGTGCAAAGTCAAACTCAGGTGAGGGTGGAGAGTCTCCATTGCGTTACGGTACAGAGAAAAACTCAAGTATCAAGCAGGTGGCTTCAGGACGTTTCGGTGTAACACCAGAGTACTTAAGATCTGCGACAGAACTTCAGATCAAAGTGGCACAAGGGGCAAAACCGGGTGAAGGTGGACAGCTTCCAGGAAGTAAAGTCTCTCCGTTGATCGCAGAACTGAGATTTACGAAACCGGGAGTCACATTGATCTCACCACCACCGCACCATGATATTTACTCTATCGAGGATCTGGCACAGCTTATCTTCGACTTGAAGCAGGTGAACCCGCATGCAAGAGTTGCAGTGAAACTTGTATCAACTGCAGGTGTAGGTACGATCGCTGCAGGTGTAGCGAAATCATATGCAGATAAGATCATTATCTCCGGAGCGGATGGTGGTACAGGTGCTGCACCGATCGGTTCTATAAGATTTGCAGGTAACTCTTGGGAGTTAGGTCTTATTGAAGCACATAATGCATTGAAAGCAAACCACTTAAGAGGTCAAGTCACTGTTGAGACCGACGGTGGACTTAAAACAGGTCTTGATATTGTTAAAGCAGCTATTATGGGTGCAGAAGAGTATGCATTTGGTACAGGTGCACTGGTACTTGTCGGTTGTATCATGCTGCGTGTATGTCACTTGAATACCTGTGGTGTAGGTGTTGCGACACAAGATGAACACTTGAGAAAAAGATTCACAGGAAATGTGGAAAAAGTGGTCAATTACTTTACATTGGTAGCAACGGAAGTAAGAGAGATCCTCGCCCAACTTGGGTACAGATCACTCGAAGAGATCATTGGACAGAATAAGTTGCTTAAAGTGATAGATGATGAGTTCGCAAAGAAGTTTAACTTTGATGAATTGCTTTATGATATCGAAGGTAATAACACATGTCAGGTGCCGTTCAATGAACCGTATGATCAAAATGAGTATGAGAAAGAGATCTTAGAAGAAGTGATGGAAACGATCAAAGATCCGAGACAAAAGATCGTACTGAACAAAGAGATCTCAAACCTCAATAGAAGTTTTGCAACCCGTATTTCAGGAGAAATTGCTGCACTTCACGGAAATGCAGGTTTACCGGATGGTACGATCACACTGAATGTAAAAGGTACGACAGGACAGTCTCTTGGTGCATTCCTGGCACAAGGTATCAACATCAATGTACATGGTGCTGGAAATGACTATATCGGTAAAGGTATGAGCGGTGGTCAGATCGTGATCACTTCTGACAATGCAGGGCATGAGTTTGCACTTGGTGGAAACACCTGTCTGTATGGTGCAACAGGTGGAACACTCTATATTCACGGTAAAGTAGGTGAGCGTTTTGGTGTACGTAACTCTGGTGCAACAACGGTGGTTGAAGGTACGGGTGACCATCCATGTGAATATATGACCGGTGGGGTTGCTGTGATCCTCGGTGAGACAGGTGTGAACTTTGGTGCAGGTATGACAGGTGGTAAGGCATTTGTCTATGACATGGAAGGTCATTTTTACGAAAAGGTAAATCCTGAGCTTGTTGAACCACTGCGTATCGATACGGATGAATGGGATTCAGAGATGTTTGAACTCAAAGCACTTCTGAAAGACTATGTCGCAAAGACAGGAAGTAAAAGAGCAGCCTATATCCTCAATAACTTCAGAAGTGAAATACGTAAGTTCTGGATGGTAGCGCCACGTGGTATTAAACCTACCATTGTTACGGGTGCAAAAGGCGAATAAAAGCTCTATGACCCCTTTTATTCAAGCCTGTATCAGAGCAAATGAAGAGATCAGCTCTGCTATAAAAGAGGGCTTTGATACTTCCTGGTTTGAAAAGACCGAAGTGGGTGCTGGTGGTGATATCAGTTCAAAACTTGACCTTTTTGCCGAAGAGATATTTGTTAAGCACTTAAGTGCTTTTGGACAAATAGAGTCTGAAGAGAGCGGTATCATAGGTGAGGGTGAAGAGAAGATCATTATCGACCCTATAGACGGTTCAGCCAATGCCCTTTCCCTCTTTCCATTTTACGGTACCTCTGTTGCAAAAGTGAATGCGGAAGGTATTTTGGATGCTGCAGTGGTCTGTAATCTTGCCAATAGAGATATCTTTTTCAAATCTTCCACAAGTAAAATACAACAGGGTAAACTTTTTTCAGATAGATATCATGACCCGTATCGCAGTGAAAAGGCTGAGATAGGACTCTTCGAAAAAGCCTATGCAAATCCAGGCTTGGTTGCAGCACTGGACAAAGAAAAGTTGAAGTTCAGGTCACCCGGTGCCATAGCACTCTCATTGGCGTATGCCCATACTGTGAGTTATGTACTTTTTATGGGGGAGTTTCGAATTTACGATTTTGCCGCAGGTTTAGCACTTTGTGAAGGCTTAGAAGTAATTGTTGAGGCGGATTATGTTATAGTATCGAAAGAAAAAAGCATAGCAATGCGAATAGAATCATTAATCACTAAACTATAGGCATGCAGGAGTAAGAATGTTTGGAAATATTTTTAAAAAAGCCACAACAGTATCAACACAAGAAACACTCAATCAGTGGATAAAATGTCCAAAATGTACCTCTTTGATGTATTATAAAGAGGTAGAAGCTCAGCAAAATGTATGTCCTAAATGTAACCATCATTTCCGAATCTCTGCTGAAAAGCGTATAGCCTCTATCGTAGATGAAGGATCTTTTGTAGAGTGTGATGCTACTTTGGCACCTGTAGATCCTTTAAAGTTTTCCGATAAAAAGACATATAAAAAGCGTATAGAAGATGCCAAAGCACAAACAGGTAAAACCTCTTCTGTCATGAGCGGTTCTTGTACGATCGGCGGTCAACCCGTTGAGATCGCAGTATTTGACTTCTCATTTATGGGTGGTAGCTTGGGGTCAGTCGAAGGTGAGAAGATCGTTCGCGGTATCAACAGAGCTATTGAGAAAGAGTGCGGATTTATCATTGTTTCTGCTTCCGGGGGTGCACGTATGCAAGAGAGTACCTACTCGCTGCTTCAAATGAGCAAAACATCTGCGGCACTCAACAGACTGCACCAGAAAGGTTTGCCTTTCATCTCTATTTTGACAGACCCTACGATGGGTGGTGTATCTGCATCCTTTGCTATGCTGGGTGATATCATCATGGCAGAACCGGGTGCACTTATAGGATTTGCAGGTCAAAGGGTTATCAAACAAACTGTTGGTGTTGATCTTCCTGAAGGTTTCCAGCGTTCGGAATTCCTACTGGAGCACGGACTTATCGATATGATCGTAAATCGTCCTGACATGCATCAAACACTTTCTGACCTCTTCAAACTTTTTAACAAGAAGGTAAGTTAGAACACGCGTATGATCTATGCACTGGTTGACAAAGAGACACTGAAGCAAAGGGGTGTCTCTCTACAAATACTTCTTCAACATATCTCTACATTCCCTAATATACCCATACTTCAATACCGCAATAAAGGGGCTTCACTCGAAGAAAAAAAAGAGGATCTGGAGATCATCCGAGCACTTTATGACGGCATACTCATTATCAATGATACGATTGAACTTATAGCCTATGCGGACGGCTTGCATCTTGGGCAAGAGGACCTTCGTGAATACAGTCATGATCTGAAAGAAGCAGTGAAGTTGGTGCGTCAAAAGATAGGAACCAAGGTCCTGGGACTCTCAACACATGATAAAGAGGAGATACTCGAGGCAAATGCCTTGGACCTTGATTATATTGGTTTAGGGGCTTATAGAGCTACGAACACGAAAAGTGAAGCCCATGTCGGAGGAGAGACACTCCTTGATGCCGCTACATACTCCAAGCACCCGGTGGGTATCATAGGCGGTGTGCGTATGGATGACAGTTTTGAAGCACCTATTGTCTATAAAGTGATAGGCAGTGGACTCTACAACGGGTTAATGTAGTGCACGAGGATTTTTTAAAAGAGATACTTTGGAATGCTCTTCAAGTCAAGAAGAGAACCTCCTAACCGATTTAGTGTTATAATGCGCCCAAAAAAGAAGTGAGAAGAAGAGTATGGTAGAAAAAGATGAGAATTATGCATTTCCATGGGGATTTCATATAGGAGATCTACACAAAGATAATGATAGTATTCCTTTGTATACGCTCAGCAGTGATGGTGGATTCTGTCTCTTGTATGATGATGTCTCTGAAGCAAAGGCTGACAAACTGCTGGAGAGTCTTTGTTTGGAACTGCTCTCTACCATGCCGCATGAGAGTTTAAAAGTGGATCTTTTTGATGTGGGTAGAAAGAAGTTTTATAATCTTTCGCCCCTACAGTATATTCAGCTCTATAGAACAGCCTATGATCCGAAGATGATGTCAGCGCTTTTTGAAGAGCTTGAAGAGACAGTGATCTCTCGTCATAAAGAGTTGCTGTGCTGCAACAGGCCAACCATCAGTGAACATAATCAAAAATCCAAACTGAGACAGATGTATCATCTGGTACTGATCAATTTAGAAAACTTCCCTACAGAAGAAGTTGAGTTGAGAAGGATCAAAAATTTTGTGGAGTCAGCTGTCCAGGCGGGTGTCTATATTATTGCATTTGGCAATCAAAAGATAGAAGAGAGTGAAAGTCAAACCATGCAGACCATTTTGGAACATTTTAAAAAGCTAAGGGTCACCGAAGGTGAGTTTGCGATTACTAAAGAGATCTTTGAATTTGTTGAACTTCTGGAGGATCACCAGTTCAAGTCACTTGACCTTGACAAAGGTTCCCTCATGCAGAAAACACTTACGAATGCAGACATTGAAAGCCTTATCAACCCTGAGAATATCAAACTCGAAGAGAATACAAAAGTCAAATAACAGGTTTCTTGGTGTCGATTGATAGATCAATGAGATTTAAAACAGGAGTAGCGTAACAATGGGTAATGAAGAGATTTTAACTATTGAAGATGATAAGAATCAAAAACTCTTTTACCGTTTTACCCCCGCAGCTTTAATTTCTAACTTCGTGCCCTTGATCGTTATCTTAGATGAGAAAGCAACACACTTTGAACATAAGATGTGGAATGTACTCACGCCTCTGGATCATTTTGGATCTGAAAACAAAGCTCTTTTACAAAAACTGATAGAACAGATCGCCGAAGAGTATGAGTGTGAAGATCATATCTATCTCTATGGGAGCGGTATGGGTGGTTATGACGCTCTTTTACAGGGAATTTTGTGCAGGGCAAATGCCGTCTATGCAGATGCACCTCGTATAAGACTGGAAGAGACAAAGGGTACAAATACACCCGCTAAAGAAAATGATCTGACCAATTTTTTAAATGGTACGGATGCCTTTCCTGTTTTTTACCTGTGTAAGAATGAAAATGTGTTGGAAGATGAAACGGCATATTTTGCAGATGCCTGTAAAGAATATGATATCAATGTCCATCTGGACTTTTGTCCAAAGTCAGAAGATGAAACCCAGATCATAAAAGAGGTTTTGGGTTTCTTTGAAAAGATGGCTTCTGAAGGATAAAGAGGATATGAATGAGTATTAATGTAAACTTTTATAAAAAAGGATATTCATGGATATGAGTATGCACATGGAACCGATCAATCTGGTCAAGTCATTGAGTGGCACCTACAAACAAGCAGATAAAGAGATGGTGGTAGAGGTACTTAACGCCTATAAGGAAAAGAATAACTGCAGCTACAAACATGCATACGATATGATGGTAGAGGGAAATCCATCCTACTCGGCATATACTGCCTGGAGACATAAGTTAAAATCCGGCCAAACCCTATAAGCAGGTCTTGACGATCTTCTCTCCAAGGCTGTTAGCCATTTGGTGCATCTCCCACCAGTAGGCAAGTTCACGTGCCTCGTCTGACTCTTTGTTATTTACTATCTTCTCAAACGCATCGCTATCTAAGCCTTCGATCTCGGCAGACAACTGTGCAACACAGTCAACAAGAAAGTCAAAATCATACGAATTTGCACACTCTTGTACCTCTTCTGGAACCTCTTTACCCTGTGATACCAGCAGGTAGACATATAGCTTACAGTTTTTACGCAGTTGCAGCTCTTTATTTGTAGGGCTCATGATTTGCCCTCCTTTTTAAATGTTCTATTTGTTGTTACTTTACCCTAGTAATGTTGAATTTCTTCTTCTTGCACTAAAACCTTATAAAGTTATATATTTTATAAGGTTTTGAGAACAAGACATTTTTGATATACTCTTAATACTAAATATCAAAAGGTAAATTCAAAAGATGAAACTTGTTTTACTTCCTGGCCTTGATGGAACGGGAGACTTATTTAAACCACTTACTGACGTATTACCTAGTTCAATAAGAGTGCAAGTCATTGACTATGATTTAAAAAACAAACAGTCATACAATGATCTTGTTAAATATGTGATATCTAGTCTTCCTAAAGAAGATTTTATCTTATTGGCTGAATCATTTTCAGGGCCAATTGCATATCAAATTGCACTTAGAAAACCGAAGCAATTAAAGTCTTTAATTTTAGTTGCAACTTTTTTAGAAAATCCAAGACCTCTTTTATTAAAATTTATCCCAAATAGTAGAATATTCTCTTTGCCAATACCTACTCTAATAATTAAATTATTTTTTTTAGGATTCTCAGCAAAAACCGAGATTATTGATTTATTTAAAACAACCATTAAAAAAGTGTCTCCAAACGTAATTGTTTATAGGCTAAAAGAAATTGCACAACTGAAAACACTTGATAAAAGTTTTGAGCTCAGAACAACTTATATACAAGCTTCCAATGATAAACTTGTTCCAAATAAATCTTTAAGAAGTTGGCAAAAAATTTGTAAAAACATTAATATTTTTCAAGTTAATGGAAACCATTTTATATTACAAGCAAGCCCTAGTAGATGTGCAGAAATTATAACCGAAGAAGTGCGTCTTATATCAAGTAGACAAGAATAATAAAAACCTCATAAAGTTATATATTTTATAAGGTTTTGAAAACAAGACATTTTCGATATAAATCGTACACAATTTAATAGTGGCAATTTATATTTCCATTGTCTACTGCTTTGACAAATCGTATATCATGAGAAACTTGATATAATTTACCATCTATTCCTTTTCCAACTATAATAATTTTTCCATCTTTTTTCATACTAATACTAATATAATCAGGGATAGTCTTATTAAAAAAATTCATGGTAGCAATAGTTGCATAAGTATTATTATTCGTAAAAATTGCCAGTGATTCAAGCTGAACATCCGATTTAATTTTCAAAGTAACTCCATTACTACTTTCTTCCATTGGATCTGGAATACAAAGCAAGATTTTCCCCAATATTGGTTTATCCAAACCATATAAGAATGTTTTAGCAGTTTCGATATCTTTTATTGTCCATACCTTTTGATCTATATTTTCATTTTTGATTAAATTTTGCGAACTGCTATGTAGAACTTTCACATTTTCATTATTAAGATTTTTAATTCTTTGATAAGTATGTCCGAGACTATCTATATAAGATAACTTTACATTTTTAGAATTTAGCTTTTTATTTACAGAAAGACTGACTCCTAGTATTTCTACACTAAATGGATTTGACGAAGCATCATATACTTTAGATCCATCTAGTCCAAGTGCAAAATATTCCACCTTAACAAAGTCTTTTGCTTTCTGCGGGTATTTAAACTTTACGTTTGTAACTATATCTGGAGTAAAATCGTGAATAACAAACCCGACTTTATACTTATTGTCTTGTCCAAATAACTGTAAAGACATAATTAATAAAATTAAAATAATTTTTCTCATTTAATGCTTCCACCTCTTGAATAAAAGATTATAACAAAAGTCAAAACCTTATAATCTAAAATAGAATATGGAAAGGATGAAGACGTCATAAAGTTATATATTTTATAAGGTTTTGAGGATAAGACATTTTAGATATACTCTTAATACTGAAATAACTCAATAAGAGGATACTTTGTTCCTTTAATAAATAGTTGTGAGTCACTTACAGATAAATTGAAAAAAGGTAATCAATGAATCGTTACATGTATATATTACTTTTAATATCTGTAAACACCTTTGCTTTAGAATCATTAGATCAGCTATTGCAAAAAGGTATGATACGTACAGCAACAGTCCAAGATTTTGATAGGTGGGAAAGGCAAAAGCAAAAAGAACTAAAGGTTTTTATGCAAGAGCTTCCTTCTATTATCAAATGGAAAAAACAAGCAGATACACTAAAGGCTATAAATATAGAACCACCTTCTCTTAAGGATGTAAAAGAATATATTTCATCTAGATTACCTATAGAGAGTAGCGGATATATAATTCTAAAAAAAATTACAATTCCAACAAGTTTTTATCAAAAAGATTCAGCAACGTTCTTTTTAGAAAAAGGTGTTCCTTATCCTGATGGTAAACTTGGGCATTCAAAACTTTACGATTTCAATACAATGTCATGTCAGGGCTTTGGATGTAGAAATACTAAAAGTGACAAAATCAAAAAACTTTATTCGCAATGTGAATTCAATGAATTTGAATTACCAGACGACATTCAGATCTATGCAAGTGATGCTCCCAAGGGTAAAGTTACAGGTCACACTATTGATGATAGTAACCAAGGCGCATTTCTAGTGAAAGTTGTGGTCAACTCACCGAATAAACCCGTTGCACTGATTCTTTCATCATATAGCCCGTGTATTTGGGATATCAAGTGGACAGAAGGGACTAAAATTGAAGCTGTTTTTACAACTGGATATTATGGGCAAGAAGTAAGCGGTTTAGCGAAAGACATACCTATAGGAAGTAGTACGCTTTCCAACGGTGAGCATCCATGTTATTTACTCGGTGTTTCTCATAAAATAAGAGACCTGGTAAGAATAAATACATTTTCTAATAAAGTATACGGGAAAAATACTACTGTACTTTATACGGACAATTATAAAAATGACACTTTAATCATTGGAAATGAAATCTCAAAATCGACCAAGCTATATTCTTCAAATGACAATTCTATTGAATCGTTTTTTACTACAACAGAACCAAATGCTGGAAATGCTGGAATGGAATATTTGCTCAAGAACAATATGATTCGAAGAGCAACAGAACATGACTTGAATTCGTGGGCACAAGAAAGATATAAACTGTACTTAAAGCAGTTAAAAACATCTAGTATCAAAGCTACAGCAATGAATATAAATATGAATTCACTCAAACCTATTTGTAGTTATGATAATGGCTATGTTATCTTAAAAAAGATCAGAATACCTGCTGAATTATATGGAGGCAATTTGGCTGTCTTCTTCTTGAAGAAAGGTGTTCCTTATCCAGATGGTGACCTTGCACATTCCACTCTTTTTGATTTCAATTCACTACAATGTAAAGGTAGTAGTTGCGGTGTATGCAGTGATCAAAGTCAAGTATCAAACAATTAATGACTAATAGTAATTTTAAGTATGACACCATAACAAATGCGAGGAGACGCAATAATTTACCCTACGGCGAAACTATTGCTCACGACAAACGTTATGAACTTTTTATACCCTAAAAACCAAAACCTTATAATCTAACATATTTTATAAGGTTATTCGCTGTAGCGACGTTTGTGAACCATAAATATGTATCTCTCTATAGAAAACCTTATAAAATGTGCCATATAGGAGGTTTTATAATGAAAACTGTTAAAATAAAAGCATTAACTTTATAGTGTTGATAAATTAGCAATTTACGTTTACATTGAGGTAAAGTGACGATGAATTTTGAACAATTAGATACCTATTTACAGTCTAAAAAGGGTGTGACCTTTGATTATCCGTTTGATGAGAAGGTCCGTGTCTATCGTATTGGTGAAAAAATGTTTGCCTTGACCTCTGAAGAGAGACCTATATCGGTCAATCTCAAATGTGATCCGATCTACGCTTTGGAGTTGCGTTCGCTTCATGAAGGTATCATCTCAGGGTACCATATGAATAAAAAGCATTGGAACACCGTGACGGTAGAAGGTTCCGATGTGGATGAGGAAACAGTGAAAGAGCTGATAGACCATTCCTATGATCTGGTGTATAAGAAATTGACCAAGAAGCAAAAAGCCTTACTGGGATAATAATGAACAGGGTCAGCATTCAATACTTCCAGACACCTCTAGGAGAGATGATCCTAGGGGCATATGACAACAGACTCTGTATGGCTGACTGGCGATACAGAAAGGGTAGAGAAACCGTAGACAGAAGAGTACAAAAAGGCCTTCATGCCAGTTTTGTCGAAGAGGAGAGCGGAGTGCTGGATCTGGCCAAAGAGGAGCTGGAAGCCTATTTTAAAGGCTTACGTAAAACATTTGATATACCCTTGTTGATGGTTGGCACAGCGTTTCAAAAGTCTGTTTGGAAGGGACTTCTCCAGATCCCTTTTGGTACCACTGTTTCTTATAAGGAACTGGCGGCGAATATTGACCAAAAAACAGCAGTCAGGGCTGTAGCCTCCGCTGTAGGTGCCAATGCTATCTCTATTTTCATTCCCTGTCATCGTATTGTCGGAGCAGACGGTACTTTGACAGGGTATGCCGGTGGTTTGGAAGCAAAGAAGAAGCTATTGGCACTTGAACAAAATATCTTTACGATATAATCATTGTATATTTTAAAGTAGGTAACAATGGAAAAGAAAAACTTTTTTGAGTCTGTCTATGAGAATGCAGACCATGATGATCTCTCATCTATCCCATGGGCAACACTTGCACCCAACATCTATTTGGAAAAACATTTAAGTAAGCAAGGCCCTGTTTCAGGTAAAAAAGCACTGGTGATCGGATGCGGTTTAGGTGATGATGCACTGATCTTGGAAAAACATGGCTATGAGGTAGAAGCGTTGGATATCTCTCCTTCCGCGATAGCCCTGGCGAAGAAGAGACATCCTGATAGCAGGGTTGATTTTCATGTAGGTGATATCTATAAGATGCCTGAATCTTCTGTAGGCAGATATGATTTTGTCTATGAAGGATTGACCATTCAGTCCTTGCCTCCTGCAGACAGGGAAAAACTGGTGGGTATCATTGCTTCTCTTGTTGCCAAAGAGGGGGAACTGTTTGTCTATGCACATTCACAGGATGATACAGACAGTTACGGCGGGCCGCCATGGCCATTGTATGCAGATGAATTCATGCTTTTTGAAAAAGAGGGGCTGGAGCAAGTCTATCTTGAGAAAGAGAAAGAGAGTAAACCCGTAGCACCCTATAGGTGTTGTGCACTTTATAGAAAATAGGATAGCAAATGTCGATCCAAAAGATCATTCTTATTGTGTTAATTGCCGTTTTGAGTTTGATGACGGACAGTTCAACAAAACTCTACAGTATGGTCATGACGTATGAACGTTACACGGCAGGGTTAGAGAAAAAATCCATCACTTTGGATTTTGGAAAGATCGTCTATCTTGAAAATAGTGTCAAAAGTGATGAAACACTTCTGTTTGTCCACGGTTTTGGCGGGAATAAGGATACATGGAATAGACTGATCGAGGCATTGGATGAGAAGTATCATGTCATTGTGATCGACCTGCCGGGACATGGGGAGAGTATTTCAGAAAAGACGTTGGGATATTCGATGTCCGAGCAGGCAGAAAGAGTGTATGCGTTTGTAGAAGCGAAGCAGCTGAAAGATATTTATCTCTTTGGCCACTCTATGGGAGGGGCTATCGCTCTACACTATACAGGAAGTCATGAGGAGACGTTAAAAGCGCTTATTCTGATAGATGCTATGGGCCTGGAGAAAACAAAAAGTGATGGCGTGAAACTTGTAGAAAGATCCGATAAAAACCCGCTTTATGATGTCTGTACTGAAGAGAGACTGGAAACACTTTTACACTACTCTTTGCATAAGCCTCCCTATATTCCGGATATCATAAAAGAGGCAATGCTGAAAGAGAAGTGTGAAAGACGTGATCTGGAAAAGATACTCTATGAGGATATGTATAAAGATGTCTGTTGCCTCAATGATCTTGCAAAAAAGATTCATATCCCCACACTGATACTGTGGGGAGACAAAGACAGGATGACACACATTGACAATGCCACACTCTTTCATGACACTATTCAGGGAAGTACACTGGTCATCTTGAAAGAGATCGGACATGTACCGATACTTGAAGATCCTGAAAGAACGGCTGATGAGGTTGAGAAGTTTATTGGAAAAGTAGACCCATAGTGCTGATATGCTCATATTTCCTTTAAAGGCTTGGTCAGAAGATACCCACCTACAAGGACAGGAACGATACCTAAGACTTGACGAAGTTCCGGTACTTCATGGAGGTAGAGGTAGGCAAAAACAAGTGTCATCATAGGGACCAGCCCCATCATGGCAGAAAGTTTGGTGATGGATGTGCGGTGTAGGGCTTCTATCCACATGATCTTTGAAACGACATAGATCAAAATACCGATGAAAAGCAATGAAGGCAGGGCCGATATAAAGGCATCGTAAAGTACTGCCGGTTCAAAAGCCCATGCCATGAGGGCAATAAAAGGCAGACCTATGAATGTCCTAAAGCCTAAAATGGTCTCTGAAGAACAAAATTCGCGTGCCCTTTTTTGGTAGAGATTGGCCAAAGGTGCAATAGCCGCTGCAACTAATATCAGCAGGTCACCTTTGTTGAATGTCAGTTCATCAGGAATGAGGATGATAAGCGCTCCCATACCCATAATAAACGCACCCCATACATGCAAGGTATGCATCTTCTCTTTGCCGAAGATGTTAAAGTATAGGTAAGAGAAAAGCAGTTGCAAGAAGATAATGACAGCCGTATTCCCCGCAGTAGTGTAACGCATTCCTACAAAAACAAGTGCAAAGAGTGAAGTGATCCAAAAGCTCGTGAGCAACAGATCTTTGTACGCTTTTCTGTTCTTAAGCTCTTTGAATCTATCCCGTTTGAACATGATCATAATAAAAAAGGCTAAAGCGATGAGTAGGGAGTAGGTATAGGTATGCAGTGCCCCTATATATGATATGGAGACGATAGAGAAGATGGGAAACCAAGATTCAAGTATAGCAAGGCCGATCATGAGTATTTCACCTTCCCTTTCTTTTGTCATTGTAAACCTTTGTTTTTTAGTGTATTGTATCAAAAGTCTAGTAGAGACCAAATAGTGTAAGAAACATCCATACATATGTAAGGCAAGATAGATCTATGATCAAAACGATAAAAGATTTTTATCTTTGTACTATTGCTGTTCTCTAGTATCTGAAGACTTTTATGATACATTTAGATCTGATTGCAGAGTAAAAAGGCTTCAAACGCGTCAAATATACACCTCTCTTTTCAAATATTTTGGAAAGAGAGGTATTGTTGCCAAGCGACTGTGCATTTTAGTTATAATTTTTCAAATAAGAACAAAGGAGAGATCATGATGGAAGAATCATTAAATGTTTTGGGTGAACCCTTGGAACCTTGCAGTCTAAAGCCTCTAACGGGTTTTCACAGAGACGGATACTGCAATACAGGTGATCATAATCCTGCGGTGCATGCAGTGTGTATCTATGCGACAGAAGAATTTTTGGAATACTCTAAAAAAGTAGGGAATGATCTCTCTACGCCTATACCGGAGTACAATTTTGCAGGGGTAAAACCCGGACAGAGCTGGTGTCTAGGTGGTCATAGTTTTGTTAAAGCACATCTCGACGGTATGGCACCGCATATCTTTATACATGCAACGCATAAAAAAATGCTTGAATTGATCGATCTGGAAACTTTGAAACAATATGCTATAGATCTATAGAAGTCTATCGCATACATATTTTATGATAATGGCTTTGAGAGAGATAATAGCTATCACGCACGCTTTTCTCTGAGTAAGAAGAATGACTTTCTGTTTAAAACAAGAGAAGTAAGCGTACGATCTTTACAGTGACATTTACATAGTGCGAACACAGAGCAGAAAGACTAAATTGCAGCCTTCTTAAAGGAAGTGTTGCCAGAAATGATTTCGTAGCACTCTGTGTGCAAAACGTGATAAGTACGTTGGTCTATGCGTGTCACCTGGATTTCCAGATTTTCACTTAGTCGTCGCATTTCTGCGATGCCTCTGTAACTCTTACCAAGTATGAGACATGAAGACCCATTACCTATCTCCTAAACTCTAGGATTATTGTCACTGTCAAATAATAACAAATTTGTGTGTAATGAGTGTGTAGTTTATAGCGTTAATCGATGAACAGATCCTGCTCACCTTTTTTAGGCATCCGGCAACTCTCCATCTTTCCAAAGATCCTGTAACGGTATGCAGCTATAAAATCATAGAGGTAGTCTCTTATCACTCTTGGAATGAGGTAGAACAGATTCGTAAATATCCATATGCCTCCTAAAGACCTGAGTATTTTAAGGATAGCAGTTGATTTGTAGTAGAGTGTGCCGTTTTCATAGAAGACGATACTCTCTATGTCTGGATTCAAGTCCAAGCTTTTTGCAAATTCACCTTGTAGCGAGGTGTAGTGAAATTTGTTTTGCGTATCTATGCGTATCAGTGTATTTACGGATTTGTTACAGAAACCACAGATACCGTCAAAGATGATGACTCTTTGTGTATCTTCAGTGTTAAACCAACTTGCATCAAACGTAAAGAGGTGTATCATTATGACGCCGAGCGTCAAGTCCGGGAAATCAACGATCATCAAGATGCCCAGATGCATTGTCATGATCATAAACCATGCGATGATCCGTGTTTTTGAAAAAATGACCAAAAGAGCGAAACCTATCTCAAGTGAGAGTGCTGACCAGGTGAGTATCTCTCTAAACAGTTCAGGTGTTGAAAGCAACAGGTCACGTATAAAATAATCCCTGGCCAAAGGGTTATTGAGCAGGTGGGTGATCGCAGAACCGTCTATCCAGCTGGGTGCCATCGCTTTATCAATGCCGCTGATGGTGTATGAAACACCGACGATGATCCATGCACCCCAGTAGAGTACGGGCGGCATAGCCCATGATTCCTCTTCTTTCTCCACACCCCATCCTTCACCTTTTGGGATAAGTGCAAGTGCCAGGAGCAACCAACCGACCATTGGCAATCCGGGGTTCAGTATGAGGTTGTTCTGATGAAAAAGACAGGCCCAACCATACCATAGAAGCAGAGCGGAGGTACGTCTGAAAAAACCTATCATGATAAAAAAAGAGAGCAGAGCCATCATAGAGACAAAAAGAGTCACTGCCATCGTACGATCAAAGAGATAGAGTATGTTTGGAAATGCACCATAGGTAAGGTTGAAACTGACATCGGATATAAACCCTGAACTGCTCCATATCTCTCCGGCAACAGGGATGAGATAGAGAAAATGGATGAGTAGGTAAAGCCCGAAAATGACTCTAAACATAGCAAACTGATACGCAGGATAATACAGGTATGAAGGTTTATCTTTCATTGTCTTCTCCTATGGGTAAAATATAGGTTTTGTCTTCATTTTTTGTTTTACTGTGAAGCTCCAAAGAGGCATTTCTGATCTCACCCAAATTAAAGGTTTCTGAGAGCACCCCAGGGGTTATAAATGCATAGTCCAACACTGAAGCTACAAGTTCTTTTGGAAGTATAGGCCCGTAAGAGATGGCTGCTCCAAGGACATTTCTATAGTTATAGGGTTTATCCAGCTGTGCATAGAGCTCAGGGGTGATCTTGATACGTTCTTCTTTGTTCTTCTTTTCATAAACCAAAGTGAAATCCAGTGCAAACGTTTCCAAAAAACCTTTTTGCTGGGTAAAGACGATGGGCAGGGGTGAAGCGACTGTGATGAGTCCAAGGTTCTTAATGGTTTTGTTGCCCGTGATGTGACCCAAGGATTGCAGTAAACCTATACATACAAGTAAGATGGAGAGTAGTTTCAGTTTCATTTTTTACTCTTTTTGTAAGGGTTATTTACATTCTTAAATCCCAGTATCTTGATAAACTCTCTTTCTTTTGTATCACAAAAACCACAGGCAGCCTCTTCTCTTTCTTTAGGGTTTTCATAGGTACCAAATACCATATCCCACAAAGGCAGGTCTGAAAAATTGTTGTAGTGTATCCCCTCTTTATGGTGTATCTTATGCATTTCAGGACGTTGAAAAAAGTATCCTATCCAGTGGGGTGTTCTAATGTTCATATGGTAGACGTATTCTCCTATGGAGCTGTAGAGTATCGTCCATGCCACTGCTTCCACATTAAGCCCTAAAAGCAGGTAGGAGATACTTCCCATCAGTAAAGAGTTCAGTATGATCTCAAGGGGATGTTTATAAAAAGAGGTGATCGTCTCCAGCCTGGATGCACTGTGGTGAAGCTGATGAAAGAGCACCCACAGTAGATAAGAGTCGTGACGCACCCTGTGCCACCAGTAAAACACAAACGTAATGACCAAGTACGCCATAAATCCCAACATAAAATCAGGATAACCCTCTATGATATAAGGCTGATGTGTCTTAAACCACACATCCCAAGTAGCCATGCCCAAGATGACGATTCCAAACTGCATAAGGTTGATCACGATCACCCTTGACCACCAACCTTTGACTAAAGGCAAGACTCTATCGGGGAAGATACGTTCGAGTATGATCAGTATAAGACCGAGTATGATGATAGTTGTAAGCATTTGCATTTTCTCTTCCTTTATTGTTCATCACTGAGCTTTTGTGCCAATCTCTTAGCACCTTTAAAATCAGCCTTCCCTGTACCAAGTTTTGGTAACTCTTCCACTTTGAAGTACTCTGATGGCACGAAAAGAGGGTTCATCTCAATCTCTTTGATCTTCTCTTTCAACGTGTCTAACTCCATCTCCCCCTCAAGCAAAAGTACGAGCTTCTCACCTTTCTTGGCATCAGGCAGGGCGGCAATGGCTATTTGGTCATTTTCTCCGAGTACCTTAGCTATTTCACCCTCGACGAGTCCGAGACTTACCATCTCTCCGGCTACTTTTGCAAAACGGCTGTAACGGTCGACTATGGTGAGGAAACCGTCTTCATCCAAACGGCCTTTATCTCCTGTGACGTACCAGCGTATGCCATCTATCTCTTTGATGACCGAGGCTGTCTTTTTAGGGTCATCGATGTAGCCTTTCATGATCTGTGTACCTCCGATGAGTATCATGCCTTCTTCACCGGTTTTCAGTGTGTTAAAACTCTCAGGATCCACGATGCGGAATGCAGAACCAGGCAGTGGCAGACCGACCGTACCTATCTTTTGACCGACTTGTGGTTTCCATGAGTCTGTCATGAGTACATCAGGCATATTGACCGAAGCGACCGGTGTGGTCTCTGTAGCACCGTACCCTTCATAGATATCAAGTCCAAACTTCTTTTTAAACTCATCACGTATCTCATTAGGCAGTTTCTCTGCACCTGCAACTACCATACGTATATCTTTGAACATCAGTGGCGTAAGCTTACGGTTCCTTGTGTAGAGTCTGAGGAATGTAGCCGTTGCCAACAAGATGGTCGCCTCATATTTTGCTGCCATTTTTCCTATGCCAAAACCATCCGTAGGGTCTGGATGGGATGCAACAGGGATACCTTCTATAAGAGGTAGGAGTGTAGTGACTGTTAAACCAAAAGAGTGGAAGATAGGCAATGTCCCTAACATCACATCTTCATCTGTAGGGTTGAGCAGGGTCGTGGTCTGTTTAATGTTCCCCATCATATTTTGATGGCTTAACTCTATGCCTTTTGGTGTACCTTCGCTACCACTGGAGAAGAGTATAGCTGCAGTGTCATCTTTGTGGCTATCTTTAATACATACCATACTTAGTAACGAGGCCGGCAGGGCCTTGACCATCATAAGTGTGAAGAGCCCTTTTGTTCTACTCATACTCTCTTTTATCTCTTCAAGATAGATCACTTCCACATTTTTCAGTACATTTGTCATATCAAAGCCTTTAGCTTTAAGTTTGGTAATAAACTGTTTTGAGGCTATGATTTTTGTGATATCTGCGATCTTGAGTGCATGCAGCAGGCTCTCTTCCCCAGCTGAGTAATTGAGGTTTACGATCGTTTTCCCCAGTGTAATCAGTGCCATATTTCCCATAGAACCTCCTACAGATGTAGGTAAGAGCAGACCTATGTTTTGACTCTCTTTTAGTTTTGGTTTGAGTGCAGCAGCCATCATCAATGTTGCAGTGATAAATTTGTTTCCACTCACTTCAGTACCTGTTGAATCTGCCATGCAGAGTTTTGAACTGACATTTTTAGCAGAGTATATCCATGCTTTTTGCAATGAAGGCAAAGACTCTGCATAGTGCTTCCAGCTTTGAACAGAGAGATCAAATACGGATTTCTTTACTTCTGAAGCCGTGGAGTGGATATCTAGTGCCTCTGCAAAACTCACAGAGATGTCTCTGCTTTTGTTACGTTTCATCTTTTTGGATGCGTACGAGTAGTTGTCTTCCCAAAGCCCTCTCAGGTAAAAAGGTATGATCACTGCATCTTCTACCTCTTTGGTTGCCATTTCAAACCCTCTTTGAAAGGTACCCAGGTGTCCGTTCCGAGAGATGTGCCCCTCTGGAAAAAGTGCTACTGTCTCCCCACGGTTCAGTGCTTCGGTCACTTTAACAAGCGCACTTTTACTTCCCCTGCTGGAGATGGGTATTACCCCAAAGAAGTCTAAAAGGGGTTTGAGGTACCATTTTTCATAGTAAGATCTTTCCATGACAAAACGTATCTGTTTTGGGTATGCCATCTGTAAGACAGCCCAGTCCAAAAATGATATGTGGTTACCTAAAAGGAGAATGCCTTTATCTGCTTTTATATGGTTAAGACCATCAACATGTAACGTGTATTTAAAACTTATTAGCATACGAACCATATAACGGATGAGTGACTGTGGAAGCTTGATAAATGTATAGACCATACCTAAGAAAGCGATAGTAGAGATGATGTAAAAGAGTCCTATGGCAGAGAATTGAAAGTATCCAAAAACGGCAGTTAAAAGTAAAAAAAGAAACATACTCACATTTTGCATAAAGTTATTTCCTGCAAGGACTTTACCCAGTATTTTGTGAGGTGATGTAAACTGGATCATCGCATTGAGCGGCACAATGAAAAGGCCGGAAAAGAAACCAAAAGATAAAAGTGCCGTACCCAATGCCCATAAAGAAGAAAGAGAGGGAATGCTATAGAGTGCAAGTGCCACGCCCAGGCTACCTAAGGGAATGATGCCCGTCTCTATATAGTTCTTACTGACACGTCCTGCAAACATGGAACCCAGGATCATACCGATACCCGCAAGTGCCAATAAGCTTTGAGCAATGATCGTATTGGTGATGCCCAGTCTGCTTTTTAGATATTCTCCGAATATGGCTAAGACCACTTGTGAAACACCCCAAAGAATAGAGAGCCCGATAATACTTAACCAGATCGTTTGTTTTTGTTTTAAAAGAGAAATATTACTTTTTAAATAAGAGAGATTTTTATACTCCTTGGGTTCAAAGGTCATACTCTCATCGATATCGACAGCTTTGAACTTACGTACCAGTCGTCTGGCCAAGAGATACTCCATGGTACTGGCACCTATAAGCAAGTAGCCTACAGGTGCAATGTATCTGAGTATCTCCGAAGGGACGATAGTAGCATCCTGAAGTAAATTTTCAAAGAAGATAGAATAGATCACGGCTCCGGCAAGGATAGAAGATATAGTCACAGCCTGTACGACTGCATTTGCCTCAGCCAACTTTTCATTCCCTGTCATCTCTTTGATGAGCCCATACTTTGCCGGGGAATAGATGGCACTTTGTGCCGCCAGGATAAAAGTGAATATAAATGCTATCCAGAACCAACCCATATAATAAGAGATAAGTATCAGTGTCGTGATACCCATAGCTGCCATTGCTGCATACTCTATGACCATCGTTTTAGGGTATTTGTCAGCGATAAACCCTGCCGGAGAGAATAGAAAGATAAAAGGCAGAAGTATCAAGGCATTGACTATGGCAGTGAGTATGATGAGTTCGGGACCTTCATAGGCTTTAAAAATGGTGTTTTGCAAGATGATCTTGTGTCCCAGGTCAGTCATAGCATTGAGCAGTATGATCAGAATATAGGGTGTAAACCCGGCTATTTTAAACAGTGATTTCATTTGCTTGCCTTTGAGATATTTTTTTTATGTGCCTGAACGGTATGCATGTTAAAAATGTAAGGTTTCAGTGTCAGTATCAGATCAAAAAGAAGTTCATAACGTGCATTGTGTGACTCTTCATCTTTTTTGAGTAGGGTTGCACCTATCTCATTCTCTTTTTGGGCAAGTATCTTGGCATGATCCACATACGCATCAAGAAGATCAAAGTCAAGACCCAGATCACTTGCTCTCTCTATGATCTCGGCTATCTCTACCTCTTTGGATGAGAAACCTTTGGCTCGCTCAAATAGGTAACCTCGCTTTTGATACGCTTTGAGTTTTTTTTCATCTATTGAAACAAGTGTTAAAAAATCTTGCTTAGAATACCACTGATTCTCTTTCCCTCCGGAGATCAGTTCCAAAGAACGCACCATCATCTCAAAACTTCCGTCAAAATCAAAATGGTTCTCTTTGAATAAGTTCTTTATCTCGGCTATGGAGTATGAGAAGTTGTGTTGCAGGTATTTGATGAATTTGATGATCTGTATACAACTTTCGTCATAGAGATGTACATTCGGTTTAGGTTTAGAAGGTTGGGGAAGCAACCCCTCTTTTACGTAATAGAGTATGGTTGATTTGCTCTCATTTGTTTGGAGAGAAAGGTCTTTCATTTTGAGGGACATGACTAATCCTTTGGTTTGAATGAGTGTAGTATAGAATAATTTATGCAAAGTGTCAAGTGTTACTCTACACTCTTAACTTTCGTACACTTATTTAAGAAATATACAGGTCTGTTTTCAGTAAAGGTCTTCTGGTATTATCTCTTCAACGCAGGTAAGTTCATAGACCCATTGCTGCAGGTCAAGCATATCTTCGTAGATCTTGAAATTCCTCTCTATGATGGCTTCAGATTGAAAGGTTTCATCAGGCGGGAAGGTCGTATAGGCATACATCGCACCATAGAGGTAGAGGTAGAGGTAGGCATAGGTGTCCTCTTTGTCCAGTCCTGCAGGGTAACGTTTAAATTGGGGCTCAGGTACACTATATCCTTTTCTTTTAAGCTCTTCCAGGATGTGATGCAAACTTTCTCTCTTTGTATCGTTTTTGATGTACTCTCTGTAGGTTGCAAGTAAAGGTGGCTTGAAATTCCGTATACCTGCAGCGACAAAGACTTCAAAGGGATCATAATGCATATAAAAGGAACTGCTCTGCATACGATGTGTCGCACCCTGCCAAAATATGATGCCTATACGTTCCTTGATCGGGTCCAGCCTATGAAACCTGGCATCACGATAGATACGGAAGAGAGATTTGTTTATTTTGGGTATGGCATGGATATGAGGTACAAGTATTTGCAGATGTTCACCCATCTCTTCAACGTAGGCTTTGTTGGGTGCAACGATGTATTTCTCATACTCCTCTTTATGGTCATCAAGCCACTCTTTGGAATTGTTGATGATGATGTTGCTGAGGAAGCTAAGTCCCTCTTTTGGGAAACCTGTAAACTGCATTAGATCCCTTTGATTTTCTGCCAGATCAGGCCTAGAAGTTCATGAAAAGCTACACGCGATCTCATGAGTGCTTCTGAGGAAAAGAATTTGGTATAGTCTAAATATTGTGTGCTTGCCAAATGATTCGTTGGTGCCGGAATAGGCGCTAATCCCTCATTTTTGAAAAAGTGCATGGCTCTTGTCATATGAGATGCTGAGGTAACCAAGATGAATGGTTTATCACCCAGCAGTGCTTTTGCAGCTTTTGCTTCCTCTTCGGTATCTCTTGGTTCGGGGCGCAGTATAAGCTTCTCTTCTTTTACACCTAGGGCCAGTGCCAATTTTTTTTGCATCACAGCATGGGTAGTAGGATCAAATGATCCTCGATACCCTGAAACAATGATAGTGGCTTCTTCATGTAGTTGGTGGTAAAGGCGTATGCCTTCTGTTAAGCGAACAACAGAGGCTTCAACGACCTGAGAAGTTATGGGCAAATTTTTATCCGTATGATGTCCCCCTCCTAGCACATAGATATATTTGATATTCCCAGGTGCATTGTGAAGTGTCGGAGTGTTTGACTCAAGACTGTGTAAAAGCGTGTTGGCAACTGGTGGATAGGAAAAGAAAAAGAGCCATACGATGCTCAATGCAAGTAGGAATTTTGCCGGCTTTATTTTGTGTCTGTAGAGTAAGACTAAAGCCAAAACGATGAAAAACACTCCAAGAGGAAGGGGCATTAAAAACATAGAGATCAACTTTTTGAGTAAAAAATCCATTATTTACTCTACGATCCTTGTCTCATCCGCTCCGAGTTCTATGACTTTCCAAGGCAACCCTTGTTTGTTCAACTCTTCCATAAAAGGATCAGGGTCAAGCTGTTCGAGGTTAAAGACACCTTTGCCTTCCCATTTGCCTTCAAGCATCAGTTTCGCTCCGATCATCGCAGGTACACCTGTGGTGTAACTTACCCCCTGACTCATCACTTCTGCGTAACACTTTTCATGGTCACTCACTTGATAAATGTAGATGGCTCTCTCTTTACCGTCTTTGATACCTTTGGCAAAGATGCCGATGTTCGTTTTACCTTTGGTACGCGGTCCTAAACTCGCAGGGTCCGGAAGCAGGGTAGAAAGGAATTCCATAGGAACGATCTTCATGCCTTTGTGTTCGACCTCTTTGATCCCCAGCATACCCACATTTTCCAGACACTTCATATGTGTAAGATAACTCTGTCCGAAAGTCATGAAGAATCTGATCCTTTTGAGTCCCTTGATATGTTTGACCAAGGACTCCATCTCTTCATGGTAAAGCAGGTAACTGTCTTTTGGCCCCACTTCCGGGTAATCCCACACTTGCATGATCTCCATTGGTTCAGTCTCTATCCACTCTCCGTTCTCCCAGTAGCGACCTTTTGCGGAGACTTCGCGAAGATTGATCTCAGGGTTGAAATTGGTTGCAAAAGGGTAGCCATGATCCCCTGCATTACAGTCAAGGATATCTATGGTGTGGATCTCATCGAAATAGTGTTTCTGTGCATAGGCACAAAAGACATTGGTCGCGCCAGGGTCAAAACCGGATCCAAGAAGTCCCATGATGTTCGCTTTTCTGAACTCTTCATCTCTCGCCCACTGCTCTTTGTACTCAAATTTAGCGGTATCAGGGTGTTCGTAGTTTGCCGTATCGAGATAGTCTACCTGCATCTCTTCACAGGCATCCATGATGGTAAGGTCCTGGTATGGAAGGGCCACATTGATGACAATACTCGCTCCAGTCGCAGCAATAAGTTCTTTTAGCTCAGGTATGGAATCTGCATCGACTGCCCGTGTCTGTATCTCTACGCCTGTTTTTTCTTTGACATTTGCAGCGATGGCATCACATTTACTGAGCGTACGGCTTGCCAAAGTGATATTTCCAAATGTTTCAGCATTCATCGCACACTTGAAAGTAACAACATTTCCGACACCGCCGGCACCAATGATAAGGGTATTTTTAGACATGAGAACTCCTAGTAAAGTTATATGGTTATTTTATCACAAATAGTAGTGATTTATGATATAGCTAAGTCCAAATAACAATGGCATAAACAAAAGTGTACTAAGCAGAATGAGTGAAGTGACATCTTTTGGTCTGCAGTTATAGAGGGAAGCCAGATTGATATTGGCAACAGCCAGAGGTACCATCATCTCCATAAATATCACCCCTTGTACAAAAAGTGGCAGATCTGTCAAAGAGAGTATGAGAGCCGTTGCCAACGGAACTATGATGAACTTTTGGCCTATGGTCCCTATAAAGAGCTTTGGATGCAGCTCTTTGATACATATGCCCTGCAGGAATGTGCCAAGTAAAAAAAGCTGCAGCACGATACCGGCATAGGCCCCCATTTTGAAAAATTCAATGATCTCAGAACTGAGAGGCACCTCATAGATATTGATGAGTATCGCTACAATGGAAGCCGGGATAATAGGGATCCTGATAATGTTCAAGAGTGAATCCCTGATACTGAATGAACCACGCGAGTAGATGTAGACACCGATGATATAGACGACAAAGACATTGGCGATGTTGATCAGGGTCGTATAGATGACAGAGGCTTCTCCAAAAAGGGCGATACCCAGCGGAATACCTATGTTCCCTGTATTCCCTACAAATCCGGCAATGGAAAAGATGGCCCTCTCTTTAGGATCACTGAAAAGTGCTTTCCCCAGCAGGATGGTCGGAAAGAGCAGCAAAAGGATAATGGCAAGATAGATCAGAGGGACATACAGGTGCTCGCTCTGCAGCCTTGCTGTACTAAAACCCCAGATGGTGACAAAGGGCTGTAAAAAGTAAACAGACATCAGGGTCAGTGTTTTTGGATTCATCTCTTCTTTAAAGATGCGTTTAGCCATATAGCCTAAGAGTATGAAGACATAGACAAAGAGTATGCTCATTAGTGTTTCAATCATGAGAAGGATTATAACTTATTTTGGGTATGATTCTTTAATAACATATTTAGGATTTTTCATGGATTTTTCTTCTTTAGAGACTTGGGGTTACCTGGCGATTGCATTTTTTGCATTTGGTGGTTCACTCTTTATTGTTGCTGCAGCAGGCGTCTTTTCGTTTATGGGCAATATGGACTTGAGTATCGCGTTGGCCGTGGCTACGGTATCAAACTTTTTGGGAGATATCTTTCTTTTTTATCTGGGGAAATACCAGAAAAAAGAGATACAGCCTTACTTTGCGAAACATAAACGTAAAATAGCCCTTGCAACACTCATCATGCGAAAGTACGGCGTATGGGCCATTTTCATACAGAAGTTTCTTTACGGTATCAAAACCCTTGTACCGCTCTCTATGGCACTTGCCAAATATGACTTTAAAAAATTCGCTTTCTATAATGTATTTGCCTCTATTGTATTTGTACTGACGATAGGATTGAGTGCATATTATTCAAGTGAGGCTATCATTGCAGTGTTCGAGTTTATCAAGGTATATCCATGGATAGCACCGGTTATCTTGTTCAGTATCATAGGGGCTGTGTGGTTTGCAATGGAGAATATGACGAAGAAGAAAAAGTAGTTTAAAGTGAATGCAGACCAAGAGAACATATCTTGGTCTAGAACGTATAAAGAGTTTTACTTTTTACTCTGTACAAACTTCTCAATACGTCTGATACCCTCACGGATCGTTGTGATATCAGTGGCAAATGAGAACCTGAAGTAACCTTCTGCACCAAAACCTATACCCGGAACGACAGCCACACCTGTAGACTGAAGCAGTTCTTTACAGAACTCTATAGAGTCATTTGAGATATCTTTGATATTGACGAAGAGGTAAAATGCACCTTGTGGTTTAAGTACAGAAAGACCGTCAATTTCGTTAAAGAGTTTCACTGCCTCTTCCGCTCTTCCCTCAAACGCTCTTCTCATTTGTTCTATTTCACTATCGACTTCACCAAGCAGTGCAGGGATAGCCGCTTTTTGTGTAATAGAGTTGATGTTTGATGTACTTTGGCTCTGAAGCTTGTTCATGGCAGCTACGAGTTCTTTGTTCGGTGTTGCCAAGTATCCAAAACGCCATCCTGTCATTGCTACAGATTTGCTGAGACCATTGACGGTGACAGTCCTTTGGAACATATCTTCACTGATACTTGCCGCGGCTACAAAGTCGATGTCATAGACAAGTTTCTCATACATTTCATCACTGACCACCATGATATCCGTCCCTTTAAGTACAGCTGCCAGTGCTTCAAGCTCTTCTTTAGAATAGACCGAACCTGTAGGGTTTGACGGAGAGGTCAAGATAACCATTTTTGTTTTAGGCGTAATCGCAGCACTGAGCTGATCAGCAGTCATTTTGAATCCGCTGATCTCATCTGTCTCTACGATGACAGGGACAGCACTTGCATATTTGACCAGCTCAGGATAGGTGACCCAATAAGGTGAAGGAATGATAACCTCGTCACCTTCATTCAGTACTGCTTGAAAAAGATTAAAAAGAGACTGTTTTGCACCATTGCTTACGATGATGTCTGAAGGTACGTAGTCAAGGTTGTTGTCTCTTTTCAGTTTTGCTGCTACGGCTTCTAAAAGATCTGGTATACCCGGTACTGCAGTATACTGTGTAAATCCGTCATTGATCGCTTTGATAGCCTCATCTTTGATACGTTGAGGGGTCCCGAAATCCGGTTCACCCGCAGAGAAAGAAAGAATATCTTTTCCTTGTGCTTTTAAATCACGTGCAAGTGAAGAGATAGCTATAGTAAGAGACGGAGAGAGTGTTTGGATACGATCTGAAAGCATATAAAAACCTTTGATTATAAATTGTATAATTATATCTGAAAATGCGTTAAAAAAAGCCGTTGATCTTTCTAATCCATAGAGTGGATAAAGTTATCATAAAGCGCATCGAGCTCATGGTCTTTTTCTTTGATATGTGCATTGTCCCCTGTTTCAATCGCTGTCTCAAGTACTGCAAGACGTTTAAGAAGATATTGAAATATCTCTTTGTTGACATCGGGGATCTTATCGTGACTGAGCGGGGTTTTGTCGAATCCGCGTTTCAGTACACGTGCAGGGATACCAACCGCAGTTGAATCGGCCGGTACATTTTTCACCACAACAGAGTTCGCACCGACTTTGGAGTTGGCCCCGATGGTGATGTTTCCGAGTACTTTAGCGCCTGCTCCGATGACTGCACCATTTTCCACGGTCGGGTGTCTTTTGCCTTTTGTAAGACTGACGCCACCAAGCGTAACCTGCTGATAGATGATCACATCATCACCGATGACCGCTGTTTCACCGATCACAACGCCAACACCATGGTCAATGAAAACCCTGCGGCCGATGGTCGCAGCGGGATGTATATCAATCACTGTTAAAAACTGTCCTATAGCAGAGATAAGCCGTGGAAGGAATCTTAGACCTTTTTTGTAAAGCGGGTGTGCCAAACGATAAAACAAAAGTGCCCATAATCCGGGATAGTTAAAAAAGAGTTCAAAGGTAGAGTGCAGGGCAGGGTCATTTCTTTTTACATTAAGAAAATCTTCTTTGATAAGACTAAATGAATTCAATTTTAACGCTCCTCGTCAATGGCTTGTATGGTCTTAAGATAGCTATTTTCACTTAAATAAAGGTAAAGTTTTCCTAAAAGTTCACGTTTTTCTTCACTGTTGAGATGTACAGATTCTTCTATATGATATTTGAGTTTTTTATCCATCTGATAGGTGTCATAATCCAAATCATCTAAAATATCCATAATGTTCTGTGCCTCGATCAAATTATCTACTGTATATTTTCCCTCTTCATCAAAATTGATCACTACTTCAGTAGGGTGGGTAAAGAGGTTGTGTTTCATGCCTAAGACTTCCTGGTAGGCCCCTGTCAGGAAAAAGGCTAGAAAGTACTCTTCCGTATCCACATCTATGTCATGGAGGTAGAGCGGGAATTCACGATTAAAACCTATCTCCCCATCACTGTCACAAGTGATATCCCAAATGCTTGCCGGGTTGGTTGGTTTGGTATCTAAGCGGTCCAAAGGCATGATAGGGAAGTGCTGTGCCAAACCCCAGAAGTCAGGCAGTGACTGGAAAGCCGAGAAGTTGACAAGATACTTTTCCTGTATACGGTCTTGTAGTTTTTTGAGTTCATCACTGTCTTCATCTTTGAGTAAAGCGATCGATTTTTTGATGATAAGGTTTACAAGGATCTCTGTATTTGAACGGTCTTCAAGGTCAATGTACCCTAGATCAAAAAGCGTGAGCAGGCTCTCCATATGATCGAGTGCATCATGCAGGTATTCTCTGGCACGTTCACGGCTTAAAGAGTTGTACAGGTCATACAGCTCTTGAACAAGCGGAGGATTGACCTCTTTAAGACGCAATCCTTTCTCTGTATACTCTTGGGAGAAGAGTTCAAGTACAGGGGCAACAAGCACCGAATGTGAAGCAGCGATATAGCGTCCTGATTCGGTAAAGATATCCGGCTCTTCCACACCTTTTCTTTTAGAGATATCCTGCATCAAGAAAACCACGTCATTGGCAAATTCACGTAGAGAGTAGTTTCTCTCCTGTTTATCTTCATGTTGACTGTATTCAACCGCAAGGCCTCCACCAATGTTGATCGCCCCCAGTGCATCAGCCCCACGGTTTTTGAGGTCTGCATAAATGTTACCGGCTTCTCTCAATGCTTTTTTCAGCGGAGCGATGTCACCCATCTGAGAACCTATATGAAAGTGGATCATCCAAAGGTAGTCTAGAAGCGCATGTTCTTCCAGCATGGAGTAGACTTCAAGAAGTTCAGTAGAGGTAAGACCGAATTTAGAACCGTATCCCCCGCTTTTTGCCCATATGCCTATGCCTGAACTGTGAAGACGTATACGTACACCTATCTTAGGTGCGATAGGTGTTTCTGCATCCGCATTAAACTCTTTGTTAACCTGGATGATCGTCTCCAACTCCGTCAAACCCTCTATGGTTACCGTGATATTATGTCCCATTTTGGCTGCGATGAAACAGAGTGATATCATCTCTTTGTCTTTAAAGCCGTTTACTGTGATCGGTGCACCAAGAGGTGTTTTCGTCATGGCAATGATCAGTTCTGCTTTACTTCCCGCTTCGAGGCCGTAGTTGTAATTTTGGGAAACATCCATAAGGGCATGCACAAAATTTGGGAACTGATTGACCTTGAGAGGAAAAACAGCTTGAAAATTTCCTTTGTATTTAAACTCCTGTTTGGCTTTTTCAAACGTGTTAAAGAGTGTAGATATCTGCTTCTCAAGGAGATGGGGGAAACGAAGAAGAAGGGGTCCTTTATAGCCTTTTTCACGGATCTCCTGGGTAATAGAGATTAGTGATGGCTTAGACGCATGATTGATATTGATAGTATCACCCTGAATGATAAAGTTTTCATCCCCCCACATATCTAAACCAAAATTTTTCATAGTTGTGCCTTATTGTTTTATTATGATAATTATAGCCAAACTTAATCTAATCTTACCTATAATATTTCTATGATGAAACAGTTCTTAACCTATGAAGCAGACCAGGACCACTTTACGCTTATCTCTAAGGGAGAATGGATGCTTGCTACGGTACTTCAAATAGAAAAGGAACTGCTCCAAATTCCTTATGATAAAAAGATCGTTTGGGATGTTTCTGGTATCAGTGATTTTGACAGTGCAGGCGTACTGCTTTTTATAGAATATTATGAACGATTTCAACAAAAGACGGATGTGGAGATCGTAGGGTATACCCAGAGCCAAAAAGACATGTATACACTGCTTCATAGAAACATCCCGGAGATCGAACCTCCCAGAAAAAAAGGTATGCTGGAAAAGCTGGGTAGAAGAAGCTATGAAATATTGGATGAAGTGAAGAGTTTCATTACCTTTTTGGGTCATCTTTTTTATGCGATGTTCCATACCTTTGTCAAACCTAAAGATATACGTTTTAAAGAGACCATATACCATGTTCACCAGTCAGGCTTCAATGCCCTGATCATCATCGCCTTAACATCATTTTTAGTGGGAATGGTCATCTCCTATCAGGGGTCTGTTCAGTTGGCCAAGTTCGGCGCAGATATTTTTATCGTAGATACCGTTGCAATATCCATTACCAGGGAGCTGGGACCTATGATCACAGCTATTGTGATCGCAGGGCGCAGCGGATCTGCCTATACGGCTGAAATAGGGGCTATGAAAATTACAGAGGAGATAGCTGCCATGCGTACGATGGGGTTTGATCCTTATACTTTCTTGGTACTTCCGCGTATCTTCGCTTTAATGGTAGCACTGCCGTTGTTGATCTTCTTTGCCGATCTCATAGGTATCTTGGGAGGTATGGTAGCTGCAAGTATGCAGCTGGATATTTCAATGGGACTCTTTACCCAAAGGCTTTATGAAGTGTTGGAAGTAAAACACTATCTACTTGGTATGATGAAAGGACCGGTCTTTGCATTTCTCATTGCTGCGGTAGGATGTTTTAGGGGATTTCAGGTCTCTTATAACACAGAGAGTGTAGGGTTGCATACGACAGCATCTGTGGTGAACTCGATCTTCTTAGTGATCGCATTTGATGCACTCTTCTCTGTGATCTTTACGGAGCTTGGGCTATGAACACAGTCATTCAGGTCAATGATGTCATCACACGGTTTGCTGAAAGAACGGTTCATGACGGGGTGAGCCTACATATTGATGAAAATGAGATCTATGCGATCTTGGGCGAAAGTGGCTCAGGAAAATCCGTACTGATGAAAGAGATGATCATGCTACTCGAACCCAGTGCAGGTGAAATAAGTGTTCTGGGCACATCCCTTAACCGTATAGGTTTCAAAGAGGCGCAGGCATTACGCAGTGACTGGGGTGTGCTTTTCCAGTTTGGCGCACTCTACTCCTCGTTGACCATTGCAGAAAATATAGAGGTACAGCTTAAGGAGTATACAGATATCTCAAAAGGGATGAGAGATAAACTGGTACGATCCAAGTTGGCACTGGTAGGATTGGAACCGCATGTAGGTAACCTCTATCCTTCCGAGCTCAGTGGAGGGATGGTGAAGCGTGCTGCCCTTGCAAGGGCACTGGCGATGGAACCCAAGCTCCTTTTCTTAGATGAACCGACATCGGGACTCGATCCCATAGGGGCACGAAATTTTGATGCACTGATCGTGGAGCTGCGTGATCTGCTGGGTATCACTGTCGTGATGATCACACATGATCTTGAGAGCATATTCAGTATTGTAGACAGGATGGCAGTTCTGGCAGATAAAAAGGTCGTTGCACAGGGGTCACTGGAAAATGTGTTACAATCACAACATCCCTTTGTAGAAGAGTTCTTTAAGAATGAGTACACCAAAGAGAGATTTAAAGATAAGGTTAAAGATGTATAGCAGAGTCAATTATACCATTGTAGGTGTCTTCGTACTGCTCTTTGGCGCAGGTATGGTATGGTTTGCTTTTTGGCTTGCCAAATATGATCTGCAAGAAGAGTTTGATATCTATAAACTTGAAATGCGTGAATCTGTTGCAGGCCTTTCCATAGATTCCAATGTCAAATTACGCGGTGTGGATATCGGGAGTGTTAGTGCTATACAAATTAATCCTCAAGATATAGAAACAGTTGAGATATTCGTCAAGATCAAAAAAGGGATACCTATCAAAGAAGACATGGTAGCACGTACCGCAATGTTTGGTGTGACGGGACTTTTGTCCATAGAGATCGAGGGTGGTACGAACGCAGCTAAAACCTTACAACCTACCAAAGACCATATTCCTCTGATCAAGACAAAAACTTCCTTTCTTACGCAGTTAGCAGGTGACATCGGCGGAGCGAGTGTAAAGATCGAAGCGCTTTTAGAACAGAGTCACAAACTACTTTCGGATGATAACATTGAAACCTTGGGAAATATTCTTGACAATATAGAACAAATGACAGCCAAAGGGGAAGAGCTGGAAGATAAGCTTATACTCTCTCTTGAAGAGTTCAGGACTGCTCTGGCAAGTATGAATAGGGATTTCAAATTGATTCAACAAGATTTTGCAGACATTAAGCAAGTCTCTGTACCTACCATCGATAAATTGATGGAAACGAGTAAGAATTTCAACCGTGTGACACTCAAAGTCGAAAATACCATAGAGAGAGGGGATTACAATCTCAAACAGATCTTTGAACCTATGCTCATAGAGATACGCATACTGACCAATCAGCTTAATACCATGTCAAGACAACTCGAACAAAATCCTAGTGATCTACTTTTTAAATCCAGAACATTAAGAAAGGGGCCGGGGGAATGAGAAGAAGTATATCTACCCATATCGTAACGATGATGATAGCTGCAGGATGCATAGGATGCAGCAAGGCACCTGTCATTAATGTCTATAGCCTCAATGTGCCTCAGGTTCAAACAGAGAGTAGAGGTGCCTATAAAGAGAAAAGTATCAAAGTTACGTTCCCGCAAAGTATCAAAGAACCGCTGTCTGAAAAAATGCACTTTTCCTATACGATCAACGATAGAGGAACCTACCAAAATTCCCAATGGTCCAACAACATGAGCAGGATTCTACAAGGTACATTTATAGAAGTGCTGGATAACAGCAAACGCTTTAAAGTGGTACTCTCAGATATGTCGACCCTTGAAGAGAACTATAGACTGGAAAGTAATATTTTTGATTTTGAACACCAGGTACGCGGTAAAGACTCCTACGCAGCGGTCTCCATACAGTTTACCCTTATCGATGCAGATAGGGGCAGACTGGTAAAAAGTAAAAGGTTTTCTTACCGAGAACCTACACCCACCACAGATGCCAAGGGCTATGCGGTTGCAACCAATAACGTGATCGCCAAACTCAGTCAAGATCTCTTAAAGTGGCTTAAATAATATTGATACACCTGATTTATTTTATTTAGTCCAAAAATGAAAAAATTCAATAATATCAGGAAATTTGATCAAAAATCACTTTTTGTGCAGTAAAAATTGTTTATTTAAGTCAATTGATATTACTATTTATAATATTAATTATTTGATAGTATTCAAACAAAGGAAAATATGATGAAAAAAACATTAGTGGCAGCTGCACTTTCAGCACACTTGACAACACAGCTTTTTGCCGGAGGAGATATAGCTCCTGTTGAGGTACATGAGCCGGTTTTAGAAGAAGCAGCGCATGCACACCATGAAGAGTCAAAGTTCTATTTGGTAGTTGCCGGTATGACGCTACTGGGTGATGAGATCCACCATGGTGAGGCACTTCTTGATGGTGATGATGAGTATGGCTACGGTTTTGGTATCGATATAGGGTACAGACTGGGGAATGGGTTTGCAATTGAGTATGACTATACGTATGGGAAGAATACTGTGTATGAGATTACAGCACATGAAACAGTAGAAGCTACATCAACATACTACACATCAGCAATTGACATTGTTTACACATATGAAGCAACACATAATCTGGGTATCTTCGGTAAAGTAGGATATGAGTTTGAGTGGGAAAAGATCACTGAACTTGATATCGATGAGAGAGAAGATGATTTTGTATTTGGTGCAGGTGTTGAATATGCGCTCAATAAAGAGTATAAACTGCTGGTTGAGTATGAACATTCACTGATAGAAGGACCACATGGTGATGCTATCCTTGCAGGTGTAATGTTGAACTTTTAAGATGTAAAAATAGATACGAAACCAATAGGTTTCGTATCATCATTTAGAGTTCATTGATAGCAATGACCCTCTCTTCTTTACTTTCAAGATCTTTTATCCATACGGTTCCATTTTTCAGTTCATCTTCACCGATAAGAATGGCATATTTGGCATTGGATCTGTCTACACCTTTCATATGACTTTTGAAGCCTTTGGAGCTGTATTCAACTGTTACTTTATCCGTAAGACGTTTTTTTGTTGCAAGTTTGAGTAGTGATGGGATCGCATCTGGAGTCATCGCACCCATATAGTAACCCTCAGCCTCTTTTGCAGGCATCTTCACAAGTTCCATAATACGCTCTATACCTAGAGCAAATCCTACTGCAGGAGTCGGTTTCCCATCCAGGAATTCAACAAGTCTGTCATAACGTCCACCACCTGCGATAGCACTTTGTGCACCGATCTCACTGCTTACAAATTCAAATGCTGTTTTTGAGTAGTAGTCCAAACCTCTTACAAGATTGTCATTTACTGTGTATTTAATACCTTCTTCATCCAGCAGCTCTTTAAGCTTTTTAAAGTCCGGGTCACACTCTTCACAAAGATAGTCTTTAAGTTTAGGAGACTCTACAAGCAATGTCTGACATGTATCATTTTTACAGTCAAGTACACGGATAGGATTTGTTCCTATTCTTCGGTTACAATCTTCACAAAGTTCCTCTTTAATTTCAGTGAACGAGCTAACCAGTGTCTCTTTATACTTTGGCATACATATTTTACAACCAAGTGAATTGATCTGTAGTTCATAACCGATACCCAGTGCATCGAAGATCTGAGCGATCATGGTGATGATAGTAAAATCCTCATAGACAGATGCTTCACCAAAGCTCTCACATCCAAACTGGTGAAACTCTCTGAGTCTTCCTTTTTGCGGTTTCTCATAACGAAACATCGGCCCATAATAGTAGAACTTCTGTTTGACAGGTTGTCGGTCAAGCTTAGCAGAGATAAAGGCACGAACCACACCTGCTGTTCCCTCAGGACGCATACATACATCATTTTCACCTTTATCGATGAACTGGTACATCTCTTTGCCTACGATATCAGAGCTTTCTCCTACAGAGCGTTTAAAGAGTGCTGTCTCTTCAAGAATAGGCGTTTCGATATATCCATAGCCGTAACGCTTTGCGATACTTGAAGCAGTGTTGATGATATGTTCAAAACGTTCGCTCTCTTCAAAAGTGAGGTCTTTCATTCCACGTAGCGGGTTGATCATAGTGTATTCCTTAAATAGTCTGTTATTTGTGTGTGTATGGTCTCTATCTCTTCTGTTGCATCTACAAAAAGATGAGGGATACCAAGTTTGAGTATACTCTGTTTCATATGCTCTTGTACCTCTAAAAGGTACTCCAAGCCTCTAAGCTCAATGCCATCAAGAGATTTGGCAGAAGTACGTTCCTCCAAAGTTTTCATATCGGTCAAAAACAAAATGACCTTGTCCGGGAAATGGCCTTCAAGCGCAAAGCGGTTCAGACTCACAAGTTCATCAAAATCAAAGTCGCCATTTGCCAGAGCATATCCTATGCCGGAGAGAAACCCTCTATCAGAGATGATGACCTTGTGTTGATTCGGAGAGATCACTTCTTGGTAATGTTCCGCCCTGTCTGCTAAGAAAAGCAAAAGCTCCGCACGTTTGGAAGCCAATGAATCAGAAAGGAGTATCTCTCTAGCCTTTTTACCGAATGCCGTACCGCCGGGTTCATGCGTGACGATGATCTCAGGGTGTTTCTGTGAGATCAGTTCGATCTGCGTACTCTTCCCGCACGTGTCTATGCCTTCAAAAAGTACATACATTAAATGACACACTTTATGAGTTTAAATGCTTCATCAGGCACAAGGTGTGCTATCTTCCCATCGAAGTTCAAAATGGAACGCACCACAGATGAACTGACAAAAGCATGCTCCAGGCTCGGCATGAGATAAACGGTCTCCAACTCTTTTTTAAGTGAGGCGTTGGCATAACCCATTTGGAGTTCATACTCGAAGTCACTGACGGCTCTGAGTCCTCTTACAATGATGTTCGCGTCCAACTCATCTGAAAGATCCACAAGCAGACCTCGAAATCCTATGACTTTGACTGTAGGAAACGCTTTGGTTGCCGCTTTGACCATATCAATACGCTGTTCGAGTGAGAACATCGGCTTCTTGGCCTCTGAGTCTGCTACGGCAACGATGATCTCATCAAACATATGGGACGCCCGGCTGATAATGTCTATATGCCCATTGGTTATAGGGTCAAAAGTTCCAGGGTATATTGCACGTCTATTCTCACTCATGTTCACTCCATCTTTCATATAGATTATTGTCAATACCTAACACATCATACCACTTTCCGATGATGAACTTCTCCATATCCTCCAGGGAAGATGATTCAGAGTAGTATCCCATCACAGGCGGTGCGATGATGACCCCCAGTGTTGCCAGTTTTTGCATATTCTCCAACGCTATGGCAGAAAACGGTAACTCCCGGGGTGCAAGTAGCAACTTTTTCTGCTCCTTGATCGCTACGGCTGCAACGCGTGTGGCAAGGTTGTCACTGATCCCGCATGCGACCTTCGCCAAAGTGTTCATACTGCAAGGAATGATCGCTGTTGCATCCACCCTAAACGAACCCGAAGAGACAGAGGCTGCAATATTCTCACTGGCGTGTAGAGTGACATTTTTGTTTTCAAAAGACTCTACAGTGAGGGCATTATCGGAAACGATCACATGTACATCGATGTGCCCAGGTAAAAAGTCAACAAATTTCTTACCCAGTTGAACACCACTTGCACCGGTAATTGCCACAACAAGTTTCATAGCTATGCCTTAGTTTTTATAAAAGGGATTATAGCAAAAGAAATTAAGAGTTTGGGATTTAGTCAAAAGATCGGATATGTATGGAGCGGGCGAACGGGTTCGAACCGTCGACCCCAACCTTGGCAAGGTTATGCTCTACCACTGAGCTACGCCCGCATATCGATCATGTTTGTAAAATGGTTGGTTAAAGTGGAGCGGGCGAAGGGATTCGAACCCTCGACAGCCTGCTTGGAAGGCAGGAACTCTAGCCACTGAGCTACGCCCGCATATTTTATGTATGTTTAGTGGTACCGCAGGTCGGATTCGAACCGACACGCCCGAAGGCAGAAGATTTTGAGTCTACCAAGTCTACCAGTTCCATCACTGCGGCATGTTGCATCATGAAATGCAGAAGGGATTTTACTCCTTGGGAGCTTAAAGAAGGGTTAGTAGATTACAAATATCATCAGATAATATCTCTATAAATCGTCCGATCAAGCCGTTAGATTTATATTAAGAGTGTAAAATGGAGTGTAAAGCAACGCGGGGAGACAGATATCATGAAAAAAGTAGTAGTGATCGGTGGAGGGTATGGTGGACTTAGAGCCATCGAAAAGCTATCGAAATATGAAGATATAGATATCACACTGATCGATAAAAATCCCTATCATTATTTACAAACCGAGGCGTATGGCTATATCGCGGGTCAATTCGATATGCATGATGTTGCAATCGATCTGCAAAATTGGTGTGAAGGATTTAAAGAGAGAGTAGCCTTCATCCATCAAGAGGTGACTTCTATCGATTTCGGGCAGAAGAGCGTACATTTGGATGGGATAGAACTCTTTTATGATTATCTTATCATTGCAACAGGCGCAAAAACAAACTTCTTTTCATTTATAGAGGGTTTGAGAGAGAACAGTTTCGGTGTGAAAAACCTGCAAAGGGCACACAATTTCAGGATAAAGTTTGAAAACATTATCTACAAAAAATTGCAGCATGAAGAGGGCTCTAGAGAAGGGGAACTCAATATCGTGGTTGGGGGAGCGGGACTTAGCGGTGTTGAAGTGGCTGCTGAGATGGCTTATGTGCTGGATGATTACAGTAAAACGATCGGAGATACAGCAAAAGAGATACATATTTATCTTATCGATGCAAGCGATACCATACTCCCGGGTATGGGGCAATACAGTATCGACAATACCAAGAAGAGATTGGAAGCACTGGGTGTCAAGATCCTTACAGGTGCTTTTATCAACACGGTTGACACGACACATGTACATTTCAAAAACGGTGAAAAACTACCCTATAGTTTCATGATCTTCACAGGCGGGATCAAAGCATCATCACTCAATGATACGATCGAGAATGAGAAAAACCGTATCAATCAGCTCATTGCAAGCCCGGAGCTCAATATTCAAGGCACAAAAGATGTCTTTGCCATAGGTGATTGTGTGGAGATCAGAGACTCAGAAGGTAACATTTTACCTCCCACGGCACAAATTGCCGAAAAAAGTGCAGAGTATGTAGCCAAAACCATTAGACAGCGCATAGACGGTGTACCATCTCAACCATTTGATTCGAGTGTTTCGGGTGTCTTTATCGCATTGGGCGGAAAGTATGCAGTAGGTGAAATGTTCCGGTATATCAAAGTGAAAGGGTACATTGCGTATCTACTTAAAAAAGCGATCACATATGCCTATTATCTGGGGCTGCGCTTGCGTATCAATACAGGGTTTAAAAATCGTATCAGATAGAGGTCGTTCATAGAGTAGAATAGACTCTGTTCAGTGCTAAGAAGAGTAAATATGTCAATTTGACCCTTTTTTATAGGGTTTTATTTTTATTTGTTATAATATCTTCATTATTTAATATTAATTTAGGAACAACATTGAAAATCACAATTATTATCACAGCTATACTTTTTATCTATGCTGCATTTTCTACGATCTTCCATGAAACAGCATTGGTAGGCGATATCGGGAAAAAAATGGGAGATACCAATCTCTATCTGTTCGGCTACCTGGCCTATATCAATTTTTTTGTTCTATTTTATCCTCTCTATAAACTCTATAGTGATCCCCGTGTAAGAAAAAACATCGATTTTTATTTGGGATGGATACTCTTTTTCATCTCCTTGATACTCTTTAGCGCCTTGGTACTGGAGGCACAAGATAGAGGCTTTATAGGGACACAGATCGTGGAGTTCCTCTACCCGCTCATCGGTAAAGCGGGGCTCTGGCTCTTTTGGTTGATGATCATGGCACTCTCTTTGGTCTTCATTATCGATGATGACTTTGATTTCTCCAGATTTAAGATGAACAGACCTGGGGCTTCACTCTCTTTTTCATGGGTAGGAAGTAGCTTCTCGATGCTTGGAAGGGGCTTAAAGAAGATATTTACGAATCCTTTTGCTTCTCCCTCTCTTGAAGATGAAATGATGCCTGTACTGGATGTTGCAGAAGAGAAGCCAAAGAGAGCACGTGTAAAAAGAAAGCCTGATGTAAAAAAAGCTGCAACCAAAACAGAACCAGAGACAGTACATGCACTGGATGAATCGGATGATCCTGTACTGAATGAAATACTTGAACTTGAACATGAGATGGAAACAAGCATTGCAGCAGAAAAAGCTGCCGCAGGAAAGTCTCATGTAGAGATCATCAATGAGTTGGAAGAAAACTCCAAACTCATGGAGCAGATAGAGAAAGGAAAGGTCGTCAAACCTAAAAACTTCAAACTGCCTAAACTTGATTTTTTACAAAAAGCACCCAAAACGACAAAAAAGGTCAACGAGGGAGAAATCGACAGAAAGATAGAAGAGCTACTTTCAAAGCTGCAGCAATTTAACGTAGAAGGTGATGTTGTACGTACCTATAGCGGTCCTTTGGTTACCACCTTTGAGTTTAAACCGGCACCCAATGTCAAAGTTTCCAAGATCCTGAACCTTCAGGATGATCTTGCGATGGCACTTTCGGCTGAAACGATCCGTATACAGGCACCGATACCCGGACGTGATGTGGTGGGGATAGAGATACCAAACGAAACGGTAGATACGATCTACCTACGTGAGATACTTGAGAGTGATCTCTTTAAAAACTCCAGTTCCCCTCTAACGGTAGCTTTGGGTAAAGATATCGTAGGTAAACCGTTTATCACAGACATTAAAAAACTTCCACACCTGCTTATAGCGGGGACCACGGGGTCGGGTAAATCTGTAGGTATCAATGCGATGATCCTCTCCTTGCTTTACAGGAATGATCCTGACCAGTTGAAACTGATGCTTATCGACCCAAAGATGTTGGAGTTTTCGATCTATAACGACATTCCGCATTTGATCACACCGGTCATCACTGAACCTAAAAAGGCCATCGCGGCACTTGCCAACATGGTAGGGGAGATGGAGCGTCGTTATAAACTGATGGCAGAGAACCGTACCAAAAATATAGACAATTATAATGAAAAAGTAAAAGCTGACGGTTCTGCAGAGCCTTTCCCTTTTATTGTGATCGTCATAGATGAGTTGGCCGATCTGATGATGAATGGTGGTAAGGAAGTGGAATATTCTATTGCAAGACTTGCACAGATGGCAAGAGCAAGTGGGATACACCTTATCGTTGCGACACAGAGACCAAGTGTGGATGTTGTGACAGGACTTATCAAAGCCAATCTCCCATCCAGACTCAGTTACCGTGTGGGACAACGTATAGACTCAAAAGTGATCTTGGATGCATTGGGGGCAGAGAGTCTACTTGGACGTGGTGACGGTCTCTTTACACCTCCTGGTGCAACAGGACTGGTACGTTTGCATGCCCCATGGAACAAAGAAGAGGAGATAGAAGAGGTCGTTGAGTTCCTTAAAGCCCAGCGTGCACCAGAATATGATGAAAGCTATCTTGTCGCAGGAGGAGTCAATGCCAGTGAAGGAGGAGAGGGTGATATGGAACTGGACCCTCTCTATGAAGATGCAAAGGCTGTGGTATTGACAGACAAAAAAACATCTATATCGTACCTGCAGAGAAAACTGCAGATAGGGTATAATCGTTCTGCAAACATTATAGAACAGCTTGAAGCGATGGGTGTATTGAGTGCACCGAATGCAAAAGGTAACAGGGAAATCGTCTAATTTCTTCTCTGAACCTAAAAAGAGACTTAAATGGTCTCTTTTCATGTAACCATACGATACAAATAAATTATCTGATTCATATCTTCCCCTTATAGAACACCAAATCAACGATTTTTTTGTTAATATACAGCACAAAAATTACACAGGAGACCAGAATGGCCTTATTAGAAGAGTATAAAGCACATACGGCTGAGCGTGCTGAGTTAGGTGTACCACCACTCGCACTTACTGCTGATCAAACAGCACAGCTTGTTGAGCTATTAAAAGCAAGCCCGATCGCTGATGTCGATTACGCAATGGATATGTTCCAAAATAAAGTACCTGCGGGTGTGGATGATGCAGCTTACGTAAAAGCAGCATTCCTAAACGATATCGTACAAGGTAATGTAACTTGTGATGCTATCGATGCAGTAAAAGCATGTGAGATCCTTGGATCTATGCTAGGTGGATTCAATGTTACTCCACTTGTTGAAGCACTTAAGATCGGTGGTGAAGTGACAGATGCAGCTGCTGAGCAACTTAAAAATACTATCCTTGTATATGATGCGTTCAACGATGTGAAAACACTTATGGATGGTGGTAATGCAAAAGCAAAAGAGATCGTAGAGTCTTGGGCAAATGCAGAGTGGTTCTACAACAAACCAGAGATGGAAAAAGAGATCACACTTACAGTGTATAAGATCCCTGGTGAAACAAACACAGATGACCTTTCTCCAGCGTCAGAAGCATTTACTAGAGCAGATATCCCACTTCACGCGAACTCTTTCCTTGTGAACAGAATGGATAACCCACTTGAAACTATGGATGAGCTTAGAAAAAAAGGTAACCCATTAGCATACGTTGGTGATGTTGTAGGTACTGGTTCATCAAGAAAATCAGGTATCAACTCAGTACAGTGGCACATGGGTAGAGATATTCCAGGTATTCCAGGAAAAAGAACCGGTGGTGTTGTTATCGGTGGTATCATTGCTCCGATCTTCTTCAACACTGCAGAAGATTCAGGATGTATACCAATTCAAGCACCAGTAGGTGAATTAGAGACTGGTGATGTGATCACATTGAAGCCTTTTGATGGTGTGATCGAGAAAAACGGTTCAGTAGTATCTGAATTTAAACTTGAGCCAAATACTATCCCTGATGAGATGAGAGCAGGTGGACGTGTACCACTTATTATCGGTAAAGGGCTTACTGCTAAAGCTAGAGAAGCACTTGGTCTTGGTGCATCAGATGCATTTATGGCACCTGAGCAACCAGCTGATAACGGTAAAGGGTATACATTAGCACAAAAAATGGTTGGTAAAGCATGTGGACTTGAGGGTGTAAAACCAGGTGTTTACTGTGAGCCGGTTTGTACAACTGTTGGTTCTCAAGATACAACTGGAGCAATGACAAGAGATGAAGTAAAAGACCTTGCAGCACTTAGCTTTGGTGCAGACTTCGTACTTCAGTCATTCTGTCACACATCTGCATATCCAAAACCAGCAGATATTAAATTGCACCATACACTTCCACAGTTTATGACTGAGAGAAAAGGTTTCACACTTAGACCAGGTGATGGTGTTATCCACTCATGGTTGAACAGAATGTGTCTTCCAGATACAGTAGGTACTGGTGCGGATTCACACACTAGATTCCCTATCGGTATCTCATTCCCAGCGGGTTCTGGTCTTGTTGCGTTTGCAGCAGTTACTGGTATGATGCCACTTACTATGCCTGAGTCTGTACTTGTAAGATTTACAGGTGAAATGCAACCAGGTATCACACTGAGAGATATGGTAAATGCTATCCCTTACCAAGCGATCAAAGATGGTCTTTTGACTGTTGAAAAAGCTGGTAAGAAAAACATCTTCTCAGGACGTGTTCTTGAGATCGAAGGTCTTGAAGATCTTAAAGCTGAACAAGCGTTCGAACTTTCAGATGCATCTGCAGAGCGTTCAGCTGCAGCTTGTACTGTGAAGCTTAACAAAGAGCCTATCATTGAGTACCTAGAGTCTAACATCGCATTGATCGAAGAGTTGATCGCTCAAGGGTATGAAGATAAAGCAACACTTGAGAGACGTGCACAGAAAATGAGAGATTGGATCGCTAATCCAGAGTTAATGGAAGCAGATAAAGATGCAGAGTATGCAGCTGTAATCGAAATTAACATGTCTGAGATCAAAGAGCCGATCGTAGCATGTCCAAACGATCCAGATGACGTTAAAACACTTTCTGAAGTACATGCAGCAGGTCTAAGAACAGATATTGATGAAGTATTCGTTGGTTCTTGTATGACAAACATCGGTCTTTTCAGAGCGAATGCTGAAGTTCTTAGAGGTGAAGGTCAAGTAGATACGAAACTTTGGATCTGTCCTCCAACGAAAATGGATGAAAAAACATTGACAGAAGAGGGTTACTACTCAGTCTTCGGAATGGCCGGAGCACGTATCGAGCCTCCAGGATGTTCTCTATGTATGGGGAACCAGGCAGCTGTTAAGCAGAATGCATGGGTATTCTCTACATCAACAAGAAACTTCGACAACAGACTCGGTAAAGGTTCTCAAGTATACCTTGGTTCTGCAGAGCTTGCGGCAGTGGTTGCACTTAAAGGTAAGATCCCGACAGCTGAAGAGTACTTAGAAGTAGTTTCAGATAAGATCAAGCCAGAAATGACTGATAGTATCTACAAATACCTAAACTTCAACAAGGTTTCTAAAGAAGACCTTGAAGCGATGGTTGAGTAGTCAACGTCACTATTTTCTTTACTTTCCTACCTCTTGAAGGTAGGAAACCTTACACACCAATTTAAATTCCCCCTTTATCATTTTTAGCAAACAGCCTATTTTCAGAATATGTACAATATTTTCTTAACTCATAATATAATTAAAATTAATGTTATATTATTTTAGTTACAATTAAGTGAGTCAAAAATCATAATATAAAGGATTGAAAATGGGTATGTTAATGATTGCGATCGCGATAGGTTATTTTGGTAGTATACTGACTTTTATTATCATGGAAGAGATGTCGTTAAAAGACTCTGATTTTTCAGATATTAAAGATGCTTTTACGAAAGAGCTTAGTTTGGATGAGAGTTTATCAAAATACGGTACCATTAAATATATGGCCATGTATGTTGGTATTGTAACTGTTCTTGGCATAGTGGTCTCAACACAGATTCTTATACCAAATAATTTTGGCCTGGGATATGATATGGCCTATGTGTTTTTGCCTTCTCTAATCGGGTCACTGATCATTTTACTGGTCAAATGGAGATTTCAACCTCTGCTTAAACTCATTTCTTCATTTATGTTCGGTGCAGGATATATAGGCGCATCAGCATTTGCTGTGGCTGTTTCCTATCTTTTACTGGCTTAAAATGCTTTAAAGATATCCTCGAACTCTTCGGGGATACGACAAGGTTTTCCTTCCTCTACATAGACCAAAACCACTTCCATACTAAAGAGTTTTACATCCTTTTTCCATACTTCCTGTAAAAGTACCACGGATGAACGCTTCATCGTCAGGATCTTTGTTGTCACTTCAAGTATATCTCCCAGTACGGCAGTGGCTAAAAAACTTGCTTTGATGTCGCGTACCACAAACCCACTGTTCTCACCCAGTGTAGGTTTTACCCCTCTTTGAAAAAAGATCTCAGAACGGGCACGTTCACAATATTTGATGTAATTGGTATGGTAGACGATGCCACCAGCATCCGTATCTTCGTAGTAGACCCTTATTTTCATGCTTAACTCCCTTATTTACAGTATTTCACAGCTCTTAAGATTAAAACAGTTACTAAATGTTTTAAAACTTAAATCTTTTTTGATTTTATCTCTTGGTATTGTACAGAAATATATTAGTTAACTACATCAGAAGTATCGTTTAAACCATGATTCATAATAACTTTTTATCTGTTTATTTTAAAGTATAGTTCAATCAAACTTTTATTTTTAATTAATTTTTATAGATGTAGAATAATAAAATAACCGTAAAAACAATAAGGAGTACTGAATGAAAATGTTTCAATCCAGAAGTAAGATAATTGTCTCAATAGTGGCTACGCTGTTTGTGGTCTTATTTGGTTTTATGGCTAATGGCTGCGGAGGTGGCGGCGGAGGTGGCACGACGACTACTGTTGAGGCTCCGGGTGTGCCGATAAATTTTGTGGTTGCACCGTCAGCTGTGGGTGGTGAGCTCTCTGCCACGCTGAGCTGGGCAGCACCGACGACAGGCGGTCCGGTGGCCTCCTACGAACTCTACAAATACACCTCGGAAACACCTACACCGAACCATCTCATCTCATTACCGGCTACAACCTATGAGTTCATAGACAACGCCGGACTGGAGAGGGGTGTAACTACCTACTGGATCCTAGCTGCTAAGAATGCCGGAGGGGAGACTTCTACGTCTCCAGTAAGCTATACCCCTCCTGGAGGTGGTGCAGGTGAAGTTGATAAATACGGTAACAATTTTGCTGCAGCGATGATCTTTGCCGATGGGATCGGTATCAGTAACGAAGTGATTACAGGGGAGTGGACGGAAAACAATATTTCCCTCGTCGACTACAACACAGGACTGCGCCCAGTTATCGAAGAAAATGCGTCGGTACTGCCTTATTGGGACCCTACTACGACATATCTGAAAGACGGCGTGACCTACTACAAGCAGCAGACCATAAGCACGTGGCAGGGTGAATGGCAAGATGGGACTGGCACAGAACAGAATGTTACAGCAAAATGGGGTGATAACCTGATTAGCCAGACCCTGAACACCGGATCAGTCGTCAGGATCGAGATGGTACTCAGCAAAGCCTTAGATACGAATATGACGGCTTACAATATGGTTTCTCTTTACGGTGAGAAAGATGTTGAGATATACGGGACAGACAAAACGACTTATGATACCAATACCTCATTTGTCTTTACCGCCTTTGCAAGTCTGAAGATCGAGCAAATTGATGAAAACAACAACACGATAACGGTTGTGGAAGACCAGGCACTCTTTGACAATGTCCCAGATGGGCCGGGTAAATTTGCAGCTGAGATCAATGTGGCCGGTAACCTAGTATATGGATATGTATGGGACCTCCCGACAAATAATATCCCAGCGGGAACATATCGTATTACGTTCACTCTGAACGCCCCGAGCAATGTTATTATCGGTGATGTTGCAGTGCCAAGCGAAGGAGAGCCAGACACATTCCCTGTACTTGATTCCCCTACTCAGGTGCACATCGATATTACTATCCACCCAGCATCTTAACAGTAACAATCAGCGGGAGCTTAGGGTAGTTACGCTCCCGCCTGCTGAGAAGACTAGAAAAAGAAGCGTATTAGTAGCATACACTTAGCTCTCTAAAATTCAATATCTACTTCTTTAGATTTTTGAACATGGAGTAAGACATTTGCAAAAGCATATTGATCCATTTCGTCTATACCTTCATGTTTATATCCTAGTAAATAGTCATATCCATCTAATGCAATGTTTTTAATCTTTTTGAGGTGCACAATGTAGACCAACAGATCAGCCAGATCACTCACCGGGATGATTTCCCTGAAACCTTTATCGAATTCATCGATATACTCATCACAGATATCTTCATTTGACATAAAAAGTATCCAAAGTATGATATTGTCTATATTTTGGGGTGCATTGACTTTGTTTAAAAAGCTATTGTATATCTCTTCGTTTTGAGATATTTCATCAAGCTGTTCATTGGCCTGTGTGATCAAAAAGTTGATTCTTTCTTCAGTGAGTTTATTATTTCTATAGTCGTCCAGTACGGACTCTGCAATTTGAAGTGTATGCATGATCTCTCTTTTTATTTGATTTGTAATTATTGCAGGATATTCTGAAAATTTCTCTAAAGATAAGAAAACAAGGAGTCTAAAACCCTTTAATTATCACCGTTTTTCATGCCTATCATGCTCATGAACCTTCCGGTGCACCCTTGCTCTTTCCTGTAGGAGAAAAACCGCTCTACATTACAGGCGGTACAGACACGGCTCATCTCGATGTTCTCTTCTTGAAGCCTTGCATCCAGGAGCTGTTGTTTGTTGATCAAAGGTAGGTCCAACATATATTTTTCACCGACAGGGCTGAACCCTTTGGGAATATCAAAAAAATGCTCTGCAACCTCTTCTCCTACTTCATAGCAGCAACGTCCTATGGAGGGTGCGACACCTGCAACGATATCTTTGGGGTCACAGCCATAGATCTCTCTCATTTTCTGCACCGTTTTGTATGCTATACATGCTTTTGTCCCTTTCCATCCTGCATGCACAGCTGCGACCACCTCTCTTTTCCTGTCATAGAGGAGTATGGGAACACAGTCTGCAGTCAGTATGGTGAGCACTACTCCTTTCACGTCTGTGATCAGGGCATCACACGCCTCTATGGCATCAGAAAGACTCTCCCATCCTTTGGTCTCTTTTTGGGTGATGAGCTTGATGTTGTCACTGTGGGTTTGATCGGCAACGATGTAATGTAAAGCTTCGCTGCTTTGGAGCAGGTCTGAGAGTCTATTCCTGTTGGCTATGATGTTTTCAGCATCTTCACCGGTATGCAAAGCGAGGCTGAAAGCATAAGGAAGATCATTGGACTTTGTGGTCACTGCATGGAGCAGGGAAGGAGATCTTTTAAAGTGCGTAAATGTAAAAAAATCCGGCATGATGCTACCTTATATCCTTTTTGATATAATACCCTAAAAATAGAGGGAACCTCTTATAATAGGATCTTGCATGGAATCTTGGTTGGACTTTGATAAACGTATCTTTAAACATTTTTCCTACCTTCTCATGTTACAGATCATACCACTTCTTGTGATCTCATCGTATCTGGTGAATGAGATCAACCCTTATCTGTTCACAAAGCAGATGGTCTACTACTTCATTGCAGGCATCGCTTTTCTTGTCTCTGCTTTTATCCCGTGGAGGCAGATCATTTGGTGGTTTGTTCCTATTTTCTATCTGGGTAACCTGGGGCTTCTGATTGCTGTGGAGTTTGTAGGAAAGACGATCCTGGGGGCACAAAGATGGATAGAGATTCCCGGTATAGGCATTACCATCCAGCCTTCAGAGTTCATCAAAGTCAGTGTGATCATGATGCTTGGATACCTTATAGGAAGAAACCCTCCAAGTGAAAAAGGGTATGGTATATTGAACTTTATCAAACTTTCCATCGTGATCGTCATTCCTTTTTTACTCATAGCTAAAGAGCCGGACCTGGGTACGGCGCTTGTTTTGCTTATCACCGGGTATGGTATTTTATTTGTTGTAGGGATCAACTGGAAGATATGGGTTTCTATAGTCATTATTCTCGGGCTCAGCGCACCGCTGCTTTACAGTCAGCTGAAGCCCTATCAAAAAAAGCGTGTGACGGACTTTATCGGGAAACCAAGCTACCATGTCAGACAGGCACTGATCGCCATCGGTTCAGGTGGTGTAGAAGGTAAAAGCAAAGAAGAGGCGACACAGACACAACTGAAGTTCCTTCCGGTCTCTTCGACGGATTTTATCTTTGCGTATCTTGGGGAGAGATTCGGATTTAAAGGGATGATCACTGTCATCGTGCTTTATATGTTGCTCATCTTTAATCTGCTTTATATTTCGGCCAAGCATGCCAACGATTATCTGATCAAAGCCTTTGCCTCCGGATTGGCATTTTTGTTCTTTGTCTATATGGGTGTCAACATCTATATGGTGATTGGCCTGGCCCCTGTCGTAGGGCTTCCTCTGCCTATGTTCAGCCATGGTGGGACCTCGTTTATTATATTTTCTGTAATTTTTGGAATTTTACAAAATTTAATTGCATTTAAAGACTACAGTAGATATAATTCTGACGCGAAAATCAGCATGATTTCCAAAGACCAGCTATAGCGCTCTTACGGGTCGGTAGCTCAGTTGGTTAGAGCACTCGGCTCATAACCGAGTGGTCGGGAGTTCGAGTCTCCCCCGACCCACCACTTTATTCCCCCTAAAACACATACTTTCCTACAAAAATTTAAATTGATACATTTGTTTTAGTTTCATCTGATATAGTGCCGAATAAAGATGTAGATTCATACTATGCAACTTGATGATATGAGATACGTTTATTGTAATTTTCAACTATGTGTACGTTTTTAAATAAGGAAAATCTATGAACTCAACAAATCAAACCTCTGCAGAGGTAAAGACGCTCGACGATCTTGCGGCGTTGGCAGACTATTCGCTCATGGATACGCTGAGTGCTGACCCTAAAGCGAGTGCAGACGGTGTGGATCACGATCCACGACAAGTCTTCAGCGGGCATTTTGTCCCTGTGAACCCTACGCCGATCGAAAACCCCGTGTACATAGCGCACAGTAAGAACTTTTTTGCTGAACTTGGTTTTAGCGATGCTCTGGCAACATCAGAAGATTTCATGCGGATGTTCTCCGGTGACACCTCACAGCTTCCAGAGACAATGAGTCGACAGGGTTGGGCGACAGGCTATGCACTTTCTATCTATGGAACGGAGTACTACGAGCAGTGTCCATTTCGTACGGGTAACGGGTATGGTGACGGTCGTGCCGTATCTATCCTTGAAGCGGTGATCAACGGGAAACGCTGGGAGATGCAGCTTAAGGGAGGGGGTAGAACTCCTTACTGCCGTGGTGCTGATGGTCGTGCCGTTTTGCGTTCAAGTATTCGTGAGTTTCTGGCACAGGAGCATATGCATGCTTTGGGTGTGCCGACATCACGCTCTTTGACTCTCTACACCTCAAAAACAGAGACGGTTAAGCGGCCATGGTTTACCAATGGATCCTACTCAAGAGACCCTGAAGTGATGATCGATGAGGCTGTTGCTATTACCACACGGGTTGCCCCTTCATTTCTTCGCGTGGGTCAGCTGGAACTTTTCGGCCGCCGGGCGCGTAAAAATGAGCATCCAAAAGCGATGGAGGAGCTTGAAACCATGGTGTTGCACCTCATAGACCGTGAGTACAGTGAGATTATCGATGCACAGTTGCCTCTCGTAGAAAAAGTACTTGTACTGGCACGTGAGTTTCAGAAACGACTCACTTCGCTGGTAGCAAACTGGATCCGTGTTGGATACTGCCAGGGGAATTTCAACAGCGACAACTGTGCCGCAGGCGGATTTACGCTTGATTACGGTCCGTTTGGGTTTATCGATATGTTCGACCCGAGGTATCAGCCCTGGACAGGTGGCGGTGTACACTTCTCATTTCTCAACCAGCCTCAGGCTGCCGAACGTAACTTTCATATGTTCTGTCTTGCATTGAAGCCGCTGCTGGAGTCGAATAAGGATGCCCTGGATCAGTTGGACGCGATAAGAGGGGGCTTCCCCCAAGTCATGCAGGGGGAAATGATAAAGATGTGGGCTTCCAAGCTTGGACTGCAAACGTTTAATGCATCGCTCTTCAATGAACTTGTCACGCTGATGGTAGAAACCTCTGTTGACTACACGATCTTCTTTCGCGAGCTCTCTTCGGTACCGGAGGATATCGCTCCGCTGACCAAAAGCTTTTACGGGGATGCCGTACTCAATGAAAAGATCTTAAAGAGATGGACAGAGTGGCTGGAGAAGTGGAGATCGCTTGTTCAGACGACAAACCCTGACGACATCAATGCCACTTCGGCTGAATCCCGTGAAAAGCTCTCACAGCAGATGAAAGCCACGAACCCGAAATACACTCTGAGAGAGTGGTTTCTTGTCCCTGCCTATAAACAGGCCGCCAAGGGAGACTATACGCTGATCAAAGAGTTGCAAGAAGTGATGACAAACCCGTATGCTGAGCAGTCCAAAGAGATAGAGGAGAAATACTATAGAGAAAAGCCCTCTGAGTTCTTTGAAATTGCCGGCATATCCCATGTAAGCTGTTCATCGTGATCTGCTTCGTTCCCACGTTGCACGTGGGAAGACATAAAACATAAACTACCAAAAATGCATACTTTACTTGCGTTTTCATCCTGTCATTGTTCATATTCAGTCCTTATTGGCTAATTTATATACAATTATTTTAGACCAAGCATGGCTTTTCTGATTATAATTGCGCATGGATACTTTATTATTAGCAATTTTTGCAACGATCTTCATTGCAACACTACTCAACATCATTTTCAAAAAGCAAAATATTTCGCATATTCTCGGGTACATCTTTACAGGTACCATCATCAGTTATCTTTTTGACTTTAATACGCTAAAGATTGATTCTTTGGAACTGGTAGGGGAGTTTGGTATCGTCTTTTTGATGTTTACCATCGGTCTTGAACTCAGTTTTGAAAAGATCAAAAAAATGAAAGAGACACTGCTCATCAACGGAGCCTTACAGCTTTTTTTAAGTGTGATTTTCTTTTTCCCTTTGGCTTTTTATGCGTTTAAACTGGATGTGACAAGTTCTATTATCATTGCTTTGGCATTCTCTTTATCTTCAACGGCGATCGTGCTTCCGTACTTGAAAGAGTCTAAAGATATCTATACACCATACGGGAAAAAATCGGTCGGTATTTTGATCTTTCAAGACATATCGGTCATTCCTATCTTGCTGCTTATCACATTTTTATCTTACGGAGCATCCGGAACAGATGTCTCGATCATGGAGGTCATACTCAAAACGGTGTTGGCACTTGTGTTTATCGTTCTGTTTATCCGCTATGTCGGTGATAAGATCGTTGATACGATACTAAAGTTTGCAGCAAAAACACAACTTGAAGAGATCTTTCTCGGGGCTATTTTTACCATTGTGCTGGGTATGGCGGTTTTGATGCACTCCATAGGGTTTACATACTCTCTTGGAGCATTTATAGCCGGTGTTCTGATCGCAGATACGAAATACGCCATTAAAGTGGAATCGGATATCTTAAGCTATAAAGATCTGCTCTTAAGTGTCTTCTTTTTCAGTGTGGGGACAAAGATCGACATTGTCTACCTCTTTTCGAACCTTCATCCGGTTGTCTTCATTTTCGCATTGGTCTCCCTGGTAAAAATGGGGGTCATCTATCTGATCATCAAGAGAAAGGCAGATACCAATACCTCTATGAAAACAGCGCTTGCCTTGGCGCAGATAGGAGGCTTCTCTTTTGTCGTATTTGATCTGGCTGCGGCCAATCATCTGATCACCCACGATATGGCAAATTTTTTATTTTTGGTCACCTTTGTATCGATGATCATCACCCCGTTCGTACTGAACAATATCTATAAACTCTCGTCTTATTTTGAAAAAGAGTTTTACGAATCTGACGTGATCACCCCGATCGATAAGAAAAACCACATTATTATTGTGGGGTTTGGTACGCTGGGAAGAGCCGTTGCTAAAGAGCTGTATGCAAGAAACATCGATTTTATTATCATCTCGGACAATTTGCGACATGTCCTGTTGGCAAGAAGAATCAATTTCCTTGCGTATTTTGGACACTTGAACAAACGTCCCGTTATGGAGTCACTGAAGGTTGAAGAGAGTTGGGGTATTATTATTACGGTGCAGGATGAACATACCAAAGATGTTATCAGCCAAGCCGTAACAGAGTACTACAGTGATGCGAACATCATCATAAAAGTCGATACCGATGAAGAGAGACAGCACTTCCAAGTGATGCGGAACATCGGCTTTGTTGATTCGAACCATGAGCTCTCTTCACGTCTTGTGGAGCTTTCATTAAAGCACCAGAAATCATAAAAACCAAAAGGTATCATCTCTACTACCTATACATTTAGCATATGATTTTATGAGATTACAGATAAATTATGCTAGTATCACACAAAATTTGTATGATTTAGTAAAAAAGGACAACAGATGACAAGTGGAAAAGTATTATCTTTATATATGACTATGCCCGATATGATGCGTTCGGGGCACCGTATGAAGGTGGAAGACATAGAGTGTGACGCAAATGGTATCATAGGAAGCAGGGACTATGAAAATGACACCGAACGCCCGATGGTGCTTGTTTCAAAAAAGAGTTATGACATCATAGAAGAAGCAGAACTTTTTTTTGAACGTGGCCTTTTGATGGAAGATATTTATGTAGATGTCGACCTCTATCATCTGAAAAAAGGATCGATCATCGAAATAGGTGATATGATCTTTGAAGTGACCGGAGCATGTGAAGATTATAGATATCTTTATGCATTTGCCCCTGAGCTTCCTGAACTCATTAAAGGGAACCGTGGTCTTTTTATCACTCCGATAGAGTACGGAAGAATCGAAGTTGGAGATGAAGTCAACGTGATAAAAGAGGCCTGATATGAAGAAAATAGGTATCAGTATAGACTACAGCAATATCTGTAAAGATTATAACACTTCGTATTTGGATAGAGACAATAAAGACCCGGCAACATCCAAATGTATGAAACAAGTACTTACTTGGACCCAGGGGTTTTTATCTGAGCTGTTAGATCACTTTGGATATCAAATACACCATTTACACTCTTCGACTCCGGTAAAGGTAGAGGATGTCGCCTCTAAAAGATTTCTTTTTTACTCTTTAGAGAAAGAGATCACACTACAGAGTTATGTCATACAAAAAGCGTATGTGGAGTATGGATCTTTGGTTGCCTGGGAGTTAGAAAGCGAAAAGAGTATACTGATACAAAATGAAGAGGATGGAGGAGGTATATTTCTCTACTTCAATGAAAACTCCACTGAACATCAATGGATCATCGATAAGCTCAAAACGTTCTCCTTGGATGAAGTTCCCTTTCATGCAAAATAAAAAAGATGAAATGGTGAGATAAGATATTTGTTTATTCGTCATCATCATGCATCTTGATCCCTTCTGTGAAATAATTTGCAGATAATGCTACTTTTTTAGAGTACTTTCAATCATTTTGGACATACTTCTGGTTTATTATGATACAATTATCTTATGGGATATGGTAGATATTTCTAAGAAAAAAATACTATCATATCTTCATGCTTTTCATTGGAAATGAGAAGCTAACTTATTTTAGGAGAAATTGTAATGAGAAATGAAATTAAAGCTAAACTGGAAGAAATCGTAACGCTTATGAACGATCCAGAAGAGACTGTATTGGATAAAGAAATTAAAGAAAAACTGGAAAAAATCGTAGCACTTCTAAGTAATCCAGAAGAAGTTGCAACTGAACAAGAAACTAAAGAGAAACTCGAAGCAGTTGTAGCACTTGTCAATAATGTGATGGTAGATCCGGATATCGATATTGAATACTGTATTCCTGATGTAGCGACAACAGCAGAGACTTGTGATATTTCCGGAGACCCTTATATCTTAGTGACTTATGTTGTGAGTGAATATACAAAACCGACACGTAAAATCCGTTTAACACCTACATATCTAAACAATACAGCAAAAGCGATAGCTAATTTAGTTACTTTCTCTATTGAACAATTTAAAACAGAGATAGATTCTGTAGAAATGGGTTAAAAGATATCTCTTTAAGATTAAGAGATTTCCTATAGGCTAAAAAATTTATTTTTAGCCTCCTACTTCATAACTTACTTAACAATCCCGTGGAATTGTTCATAGACTCTCTTCACATATTTTGGTTTAAGACCTGTCGTTTTAATCTCTGCGAGCTCTTGCTTGATATGCTCTTGTGTAATGGCAATAAGATTTTCCCATCTTTTAACTAAAAAGTTTCTCACATCTGTTTCAAAATCACCGTTATACTCCGGATATGCAGCATTTAATTTTTCTACAACATCACCAAACTCTGTTGCTTTGATCAGCTCTAACTGTTCTTTAGGATGCGTTTTTTCGACATCTACAAGGTGTGCCCAGCCAGTCTCCACGATGACCTTTAACTCTTGTGCATAATCTCTCTCTTCATTCGGAAACTTTTGGACCAATGCTGCAGCGATATCTTTGAGCGTATTGGCATTGACGATCTCCAACTCTTCTTCAAAACCCTTGAGGTTTGCTTCATACTCTGCTGCATCTTCATACATTTTTGCGATCTCAGCATTTTTGCTGTTGACCTTATCGTTGTTTTTGGGAGCAGTATTATCTCCAGCTGCATCTGCATGCGCAGCTTTAAGTTCTTCCATTTGTAATTCTAAATAGAGCTTTTCTTTCTTTTCAGCCATAGTATCAATACCCCATAATGATTTTTTTGTATTCTAGCATTTGTTATTTAATTTGTAATTAAACAATGTAATTCAGGTATGAACTCAACATCACTGAAGATAAACGACCCAAAGGAATGGAGGCTTGAAAGGGCTTCAGAGCGCACTATGCAGCTGTTCAATGATAGTTGTAAAAGCAGGGTAAAGAGTGACAAATAGATCTCTTTAATAAATTGCAGAGAAAAAAATGATAAAATACGCAAAAAATAAAAGGAAGATATCATGTCCAACAGACTAATTCACAATGAAGATGAATGTAAATATGAATACCATATAGATGACCATATAGCCTATATTACGTATGATGATCAAGATGGGAATATGCATTTGACAGAGACCCAAGTACCGGATGCATTAGCAGGTAAAGGTCTTGCCAAGACACTTTTGGAAGATGTACTAGAAGAGATCAGAAAAGCAAATAAAAAAGCTGTGGCAAAATGCTCATATATCGTAAAATATCAGGAAAAAAACCCAGAAAAAAGTGATCTGTTCGCATAGATCTATCTTATGAAGAGGTTTAAAGAGATTTAGACCTTTTCCCTGCCATAATTTCATAGATCTGATATGATCAACCACTACCACACTCAAATCTTTCTATAACCTTTTCTGTTACCTCATACTAAAAGATAAATTGCATACTATAAATATAATGAGAAACGCATCACCATTAAAAGATACAGGTATTTTTATTTGCTTTATTGTATTTATGACTTTGATGACTTTTTCCTATGATTTATGCAACATTTGGTAACGATTTGACCGATATCTGCAACATTTAGTAACGATTTGAGATAAGTATACCGTTTAAAAGGGGTCTTGTCTTCTATATTTAAATTATATTCGATACTATTAGACACAAATTCATGTTTCTCAAAGATTGAAGGTGCCTAATGTACTTTCTATTTGAGAAACTTTATATCTACTGATAATGAATTTTAAATGTTTAATACACTGGAATTTAAAAATGTTTTAATACACTTTAGTGTATTTTTCGAAACTTCATACATATAAGGAGTCAACTATGACGAAAATCGTAACAGAAGGTCCTGCTGGGTATATGCCACAGTCAGCACCGGCAATGGGGGTAGAGCTTCCAAAAGAGGGTGAAGCTCTACTTTATGGTAATGTTGTCACGCCTGAAGAGGCAATGAGAGATGCTGCTAGAGCATTACTCACAAGAGACAACCCAACAATCTTCCCTGGTCCACAAGTTTTATGGGACTGGAAAGATGACGTTGCGGAAAAAGCTGCAGCAATTTTAGATCTTGCATCTGAAATTCCAAACTGTAAAATTATTCCAATGCCAGATTACAGACCAAAATATCCAAAAATTGATGTTAAGGCTGAAATCAATCCAAATCACCCAAATCTAACAATCTTAGATAACAGAATCAAAGCTTGTATTTTTGTTGGTGTGCATTGTCACTATGCTAACCTTTCACTTAGAATGATTCGTGCTGGTACTGATTGTTATACTACAGCATTATGTGCTTATATGGGACATGAAGAAGCTATGGCATCAATTAGAGATCTCCATGCATCAGACATTCAAAAGTTCAAAGAGATCGTAATTGAAGAGAGAAATAAATTAGGTATTGAGTGGGAAACTACTTTACCACCTGAAAATCCATCTTTAGAAGAAGAAGAGTTTACTACATTATCACCGGCTGATTATGGCGAGTACAGAAGTCTCATCATGACTAAAAAAGGTGAGCACGTTACTGACGTCGAATAAAGGAGAGAATCAATGGATGCAAGTCAAAGACCACAATTAGAAAAACAAAAAGTAGATATAAATTACTTACTAAAAGAGGCTCCAAGAGAGCAGCACTTTATTACAGGTGCACAGGCGATGGCGGAAGCTGTTAAGAGAGCAAACGTTGATATGGCGATTGCGTATCCTATTACACCGCAATCAGAGGTAATGCACCTTGTTGGTGATATTTATGCACAAGGTCACATCAAAGAGTACTATAGAGCGGAAGAAGAGCTTGGTACTATGTCAGCGATAGCTGGTGCGGCAAGAGCAGGTGTTCGTCTATTTACAGCAACATCAGGACCAGGACTTCTTAGAGGTCTAGAGGCAATCGTATCATGGTCTGGACACAGAGTTCCAGCGGTACTTGGTATCTTGACTCGTGTTGTTAACGCACCGTTGTCAATTCAGCCAGATAACATCGAAATGGCATACATGATGCACTGTGGTGCTGTAATGCTACATGCTGAAAACCAACAAGATACATTTGACTATACATTGGCAGCATTTGCTATCACTGAAAAAGTTGATGTATATATTCCAGTAGCTGTTGCAACAGAAGGTTTCTTCGTAACACACGCTAAGGGTTATGTTGATATGACAGCTGATGATATTTGTCTTAATGACTTTGACCCGGTTGCAGCTCCGGTTCCAGCTATGGATAACGAAACTCCACCGGCTAGAATCCAGCGTGATGCACCAGTTCAAAAGTCAAACTTCATGTCTTACTTGATTCACTCAGTATGGCAGCAAGAGATCTGGGATTCAAACCAACGTGCGATGAAATATATCTATGAGTACCTTGGTGGACCGATCGAAGTTCAAAACCCTGAAGCTGATGTATTTGTTCTTGGTTCTGGTTGTGCTGCAGCACAATGTAGAGAAGCACATAGATATGCTCAAGAAGAGGGCTTAAGTGTTGGTTTTGTTAAAGTAAAAGCAATCAGACCATTCCCAGTTGATGAAATCAGAGAAGCATTAAAGAATGCTAAAGCGGTAATCGTTCCTGAGCACAACATTATCGGTTGGTTATGTAAAGAAGTTAAAGCAGCTATTCCAAATGGTGGAATCGTTGTAGAGGGTCCAAGAGTATACGGTGGTATGACACTTCCAGTAGAATTGATCATGAAAGAAATTCACACTGCTCTTGGTCTAGAGTACGATCTAAAACTATAAAAAGGGGATAAAATGAGCTTAAAATATATAACTCCGGCAGAGAGATTTAAAAAATATTTACCAAAAGATTATGTTGAGTTAGTTGACTACGGTCCGTTTGGAAAAACTCAAGATGAAGCTGGTCCAGGAAACATGGGTCAGTTCAAAGAATTGATGGAAGAACACCCAATGTGTTCTGGTTGTTGGATGGCGTATTTCATTAGATTGATCTTCGCTTCACTTCCAGCACCAGAAGAGACTGTAACACTAGGTACAGCTGGATGTGGTCGTTTGGCTATTTCTCAAGCAGCTGTTCCATTCATCTATGGTAACTACGGTGACCAAAATGCTATGGCTTCTGGTCTTACACGTGCATTTAGAATTCGTTTCCCTGAGAAACACAAAGATGTTATCACTATCGCTGGTGACGGTGGTACTATGGATATCGGTTTCTCTATGACTATGCACTCATGGATCCGTGGTGAAAAATTCACAACGATCATGCTTGATAACGAAGTTTACGGAAACACTGGTGGACAAGAGTCTGGTATGTCTCCTAAAGGTGCTATCCTTAAAATGGCTCCACTCGGTAAAAAAGGTGAGAAGATGCCTGCAACTGCATTGGCGCAAGCTGCTGGTTGTGTGTATACAGTAAGACTTTCTCCAACAAACATCAAGAAAGCTGCAAAAGTTATCAGAAGAGCGATCTTTGTTGCTAGAGAAGTTGGTCCTACATTTGTTCATGCATATACTTCATGTAACATTGAGTACTCTATCCCTACAGAAGATGTATTTGCGGATGCAAAAGAGAAAGAGAAAACAAGATTCCAATTCGAAGAGTACATGACTGATGAAGCAAAAGCTGTAATCGATCGTGTAGAAGCTGAAGAAAAAGCAGCTAAAAGAGCTAAAAAAGCAGAGGTGGTTTAATATGGCTGAGCAAAAGAAAAAAGAACGATATAATATTAGAATTTCAGGACTTGGTGGGCAGGGTGTTGTAACAACTGCTCACATCCTTGGTTCTACTATGGATAACGCAGGTAAATATGCATCTTTGGTACCATTCTTTGGTTCTGAAAAAAGAATGGCACCTGTTGAAGCATACGTAAGAGCTTCTTCAGAGCCAATTTACGAAGTGGGTGAAGTTGTTTACCCTGATATTATTATGATCTACCATTCACAAGTTGTTACACATGGTAAATCATATACAATGCCTTTCTATACAGGTCTAAAGCCAAACAGTTTGATCATTATCAACACTGACTTTGACGTTCTTAATGAAGATGATATTAAAGTTCTTAATGACCTAAATGCAACAGTTGTACAATTTGACGCAACAGCATTGGCACTCAAAATCGCTGGTACTGAACTTGCTACGAACATGGCAATGATGGGTATGCTTCTTGGTCTTACAAAACTTGTAACAACTGAAAACATTGAAGCAGCGGTAAGAGAAAGATTCTTGGGAACTTCATTCGTTTCTTCTGGTGGTACAGCAATGCTGGATTCTGCTATTGAGAAAAAGTTTAAGAAAAAAGAAGAATTGCTTGCTAAAAACATGGAAGTTATCAACAAAACTTTCGAGATGGCAAAAACTGTAGACTTGACTGGTGATGAGCTAATTACTAGACTAGACGTATAAGGAAGGGAAATCAATGTATTATGTAGCAAAAGTAGATGCAGACAAATGTGCTGAATATAAGTGTAACACGTGTACTCTATATTGTCCAGAAGCGAATACGCTTATGTTCGATAAAGAGAGAAATACATCATGGGTAGATGAAAACAGATGTAAAGGGTGTGCACTTTGTGTATACGTTTGTTCTGACATGCTAGATAGAAATTGTATTACAATGGAAATGGCTGGTCACGAAGAGTAGTCTCTTCAACCCCATTGGTCACCCTCCCGGGTGGCTTATCTCAATGATCTCTCTGATCATCCAATACTAAAACCTCTCAAAAACTTTCTATTATAAATCTTTAACAGTACAATTGAAGCTGTTTCATAGCTTAAAACTATAGATTTGTTAATTTTAGACAATAATGCTAAAATTACGCAATTTAAAACCGAAAGGATTGTATTGAAAGTTACAGTAGAAAAAATAGATGATGTAAATTACATTATAAGTGGTACTGTCGAAAATAGCGTGATCGAAGAGAAAGTCGCTAAACTTAAAGAAGAAGCAGAAAAAGCACCTAAAGACGAAGAGACTACCGATGAAAACATCGAGCAAAATGCTGCAAGTCAAGTATTTCAAGATTTCATCAATGCCGGTATTCAAGAAGGTAATTTGGATGTTGAAAACATATTGGGCCAACCGGGACTCAAAAAATACGAGCAGTTAGACGACAGTATCTACTTTGAAGTAGAAGTAGCTGTCAGCCCTGAGATCAATGTGGATGACATTGATTTTGACGAGATCGCACCAGATTATACAAAACCTACTGCAAGTCCTGAAGCTGTAGAAGCAAAACTTGCAGAGTTCGCTCAACAACAAGCGCCATTTACCAAACTTGAAACACCAAAGCCGATAGAAATCGGTGATGTCGCTGTGATCGATTTTACAGGGTATATCGATGATAAACCATTTGAAGGCGGGAGTGCTGAGAAGTTTAACATTAAAGTAGGGTCTAACAAGTTTATCCCAGGATTTGAAGAGCAGCTTGTCGGTATGGAGTATGGGGAAGAGAGAGATGTGATCGTTACTTTCCCAAAAAACTATTCTGCCGATGATCTGGCGGGTAAAGAAGCCAAGTTTGTTGTTAAACTGCATGAGATCCAAGAGCAAAAACCGGTGACGATAGATGATGCGTTTGCACAAAAAGTATTAAACAATAATACTGCAACGGTTGAAACACTGAAGAAACAGTTTGGTGAACAGGTCACAGCTGAAGAACTCTCACAGATCTATATGCGTGATCTTAAACCAAAGATCGTAGAAGCATTGCTTGCAAAATTTGACTTTACTTTACCTAACAACGTTGTAGAGACAGAGATCGATGCAAAGGTCCGTGAAAAGACCAGAAGTTTCACGGAAGAAGAACATCAATCCTATGTGAATGATAAGGAAAAGTTCAGACAGCTCAGAGAATCTGTACGTGAAGAGGCAAGACAAAGTATCAAGTTGGCACTTATCGTTGAAGCTTTGGCTAAAAGAGAAGGCATTGATGTACATGAACAAGAGGTGATCGCTGCACTAGGTTACCAAGCGACAATGACAGGTCAGGATCCACAGGCATTGTTAAAGTACTACCAAGACAACAACTTGATGACAGCAGCAAAAATGGGACTCACTGAAGATAAACTTTTTGGTCATATACTCGGCTTCCATAAAGCATAAGTACCTTCCTTCGTCATGAATAAAACAGATGAACTCTGGGTTCACGCACTTTGGGAGTGGGCAGATGAAAACGCAGTCCCGGACCTACAGTGGGTAGACCATGATTCATATCTGAAGGGCGGTTATTTCAAAGGGTTGCCAAGAAGCAAAGAAAAGTTACTGAAGCTAACGGAACTGAACCTTCTTGGTGCCCAACTGACTGAGCTGCCGGCAGAAATAGGCAACCTAACACACTTAAAGAGACTCTATTTGTTAGGGAACCGGCTTACGCAATTACCCTCTGCGATAGGGAAACTCGTGAATCTGGAAGAGCTGTATCTACCGGGCAACCAATTAAGCAGCTTACCCAAAGAGATAGGGGCTTTAAAAAACTTAAAGCTTCTTCTTCTCCAAGAGAACCGACTCACAATACTGCCAAGGCAGATCGGTGACCTTATAAGTTTGACAACCTTGGAACTTGGCGGGAACCAGCTGACATCTCTGCCCGAAGAGATAGGAAAACTTACGACCTTAAGTAAATTAACCCTTTGGAAAAACAAGCTCACAAAACTTCCTGATGAGATAGTAGGTCTTGTGAATTTGAGAGAGTTGGATTGTATTTACAATAGACTAGCCTTGACAAAAGAGCAGGTTGCATGGCTAGAGGCCCTGCTAACCAAAGAGTGTTCAGTCAGTGTGTAATGCTGCAAAGCATGTACACGTAAATACACTTGTAGTATAGTTTAGCTATACTCTCAGCATTAATATTAGGAGAGACAATGCCTTATGATTCAGTTGACAGACCTTCCATAGAGAGAATGGTACGTGAGTTTTATACTGATGTACTTCAAGATGATATCCTGGGTCCTATCTTCATCAAAGCTCTGGGGAATGATCTAAAAAACGGTAAATGGCATGAACATCTTAACACACTCTATAATTTTTGGATGCAAATGATGACAGGTGAGTCACCATATCAGGGACACCCTTTCCCTCCGCACGCATTTCTGGGACCGCTTTCTCGAGAAACGTTTGAACGCTGGTTGGAACTCTTTCATCAGACGGTCTATCGGCTCTTTGTTCCAGAGATCGCGGAGAAGTTTTATAAAAAAGCGGATATCCTGGCAGAGCAGTTCATGGATAACCTTGGTATCAATGATGATGAAGATGATGATGACGATTACTAAAAAGGAGATGAAATGAGTGAACAGGCAAAAATATTGGCAGAACTGCAGGCGATCATTATGACCATTTTAAAAAATGGATCTGCCTCAGAAGCTGAAGGTAAGAGGATAGATGAGCTTGAAGCCTTGCTGCTTGAGCAAAAGTGTTATACAGAGATCGATCATGAAACATACGAGTATCTAGGAGAAGAGATCGCAGGTCTCTTTGCCAGTGACCACACTATGGAAGCCATAGAGAAAATGTGTGAGAGTGAGATCACACCTGAGGATTTCTTTGGGTTTATAGCCTATCATGATGAAGATGAAGAGTATATAGATCTCTTTACCGATGCATTTATCGCAGAGGTAAAGAAGGTCTATGAGTCAAAGTGTTCCTAGCAGCACTAGGCTCATAATTTAGGATAACTGCCGTTATATCTATTTTTCCTTTTTCAATACAACATCACCTAATCCTGTTTTTACAGGATACCCCGCGTTTGCCCAGCCTTTTAATCCGCCCTGAAGCGTTGTGGCATTCTTATAGCCCATTTTTCTTAAAACTTGTGCCGCCAAAGCTCCACGTCCACCTCTGCGACAGTAGGTGACAATGTCCATATCTTTATCCGGAATAAGTGTATGAATCTCCCACTCCAGATTTCCACGCGTTACAGCAAGAAAACTCTCTTTATTAAAATCATCAAAGGGTATGCTTCCCTCTGCATGCTGTTCGGTTTCACGTACGTCTAAAACAATAATATCTTCACCTTCATCAAGCAATATTTTTAATTTTTTTGGTGTGATTTCACCTACTTCTTTTTTTGCCTGATTGATTAAATCCATTTTGCTCAATGGCGCTGCCACCAAACTGGTTGATGTAATAACTACTCCTATGAATAAGAGTTTAACTAAGGTGTTTTTCATTATATATCCCTTTTTTCGGTTTTATATAATGTTACCGATACTCTATAAAAAATATGTAAAAGTTATTTTGCGTTCTTAGCCTGTATCACGGGATTTTTCATCACAGCAGCACGTACATCTTCATTTTCATCTATCATTAATAGATCCAATATCTCAGCCGGGGTACTTGGATTGACCGCAAGAGATGATCGTACATTCTCATCTTCATGTTTACTGAGCTCTTTGAGTATCTCTACAGGGGTATTCGGGTTTCCTGCGATCCAGTAGGAGAGGTCACTGTCCTGGCTTAGTTCAACCAAAGTATCTACGGGTGTATTTAAATGTTCTGCAACAAACTGTTTGACCAGAGGGATCTCATCTTTACTCAGTTTCACTAACGTCTCTGCTGATGTATTGATATGTGCAGCGACACGTACGCGTACAAATGGATTCTCTTCTGTACTTAATTGATCTAAGATCTCAGCGGATGTGTTTTCATCTTGTAATAGTGTTAATGCATCTGTATTCATTTTCGTTGTTACCTTTATCGTTTTTCATCTTTTTTAGCAATGAATTAGTTGGATGCATTGTAGCTTTTATATCTTAAATATTAAAGCTTCGCAGCACGCCTCTGATGTATGAAATAGGGTTTTAAGTGAATTTACAATATGATGGCCTAGAAAAGTCCAAAAGGAATAGACAGAGCAATGGATACAACGATCGATATACACTTTTATGTAACAGAAGAACAACAAGAGACGATAGCATTGAGAGCATCGGAAAACGGCTTTGATGACATCACCGCATACCTAAAAGTAGTGGCACTCAAAACGCAGGCATTTACGCTTACACCTGCAGGTTCATCAAGCGGGGAAGCATCTGTAGAACTTGGATTTAAAGTCACAGAGGCACAGAAAACAAAAATAGAAGAGAATATGAAAGAGAGCGGTTGTGAAGACCTTGAAAGCTATCTCAAATATGTTGCATTGCATGCAGTGGTCACGGCAGTCGTAGAAGTACGTTCAACAGGAAGCCTGGATGCCATGTTGGCACGTATTGCCAAAGCAAAAAGTAACGGCTAGTTTTTACACTAGTCAGTCATATCCATAATTAAGATAGAAAAGCTACAATTCACTTAATTAATTATAGAGATCAAACAGATCCAAACCAATAAGAGTAAACACATGACAGAAACAGAAGCATTAGTCAAAGCAAATATTGAAAAATACAAGAAACTTGATAAAGGTGAGTGGGATGAAGAAGCCCTCATAGAGGCGCAGAACAATATAGAATTCGTTAAGCAGTTCAAAGCAGAACTCTCTAAAGAACTTTTTGGACAGGATCAGGCGATCAATGTGGTTGCCAACAGTATGAAAACCACTGTCAAGGATCAAAAAGGACCGAAGGCCACCTATCTTTTTTTAGGACCTCCGGCTACGGGTAAGACCTTCCTCGCAGAGTTGATGGCAGAACATATACCGAAGTATAAGATCATGAAGTTCGACATGACACAGTACCATCAGCAAAACGGTGGAGAGTTGTACGGATATCCTGCCGGATGGAAAGGGTATGGTGTCGGTCAGCTCACCGGCTTTGTACATAGAAATCCCAAGGCTGTCATCGTACTTGATTCTTTTGAGAAGTGTGACAATGTCATCCAAAACAACCTTTTTTCCATCTTTGAAGGCGGTAAGATGCGTGATGCATGTGGTTGGGATAAGATCACAGATGAGCCGTGTAATGAAGACCCTGATATTATCTACAACGATGAAAATGCAAACTACATGGTGGATTTTACAGAAGCAATTTTTATCATTACGACGAGTGTAGGTAAAGAGCTCTACCAAGACTACAGATTTCAAGATCTGGTCGAGAAAGATTATGTACAAGCCGAATCTATGATCCTTGAAGCGATCAAGAGAGAGAAGAAGCGTGAGAGCAGAAGCGGTGGTGTCCAGGAAGCCATCGTACCCGAACTTGTTTCCAGGTTCTCTAAAGCACACATTGTCCTCTTCAATAAGCTGGAGTATGACGCCTTTGAAAAAATATCCAAAAGGGTCTTTCTGGGCTATAAAGATGAGTTTTATGACCAGTATAATATCGAGTTTGTTGTAGGGAAGAATTTTGATAACTTCTTGACGATACAGATGCTTAACTTCGCTCCGGAACTGGATGCAAGACGTCTTAAAGAGAAGGTGAGTACTTTCTTCTTTAACAGGATCACACAATTCATGCAGGATTCGGATAAGCCGATCATGTATTTCAAGCAGATAAAGGTATCTCTCTCCAAAGAGTCTGTAGCATTTATCAAAGAGCGTGTCATGCCGCTTATTGAAAATGAAACACTGGTAAGAGAGTTGTTCAGAAAAAATACGACACTGGATATCAGCGATACCATTTCTGAGAAGAACGGTGTGATTACCTATAAGGTCAACTCGTGCAAGTTTTCACAAGTCGTGAGGATCAAAGACTTTAGCGAAGATGGTCTTGTTTTTGATATCCCTAATGTCTCTTTTAATGATATTGCGGGGCACCATAAGGCAAAACAGAGACTAGGCGAGGTCATCAATTTCTTTAAAGAGCCGAAGCTCCTGGAAAGTTTTAATATAGCGCCGCCGAAAGGTATGCTGTTGTATGGACCTCCGGGTACAGGAAAGACGATGCTCGCAAAAGCGTTTGCCAAAGAGGCGGAACTCCCTTTTATCTCGACTACGGGACTTGAGCTGCTACAACCTGAGAAGACCAAATCGATCTTTACACGGGCAAAAGCGTATGCACCTGCTATCATCTTCATTGACGAGATCGATACCATAGGAAGACGTGACGGCGAAAACGGCAGGGAAGTACCTATCAACAAACTCCTATCGGAGATGGACGGTTTTGCAGGGCGAAAAGGCGAAGATATCTTTGTGATCGCTGCAACCAATTATAAAGAAAATATCGATCCTGCCATTATCAGACCGGGAAGGGTAGAGATTCATATAGAGGTCAACAATCTTGATAAAGATGCAAGACAGTACTTCTTAGATAAAGTGATCAATGAAAAACCTACCAGTGGTACATTTGATATGAAGAAACTGCTGATGTATACCACAGGGTTTACAGGTTCCCAACTTGAAATGCTAGGAAAAGAAGCTTCTTTCTACTGTCTGCGTCATGGCTTGCCTGCAATCACCCAGGACATTCTCATTGATCAGATCAATACGATCAAATATGGTGAGAGACAATCTTACCTCTCTCTTGAACAGATGTTTGAAGAGACTGCAGTCTATGAAGCGGGACGTGCAGTCATCTCCAAGGTGTTAATGCCTCATATTCATATAGAGCATGTAAGCATTACGCCTAAAGACAATAATGAGCATTTCATTTCGCACAACTACAGTGATGTGCAAGAGAACATGACGGTCAAAGATTTTAAAGACAAGATATCTGTATCACTGGCGGGAAGAGCAGCCCAGATCAAACAGTTCGGTGATATAGAAGGCATGGACTCCGGTGCTTCAAATGACCTGCAACAGGCCACACGTGATGCCTACGTAGCTATCGCACATTACGGAATGGATAAAGAGGTCGGATATATCAATATCAATGGTGTGATGGATGCACAACAAAAATCTGTTGCCAATAAAGATACAGAACACTATCATGAGAAAATAGACTCGGCACTTGAACGCTGGATGACTGAAGGTCAACGCACAGTGGTTGATTTGGTTAATGAGAATTGGAGTACGATAGAAAAACTCTCTAAAATTCTTCTTCAAAAAGAGATCATCTATGCAGATGAATTGGATGAGATCCTGGCAAGTTAATATGCTATGGGAGTAGGGACTTTAAAATAAAGTCTCTCCAAAGAACAGATTCATGTTAAAATGGAACTGTGCTTTAAGCGTACACCTTAGCCGATGTTCGGCGCAGTTTGTGCATCCCATTTTGAGATGTGTTGTGTGTACCACTTTTTAAAGTCTTTTTCCAAAAAGCCCTGCAGCTCTTTTGGACCTTTGAGTACTTCCCAACGTTTATGAAATTTTTCCAATTTCTTTCTTATGACATCATGATCGCTTTTATGCATCTGCATGTCGGAGTAAGCACTCTGCTCCATCATGTCTTCTTCAGTTTTAAAGTGGTTCTCTATTTCAGTGAGGAATCCCGGGAAGAGTTCATCCACTTTTTCTACATCTTTGGCTTTCACAGCATCGTAAAAATTGTTGATCACTTCCATCTCATCTTCATGCAGCATATTCATCATGGCATTTGCCACTTGTTGCACATCTTGTGGTTGAATTAGCATTTTACCTCCATACAATTGGTTTACAAAAAAGATTATAGCTACAAAAGTTTATAGTTACTGAAAGATAGCAATATGTTTCAATATTTAAAGTCTAAATGAGTAGATGGAAACGTGAGATACGATAGACTAAGATTACACTTCTTCAATCAAGCACACTAGATCAAAACCTTCTTTTTTTGCTTTTTCTTCGATCATCTCTGCTTTGGTTTGCGCTATTTCAAACATATATCCACCACAAAACCCTTCACCATTGGTGACGATCTCATGGGCAATAGCTTCTGCCTCTTCCTGATCTTTATGAAACACTTCTTTGAGCATTGTCATACAAAATTCCCATGAAACATGCTTATCATTGATGATTGAAAGAAGACACATTTTAGGTGTATCGAACTCTGTTTTCAAGTAAGCTTTGAGTGTTTTGGGCTTTTTAATCGTTACTGGCATAGTGTTCCTAACTGCTCTAGATAATTTATCGTTTACTATTATACCCAAAAAACCTATAGGTTACTTCGAGGGGGTGTGATGCTATCTATTGGATACAGCAGATAGAGAGGAAAGAAGTGTTCCGGTTTTTGATAAATCCTGCTATAATTCCATTTCAAAAAAACATCTTATTAGCGTGAGTGTTTACAGACGGTTTGTATAAAAGGATCAAGCATAGAACTTCAAAGCAGTATTAACAGAGAAAACCTTCGGATCTTAATGACTTTGTTTTATGAGAAAGCGTTAGAAGATGAAGTCTTGGCTCCTTTTTTTATAGATGAGATCGGTGATGATCTAAGCAGTGAGGATTGGTTTGAACACATAGATCTTTTAGCAGATTTCTGGTTGGCTAAAATGCTGGGAGAAGACACGTACTACGGAAATTTCGTAGGTGCACATGTCAAGATGCCTCATTTAAAACGAGAAACGTTTACGAGATGGCTGGAGCTGTTCTCAAAAACAGCCGATGAAGTCTATGTTGCTGAAATCGCTGAAGGATTCAAGAAAAAAGGCGATCAGTTTGCTAAACAGTTTCTCAACACCAAGAAAAAGATCTAAATACGTTTTTCATAGTTGATATGTTTTGAATGAAAGGAAAAGAATGAATAGAGATAAAAAACGGAATTTACTTTTCATACAGGATGAGAGGTCGGAGTTTGATGCAGAGACCAAAATGTTCAATACATTGTTCAATAGGGTCGATAAAGCGTTGGGAAAGGAAGAAGCATTAAGACTTTTTAATGCAAACGACTATGATATTGTGCTGAGTGATCTGAGTGTTGAACCTGAGGGTGCTGGGCTTTTAAAACAGATGAAAGACCTAAAATCTGAACAAATCATATTCGCCTTGGTCTCACCCAAAGATACAGATAAACTTTATGGGATAGCTGACCTGGGTGTCAATGCCTTTGAATTGACACCAGAGTACTTTGATCAAGCCTTGGAGCAAATTGCACTGTTCGACCCTACTCAACAGCAATAATCATTATTACGTTTCAACATAAGGCACAAGTCTTTCACTTGAGCGTAATCTATTTATCTGCAACCACACCTGCAACCGTGTATTTTTACCTGGTCTTCTTTAAAGATCTCACGCCAGATCTCTAACTCCATCTCCGTTGGTTTTAAGAGATTACTATGTGGTCTTTTCTTTACATCTATCAAATCATTGTTGATCTTATTGAGCCCAGTCAGTACGTTTTCTGTCAGTGTCAAATCTAATTTACTCATGTGTAATCCTTTCTTCATAGTTCTAAATATAGCATAGCATATTATTCTTTATTAAAAATTATATGGTTTATTTATCTCATTGCCCTTAAAAATGGTTTTAACCTGATGCGTTGATATCAAAGGGTATAAGTAAGTCTTCTTTCGCTAAGATGTCACATCTAAGATAAAGGCCAAAAATGGAACAGATAAACAGCTTACTGGAGAAGTACAACCACTTTAAAGATGCTCAGATCCGCTCAGTGCAATCACTGTCAGAGACTTCAAAAGTTGTGACGATTGTTGTACAGGATGATGAGGGGGAAGATCTTCATACGATCAATATCGTGTGCAAAGATATTAAAGAGTCAAGAATCCTTCAAAACAGTGTCCTCTCTTTTCTTGATATGATGAGTGGTATCAGTATCATCAAAGAGCATGATCTCTATGGTTTTGCGGTCGGTAGCGGCACTGCTATGTTACATGTGCATAATGCACCTATGTATATCATAGCTTCAGATATCACTGTGGAAGAAAAATAAAAGAGGGTGGAGAGGAGAGGTCTCTACCCAGTGATGAAGCGTACTGCTTCTGAATAGACATGCCTCTTCAAATAAGCGCAGCGGCTATGAACATCCGCATGAACCACCATCAGTACTACAGCTGCCTGCACTGCTAGTACCGCAAGAACCACCTGCATTAGGGTTCTCAGCTACTCTGATCAAAAACGCGTCATCTGCTGTCTTTTGTGCAAAAAAGTGGTGTTTTGAACAAAACTCCTCATTCATGAACTCTGCTACGATTTTTGAATAATTGTATGCATCCTGCTGAGTGTCAAATGTTTTTTCACTTGCATATTCACTTCTTTTAAAACATCCACATTCGTGTTCCATTTGTACTGTATACATAAACTTTTTTCCTTTTGGTCATTTATTTACGGGAGTATAGTTAGTAAAACTTTAAATAAGATAAAATTACTCCTAAAAGTATACATTCTTTATAAAAGTCAAAAGAAGTACAAAAGTTTATAGAGGAGGGGTTCAAGCATTGGATTATATTACATATTTAAGATGGGATTCGAAATCTTGGTGATTCTTATTAGCAGTTGAGTCATTTTTTAGATTAGTCAAGGAGTGGTTTTTGTTCTACCTTGACTTAGAATAATAATTATTTATTACGCAGGACTTTATTAGTTTGAGCCACTCTCTTTTGGAGGTACTTGGCTGCCGTCAAATCCAATGGTGACATCACTTTTCTTTACGAGTGTATTCGCATCTTCGATGTCATCATCGTCCTCATCATCAGGTCTTACACTGCTATGTATGATGATCTTGTCACCATAATCTACGGCTTCAAAAAAGTGTGTCATACAAAACTGTTGATTCATCAGGCACTCTAGAACACGTGCTTTGTTATACATATCTTCTCTTGATTCGAATGTCATAGTTTTTTCAAATCCGCTTTTTTTAAAGCAGCCACACTCTTTTTCAATTTCTAGGGTATACATACTATTTCCTTTATTTATACGATTTATAAGAGGTTTATATCATTTAAAACTTAAGATGTCATAAAAAGAGAGCTATGAGAGCTCTTTAATGACTTTAAAATCACCTGACTCATAAGAGTAGACTTTTTTAGCCTCTTTATCAATGATCACGGGACGAATCCACTCATTTAAAATAAACTCTTTTGCGATAGAGTTCTCTACGGCTTTCCCTACTTTTTCCAATGGTGCCTCCATAAATGTCAGCAGTCTTACCGGTTCATGATAGGCTTCACCTTCTAAAAGAACTGATTGCGTAGGAAGACCTATCTTTAGATCACTATAATTACCATTATAGACACCCACTTTTGCAACCACATTATGATAGACTTTAGAACCGGCACCATAAACGGCGTTATCCACGGTAGAAAAATAGTGCTCCATGTTGATCCATTCACCTACGATGAGCGGCCCGTTGAAGATACGTGTGAGGATATCAGCATTGTCATTATCTACCTTCCAGTCATAAGAATGCATAAAGAACCTATTGTGTAAGTTTACATGTTTTGTTGAACTTCTAGGTCCTGCAAAGGCTCCCATATTACCTGCCAGTCCCCATTCAGGTCTAGGTTCAGACCAGTCCATCGATTTGATCATGACATCTTCTTGTGTATGTGTATACGGAAGTGCTTCTATTCTCTCTCCTCTGGACATTTGAGATGCTTTGTTAAAGTCACGCATGATCTGGAAAAACCTAGGCATCTCTTCAGGCGTGAGGATATCAGTATCATAGTATTTGATCTCATCGGTTGTAGTAATGTGCAACCCTGGTATGAATTTTGTACTGTCAGGGATCTCAATTCCTTTTTCTTTGAGTGCTTCACGTACCTCTTTGGTATTGGCTATCATACAAAGTGCTCTTGTATTTGGTAGAGAGATATTCCCCCCGCATGCACCGCAATCCAGTGCTGATTCAAATGGATTGTTGTCAGAAATACTTCCGTGACCGATGATCGTGACAAATTCAGGAAAGTTGTCCACTTGACCTATCATTGTCAAGTAGTTATGAAGATAGTTTACTTTCTCTTCAAGTGTGAAACCGACCATAGAGAGCTTATGCTTTTGGAAGGTATAGTCCTCTTCTGTGATCTTGTACTCATTTTTGAGTTTTTCTATGAGTTCACTGGACAATTCTATTTTGAGTTCTTTACCTAGAACAAGGTGGTCTCTAATGGCTTGGATCTCTTCTGCTGTACACTCTTTAGGGCAGCTGGTTGACAAGACTTCACTGATGATATGTGTATGAAGTTTATTGACATACATCTCTATCTCTTCGGGTGAGAGCTTATCTAACGTATAGGTTGTTTTCGGTTTCTGAGGTTTCAGTTTTGAAAAAAGCTTCTGTGTTCTTCTTGGTGAAAATGTTTTTCCAAAAAGATTGATACCGAAGATCCAGCCGATTGCCTCAACCATAATATAGGGTGTATATGGGTTGTTTTTAAGATCGCTTAGTACTTTTTTGGTCGTTTTGTTCATCCCTTTTTTTGAACTATAGTCTTCATAACGCTCTTTTGGTATTTCAAATACGATATTTCCTGCTTTTACGATCGCCGGAGATAAAAAGAGTTCATGTGATTTATCAAACTCCACAAATGCGATCGGAAGACCTAAAAATCCGCCCGCACCGTAGGTCTGGTATGGACCACTGTTTTCGATCTGTCTTCTGATCACTTCAGACCTTACATCCAAACAGAATGTAGCAGAAGCGACCGCTTTTTCATTTTCCTCTTGCGGTATGGTGGTGAACTCATCGACATAAGAACGGATATAACTGTCTTCAAGTGATTTCAGCCAGACATATCCTTCTTCTTCTCTGAGTGTTTCCATGATCTTCGCAAGTTCAGTCAGTGGTATCTCTGTATTGCCAAGATGATCACTTGCAAGATGTACTTGCTTTGCATCCAGTTGAAGTACGTATTGTGTATAGCTCTCTAGGATATCATCATAGTTCTTCTGATCTTCCATCGCATCGATGAATTTTCCAGGCAAACTGCCTTTATGTTTAAGTATTTTGAGTAATACATAAGCGCTATGGTCTTGGATATAAGTTTCCAACTCTTTATAGTTACTGATCTTTCTATGTTTTAAATACTTCAGTTCATAGTAAAACCTGATAGCCAGATAATCCATCATAGAGGAAGGGTACTGTTGTTGCGAATAGTAGTTTGGGTCTTCAGAACGATACTTGATAAACCCTGCCCAGCCATGAAGTTTTAGAATATGCTTTAGAAGGTTTCTCTCTATATCTTCCTCTGCAACCTGCAGCTTTTCAAGTGCCTCTTTGACAAAGGTTTCAGAATCATTGGCATACTCAAGGTTCTCATAGAGTTTAAACGTTTCAAACATCCCAAGATCTCTATTTGACATAGTGAGTGTCGTCTGTTCTTCATCTAAAAAACGTGATACATATTCGATCACTTCTTTTTCGATCATCTCTTTATCATCCCTGTCGAAAAGGATGTCATTGATCTCATACAGTGTCATGTGCTTTGTCAGCTTTTTACGCCATTTCTCTTTATTATGATAGAAGAACTTTTCATCCAGATATGCCAAAAGCTCTTCATCAATCTCATGCTCAGTTATCGATGCAGAGCTTCTGAAACTGTTCCATTTCGGGTTGACTTCCAAGAGACATTTTTCAGCCAAGTCGTAATACTCTGCCAGGCCGTCGATCTCGAGAATTTTCTCCAGGTTTGATTTCAGGATGTCAGGATCGATCTTCCCTTCCTCATAGAGTTTCAAATAGTACGATGACTCCATATAGACTCTACCGCCAAAAATACTTTGGGCTTTATCCAGTCCCTCTTTAAAATTGAGATGTTCAAACCCTTTGAGCGGATTGTGATGAATGAATGAACCGATAGGCCAATAGTGCGGAACGGTATTTTTAACGGCATTTAGTTTCTCTAATATACTCATGCGATAGCCCCTTTAAATCCAATGAAACTTAAACTAAGTAGTGCGATAATTATGACAAAATGCATGACCTTCTCTTTTGATGTAAGATCCACATAGTGCAGATTGGTATTTGGTGTTCCAAATACAGTCCTTGGCATCACCCTCATCGCTATCATGAAGTTACCAAAAAATACTACCACGACCACGATATACCATAGCAGCGTAGTCTCCTCTTTGATCATATTACTCAATAAAAAGAGTGCATTGGGAAATGGGGGATAGAGCGCCAGTGTGATCAAATAGACGGTTAAAAAAGCCCCTACATAAGGTGTGGCCAAAGTTGTACCGCTGATCCCATGATAATTGGCACTTCCATAGTATTTGTCATAGTGTTTTGCTATGGAGTAGACACCTGCAAGTGTGATCAATAGCGACAGACTATAAAGTTCACCCTGTTCTCGTATGAACAACATAAAAAACGGTGCATTGATAAAGAGCAAATAGTAACCAAATTTATAAAAATTGGTTGTCTTTGTCGCTTTATAGATAGAAAATATCGCACTCAATAATGAAACGCTTACTAGCAGAGCAGAGTATTGACTCTCTACGAAGGTAGAGACCACAATGGCACAAAGCAGTAAAAAACCGCTTATCAAGAAGATCTTCTCACTGTTCAGTTTTTCATTCTTTTCCAAAATGAGATAATAAGGTACGCCTGCAGCTAATAGTAATAGAATAATGTTCATTAACATACTCAACCCTTCTTGAAAATTTTAATGTATTTGATAAAGAAGTCAGAGACGTAGGCCTCTTTTGCCAAGAGTTTATAAAATAACCATCTTGATCTCTTCGGCATCTTGCTTTTTTGTATACCCACAAAGTGTTGCTTATACATAAACAGCCACCCTATGATCATAATGGCAGCCAGTGCCACCATTGACATGATAATGGTTACATTAAGTGTTGCTGCACCATAGAAAAGCAGGGCATGCTCGCCATAGATAAAATGTTCCAATGCCAATCCGATAAACTCATAAGTAAACAGGATAATAATAAAAGAACTCACAAGCGCTAGGATCACTTTGATCGAGTCAGACCTTGAAACCTTAAAGAAGGACAAGAAGAGCTGAGTACCGGTGAGCCAACCGAATGCCAAGATCACAATCGCTGCGTTAAACTCAAAGAACTCTTCACTAAGGACCATTTTTACTCCGATGAATATAAGAAGCGGCAAGATGGTAAAGAGTGCAATAAGATTAAACGTTTTGTTACTTTTATGTTCTGTTTTTTCTTCCCAGAACAACTTGTAAGAGAGACGTTGCGGAATGTTAGGGTCATGTCTCGCATACCGAATAAGTCCACCTGACTCCAAGAAGAGCGTTGCCTTAAAGACACCGTGTACCATAAGGTGATAGATAGCAAGAGAGAATGCACCAAGACCGACCTCCATGATCATATATCCCATTTGTCCTGCTGTTGAATAACCAAGTGAACGTTTGATATCCGGTACTACCAGCATCAACACGGATGCAAAAATGGCAGTAAAGAGTCCAATCACAAATGCAATATTGAGTACGGCGGGTGTCAGTAGAAGTAAAAAAGCCAATTTATTGAGAAGGATACCGCCTACATTGACCACACCCGCATGCATTAAAGCTGATACAGGGGTAGGTGCTTCAGAAGTATAAGGCAGCCAGATATGAAATGGTACGATCGCAGACTTCATCATGGCAGCGACTAAGAAGAGTAATCCGATCACAAAAATTGTAGGGTTGTCAATAGGATTTTTAGACATCTCGAGCCATGTTTGACTCAGTTGTCCCAAATCAACACTGCCAAACGTCTGATAGGTCAATATCACTGCGAGTATAAAGAGTAGATCGGCCCCTTTATGTATCAACATGGTCCAACTACCGTTTTTTACCGCACTTTTTGATGCCACATTAAAGGATACCAGTAGGTACAGACTGACACTCATAAGCTGCCAAGCAAGGGCAAGGATCACTAGGTTATTACTCATGACCAGCATATAGATGGCAGAGAAGATAAAATTCAATAGAATGAAAAATCTTTTATATCCCGGTTCATCCCACATATATTTTGTAGCATATTTACGGATCACAAGACCTAAGATAGCAACATAGGGCACGAGTATGGCGGAGAGTTCATTGAATACAAATAAACCGCCAAGTCCATGTATGGGTTCATCGGTTGTGATCACATGATAGGTTCCATAGAGCCCTAACAATGCAATCATGCTTGACAACATGATACTCACTTTAGGAATATGTTCCTTTTTGCTAATAAAAGAGAGTATAAATGCTATAGCAAGCGGTATGCCTGGAATAAGCAATATAATTTTTTCCACTGAAAACTCCTGTAATTCACTAAATTCTTTCGTAAAACATTCTATTTACTGGGTCTAGAATCCACCATACTTTATGGTGAGAAAACTAAATCAAATATATTTGAATAAAGAAGGTTTGTAAATCACCTTCTAAAACCTTAGCCATTATAGATGATTTTTTTAAAATATACTCTTTATTAAAAACAAACATGTATTAAAATGTAAATTTAACTGTCTATTGTTACTATTTCACAATTTGACATTGATATGACTGATGAACCAATTGTATAACCTTTATGATACAGTAACTTTTTATTACTGAAGATATCAATGATAAATAGGTCCAATAATAAAGAAGTAAACCCATAGAGATGCAGTATATTTTCACCCTATATAATGTAATGGAGACAATTCTTTTGAAAGCAGTGATGTGAAGAAATGTAGGTGTAAATAGATCTAAACAGATTATAACTATAAATAACTGATTATTATATTACTCATATTTTCTATAAATTATAAGATAAGTCAAAGGTTTTTACAGTAAACTCCCATTTGAAAACATATGAATGAAGTTGATAAAAAATTTATCATAAATATTACCTATATATAAATATTACTAATATGTAATATTAAGGTTTTTTTGTGTAAAGTTTATTTGAAGTTCCATTTCTAATCTATTGGTTAGGATGATTGAATATGATCTTCTAATTGTAGATATATGTTTAAACATCATGGAGTAAAGGAGTTAAAATGTATTATGTAGCAAAAGTCGATGCAGACAAATGTGCTGAATATAAATGTAACACGTGTACACTATATTGTCCAGAAGCGAATACGCTTATGTTCGATAAAGACAGAAACACATCTTGGGTAGATGAAAACAGATGTAAAGGGTGTGCACTTTGTGTGTACGTTTGTTCTGATATGCTTGATCGTAATTGTATTACGATGGAAATGGCTGGTCACGAAGAATAAGTCTAGAGTCTAGATTTAATTTAAATTTTTAATTAGGAGAAGTTATGGCAAACCAAGGTCCTGCGTATTATTCACCGTATCCTGCGGCTACGTATGAAGGTGTAATCACACCACCAGAAGGAAAAGCACTTTTGTTGGAAGATGTGGTTGATGAAGAAACTGCAATGAGAGAAGTTGCAAGAGTGATGTTGACAAGTGAAAATGCAACTATTTTCCCTGGTCCACAAGTATTATATGGTTGGAATGAAGAAGCGAAGAAAAAAGCTACACTTATCAAAGAGATGGCAGATGTTCTTAACGCTAAAATGATCCCAATGTATGATTACAGACCAAAGTATCCAAAAATCGATGCTGAAGTTGAGATCAACCCGAATCACCCGAACTTAACAATTTGGCATAATAACATTAAAGCAGCAATCTTCATTGGTGTTCATTGTCACTATGCAAACGTTGCATTAAAAATTGTAAGAGCAGAGACGGATTGTTATACGATCGCGATCTGTGGTTTGTCAGGGCATGAAGATGCAATGGCTACATTAAGAGACCAGCACTCTCACGAACTTGAAAAATTCATCAAGATCGCTAAAGAAGTAAAAGCTGAGTTGGGAAAGTAGGAGATAAGAATGAGTAAAATTACTGATATGACTAAAACACACAACTGGTCTGGACAAAAACTAGTTTCTATAGACCATATGCTTTTTGAAGCTCCTAGAACTAAGCACTTTATGACTGGTTCTGAGGTTTTAAAAGAAGCTGTTAAACGTGCAACGGTTGATGCTTCTGTATCATACCCAATTACACCACAATCTGAAGCAGCGCACCTTATTGGTGAACTTTGGGCTGAAGGTTATGTTGGTGTTTATTTCCGTGGTGAAAATGAATTTGGTGTAATGTCTGAGGTTGCAGGTTGTTCAATGGCAGGTGCTAGAACAATTACAACTACTTCAGGTCCTGGTACACTTAGAGCAATGGAAAACTTTGCACAGTGGTCAGGTACAAGAGCTCCAATGCAACTGGTACTGATGGCACGTGGTATTAACTCCCCACTTACTATTCAGCCAGACAACTTGGAAGTACAATACCTTTTAGAGACTGGATGTATGATCTGGTATGCTGAGAACGTACAAGAACTATTTGATATGTCATTGGCAGCGTTCACAGTTGCAGAGCAACCTGATGTTCACGTTCCAATTATTACAGCAGTAGACGGATTCTTTGTATCTCACACTCGTGAAGCTGTTGAACTACCAGAAGATGATATTGCACTTCATCCATATGATCCATATGCGGCTCCACTACCTCCAATTGACTCTGAGATGCCTCCAGGAAGATTCCTAAGAGATCCATTTGTTATGAAGTCTAACTATATCTCTTATGCTACACATGCATCTTGGCAGTGGGAGATCAGATCTGCAGTTGAAAGATCTAAGAGATACGCTAGACACCTACTTAAAGGATTGGTACATGTTACTGGTAACGAAGATGCTGAAATCGCATTTGTTACTTGTGGTACTGCTTCTAACCAAGCAAAAGAGGGTCAAAGAGAGCTAGAGAAACTTGGTATCAAATCTAAAGTTATCAAGCTAAGAACGATCAGACCTTTCCCAGAAGAAGAGCTCGAAGAAGCACTTAAAGGTGTTAAGCATGTATTTGTTCCAGAATTCAACGTTGTTGGTTGGTTAGCAAATGAAGTTAAAGCTAAGCTTTATGGAAAAGTTGATGTTAACATTCATGCAGGACCAAGAGTTGCGGGTGGTATGAGTTTACCTGCTGAAGCTATTATCCAAGAAGTTATGGAAGTAGTAAACCCAGGAAAAGGAGCATAATATGGCATTAGATATTTATAAAATTAATCCTGAATTTAGAGACATTATGCCACAAGAGATCATTGATCTTGAGGAAAATGCAACATGGGCTCAAAATCAAGAGAAACCACGTGGTATTAAAGAACTTCCTGAGACAAAAGAGTTGCTTGAAGAGCACTCTTTATGTGCGGGTTGTCCTGAAGCGGCTACATTAAGATATGTACTTTCTGCATTGCCTAAGCCTGAGGATACAGTTATCGTAAACTCAACTGGTTGTACATCTTTGATGTTCCCACACATTGCACTTCATACAGTACACTCACTCTTTGGTAACCAAAATGCCGTTGCATCTGGTATCAAAAGAGTATTAGAGTGGAGATTCCCGGACACGCAAAAAGACGTTGTGGTTCTAGCGGGTGACGGTGCGACTGTTGATATCGGTCTTGACTATACACTTCAGTCATTCTTTAGACAAGAAAAGATCACAACGATCTGTTTTGATAACGAAGTTTATGCAAACACAGGTGGTCAAGAGTCTGGTATGACGGCTAAAGGTCAAGTATTTAAAATGGCACCGACTGGTAAAAAGTTTGAAAAAGTACCAATGTGGGAACTTGCTAAAACTTCTGGTTGTCACTACTCTGTAAACATGACTGGTTCTGCACCAAAAGCAGTAGCTAAAGCAGTTAGAGAAGCGATCTTGGTTGCTAGAGAAATCGGACCGACTTACCTCAATATCTATACACCTTGTATTCTTGAGATTGGACTAAGTGCAAATGAAGGACTTGGTGAAATGAAAGATCAAGATAAAGATAGATTTGCATCTTACAAACATGTTTCACCAGAAGCAGAAGAATACTTGAAAAAATGTAAAAAAGAGGGACTTTTATAATGGCAAAAGATTCAATTAAAATCAGAATGCCCGCTCTAGGTGGGCAAGGGGCAGTTACTGCGGCACATATCGCAGCTACTGCAGCGGACACAGAAGGTTACTATGCGGTATCTAACCCATTCTTTGGTGCTGAAAAACGTATGGCTCCATCTGAGAGTTATACAAGAATCGGTACAGTGCCTATCTATGATAGAGGGGAAGTTATCTACCCTGATATCGTTATGATCTATCACCCACAAGTTATTACTATGGGTAAATCATATACTATGCCTTTTTACGCTGGTATTAAAGAGAATGGTCTTGTTATTATCAACTCTGATATAGATCTTTTAACTGATGAAGATAAACAGTACCTTGACTCTTTAAATGTAAAAGTTCTTACTAAAGACTTTACACAATTTGCTATCGATCAAGCTGGTACTGAGCTTGCTACAAACATGGCAATGCTAGGTGCACTGTTCGGTGCTCTAGGTACTGTTAGTAAACCTGCTATTGAAGAAGGTATTAAAGACAGATTCCTTAAAAAGTATACAGCTTCAGGTGGTACAGCTACACTTGACTCAGTTATTGAGAAAAAGTTTAAAAAGAAAATGGATCTGATCCAGAAAAACCTTGACACTGCATCTGCAGCATTCGATTTGACTGCTGAATGGTGTAAAGAAGTAGGTTTCGAACAAATGTTGGAAGCTCCAAAAAAATAATACGAAATCTTACAACTGTGCATTGCGCACAGTTGTTACTTTAACTCTATTTACGATATCTTACGAATTTACAAAACATCCACTCAATTACAATTTAATTTTTAAGGCACATAGACATGATACAATCATTTATACTTACGGGATTTTTAGGTGTTGGTAAAACCACCATGCTCACCAATACAGTCAAAGAACACTTTTCTGATAAAAAAGTGGCTATTATCGTAAATGAATTTGGCGATATCGGCGTCGATGGTAATATCTTGAAGAATGTACACAGTGAAGTACTTGAAATTTCAGAAGGGTGCATCTGTTGTCAATTGGCACAAGAGTTTGAAAGCGGTGTGATCGAAATCATGAATAAATATAGTCCTGAGATCATATTTGTTGAGACCTCAGGGGCATCTGAGCCTTTTCCTATCTTTTTATCGCTTCAAAACCTTGGTATCTCTGTTGAGGGTGTCATTTGTGTTGTCGATGCTAAAAACTTTGATTCCTATAAAGAGAATTCAACGGCTAAATACCAAATCGGCGGGTCGAATATCCTTGTACTCAATAAGACCGACTTGGTGAACGACGATGAATTGGAAGCCGTAAAGAAAGAAGTGATCGAGATCAAAGAAAAATACAATATCAAGAATACGCTTACAGGTAAAAAGATATTTAATAACTATGTGATCAATCATGCCCAACAGGGTATCGTCCATAAAGAAGTTTTTGAGGGTGTCTACAAAGTCGATGAGATCATCGGATTGGCAAAAGATTATGAACGTCTTGACCATACGGCACAAGATTCAATCACCCAAAAGGTGGTTTATTTAAAAGATGATATTGCATTTTCCGATGTCGATGCAGTGTTAAAATCACTTCCAAAAAGCATTTACAGGGTGAAAGGTGTCGTGAAAACAAAAGATGTTCCAAACCCTATCGTGATAAACTACTCATTCGGTAATGATTCATACGAAGAGCTAGAGAACTATCCAGAACGGTCGATTATGATATTCATCGGTGAATCTATAGATGATGATGTCAATCTCTTATGTGAAAAGTTTGATTTTTTAAACCTGCCTAGATTTAGAATGACCAAATAGCTTACCGCTAATCTTTCCTAATCATTTGGCAGTTTCTGCCAAATGTGCACGTAATTCCCCTCTATATAATATTCTCCGCACGTTTTCAATATAGTGTTTTGGGATGTTCCCATGAAACGTCAGTTTGTAATTTTTGTGAGAATACGCTAGAATGAATAATTCATTCAATATTTGGAGTCACTATGGACCTTTTTTCTGTTATATCATTCTCTCTTGTCGTTTTGTTTGTCGTGGTAGGCGGATATGTCTTTATGTTTCTTCATGTTATGAGATCCGATCCAAGAGAATTGGAGTTTAGAAAAAACGAGGGACAGGACTCAAGGCTGGTGCCGCATACTTACAAAGAATAGCTCTCCACGCTATCACATATCATCTATAGACCCATTCAATCCGTACGTTTACTAAAACACCGTTATCTGTACCAACGAAAAATTATGGGTCGTTTGCAGCACGGGTTCAGAAGAGTGTTGTGCCTTATAGGGTTCGAATAGCGTATAAAAACTCTCATAATGAAACGCTCAAAGCCTTAAAAGATGAATTCCTCTATGAAATTACACATTTATTACATTTAGAGTGTATACTATGATAAATAATCCATACATTGATTAATGTAGAAAGGAATAGGTCATGAAATATTTTTTCAAACTCTCTTTTTTGGCAATGGTATTCTTGTTCATGCAGGGGTGTGCCACACATCAGAATTTTGTCAACAAGTACAATGCGTGGGTAGGACAGGATATCAATGATTTAATTCAGAAAATAGGATATCCTGACAGTACTTATATCCTGCCAAATAAAAACAAAGTCTATGTCTATGAAAGATCTAGGATATACAGTTATCCTTCAATGTCCATGGGGTATGGACATTGGCCATATTATCATGGTGGTTACGGTACGTTTGGTTATGGTACGGATGTTGTTCAGCGGACCTGTAAACTCTATCTTGAGACAGACAGACACGGCATCATCGTCAAATGGGGTTCACGGGGAAATTCCTGTGTCTCCAACTAGTAGAAGGATCTTGAAATTGATAGAGAAGGCTGCACTATATGTTTGAGATCGCGGAGTATATCGGTATTATCGCTTTTGCCAGTTCGGGTTTTTTTGTGGCTGTACGAAATCAACTTGATTTTCTGGGTACGTTGATCTCTGTATTTCTTACTGCACTGGGCGGGGGGATCATCAGAGATGTCGTTGTAGATAAAATGCCTTTTACCTTTACACACAATGTACCTGCACTTACCATCCTTATCGTCATGATCCTGCTGATCGTATTTAGATTCAACAAAAGAGACAGTATAGAGAATAAACCGTTTTTTATACTGAGCGATTCCATAGGACTTATCTCTTTTAGCATTACGGGTGCACTGATAGCCATAGAAGCGGGACTGAATCTTACAGGTGTTTTGGCTTTAGCATTTGTAACGGCAGTAGGAGGAGGTATCATCAGAGATGTGATCATCAATGAGATCCCTTTTGTACTCAAGACAGGGTTTTACGGGACGATCGCACTTCTGATAGGCTTGACACTCTATATATTAAATCTTTACGAATTGATCTCTTATTATTCGATGATCATGGTGTTTATAGCGGGGATAGTACTTAGACTGGTCGCATACTACAAGAAATGGGCCATCCCGATGATATAGTTAATCTTGGGAAATGTATTTTTTCAGATACGCGTCAAGCTCTTTTTTCTGTGCTTCACTCATAGCACGGGCCGGAATCACATTGAATTGGCGGGGATTTGTATAGAGAAGGTAAAATCTCTCATCATTTTTCCACTGAGAAAATGTATGCCACGGCATGGAAGCATTATTACTCTTTTTATCTAACTTGATACCTTTACCTGAGATATGCAGCGTGACCTCATTGGGAAGAGTCGTACTTTTTTGATAGATGCTTTTGGCCTGATACGCAGAAAGCATACGTACAAAAAGTATATAAAAAGAGATCGAAAAAAATGCAGCGATCATATTGGTGATGATCTCACGGCTATTTGAAAAGTCGGTCCCGACAATTACAATGAGGGTAGCCAATATGACATACATGGCAAGCATGAAGAGCCTTTTGCCTTTTTTATGATGTAAATTGACTGCCTGTAGGTATTCCTCTTGTGTGAGTTGGTAGGTGATATTCATGGTTTGCCTTAGGATAATGTGATGGCATTATACAATGATTACATATATAGTACACAGTGCGCTTGATATGATACATAATTCAGGTGAAAGGAGCTGAGATGTTATATAAGGTTAAAGCGAAGATCGATAAATTGAAAATGAAGGCTTTTTTTACGGCACTCACCGATGGCAGCATTGCCGATGTAGAGCCTGAGGGTTCGTATATCGTCAATGCGATGCAAAGAGCATTGATGACTGGTCCTGAGACACTGGAATGGTATCAGACATGTCATTGTGAGACACCGCTGAAGCATGAAAAAGAGACGGTCTATGATAGATATCTGAATGACATTGAAACCACTTTGGTCTATGAAGAAAAAAATGATATAAAAGGAAAACCATTCTGGGATTATTTAGAGGAGAGTTTCTTTGACGACTCATATAGCTACTGACAGACTTTATACAGCGGATCATGGCTGGCTGAAAAGCAGGTTCCATTTTTCATTTTCAGAATATTATAATCGGAATAATATGCATTATGGTGTACTGCGTGTCATGAATGATGACATTATCCAGCCCCATACAGGTTTTGGTACCCATCCGCACGAAGATATGGAGATCATCACGTATGTGATACGCGGAGAACTGACTCATCAAGACAGCATGGGAAATAAAGAGAGTCTGGGACGCGGTTCTGTGCAGTATCTCAGCGCAGGTACCGGCATCACACACTCTGAAATGAATGAAGGCGATAGAGAAGTGCATCTCATACAGACATGGATACTCCCACACTCTAAAGGTCTTCAGCCCCAGTATGGATCAAAGGTCTTTGACCCTGAAACACGTCATAATCAATGGCTACATCTTATAGCCCCGACAGGTACGCCTGACATCATCAATATCTATCAGGATGCAAATATGTATGTTTCGGAGTTAGATCAAAACAAAACCCTTATCTTTGAACTGGGCAAAGAGAGACAGCTCTATGTAAAACTCATGGAAGGTGACGCCAAGATCAATGGCATAGAGTGTAAAGAGGGGGATGCCGCCGAGGTTTCAGACGAAGATCTGCATGTTGAAGCATTGAGCGATGTACATATACTTTTGGTTGAGATGAAAAGAGCATAGTAGGGCTACATCCCAAAGAGATGTAGCAAAAAGAGATATCTATCTGCTGGTCATAAAATTTCTTTCCAGTGTATCTTTGAAGCGTTTGAGCGCAGCATCCACATCCAGATTTTCTTTAAATACATCATGTATCGCATACGTTTCCAACGGTTCTGCACCGCAAAACTGAAAGAGCTTATGTGTGGCAACATTGGCTTCATCCAAAGAGAGGCCGTCAAAGAAACCCTCTTTGTTGTCAAATTCACTCTCCGGACAGTTATAGGTGAGACTTAACATATATTTTTTACCTTGCATCAGTCCGCCGCTGCCATACTTTTTAGAAGGATCATCTTTGCTTCTCCCATCACTGACATAGGTAACGGTATTCATACCTGCAGAGAAAACTTCATCGATGTATTTTTTAGTGATCCAGGGTACGCCCATCCAAAAAACAGGATACTGAAATAGAATATAATCCGCCCAGGCAAGTTTATCAAGCTCATCCTGGACATCATAGGCACCTTCAACCATACTCTCTTTCACATTGAATCCATGTTGGGTAAAAAAATCGCCGGCAGTGTCTACAAAGAGTTTTGTCAACCTCCCTTCTGCAACCTTGTCATATCTTTGATGTCCGTTGATGATCAGTACATTTTTCATAGTCTCTCTCCTTCTATTTTTGGGTGAAATTTTTCATCATCTCTTGCATTTGCTGCATTTGTTCAGGGGTCAATTGAGGCATTTGTGTAGGGTCGCCCTGTTGCATGATTTTGATCGGAAAATCAGGTAGTTTCAGATCTTCATCCGAAACAGGAATATTCATCTGAATAGTCATGGCTTCTGTTGTCTGTGTGAGCCCCATCATAGTGGTTACGGATTTCAGCATGATTCCTTTGTAGAGCCAGAGTTTTATCTGTTGTGTTTCCCATATTTCGCAATCATAGCCCAATACGGTCTCCTCACCGGTCTTTGCACCGCCCATGGAGCGTATCATCTCTTGAGCATTTTTGGCAATGTTTTTGTACTGAGAGTGATTTAAAGCCATAGGATTATACTGATGGATAATTTTCTGTTCATAATCCACTATATAGACTCTATCATGGTCGATCTTTGTGGTCTGACGGGTATGTGCCTCTTTCCCCATGATAACGGATCTGGTTCTCTCTTCACGTAATTCTACCTTTCCCCACTCTTTGAAAACAATTTTGCTTTTGCCCTCTGTCTGGGTTTGTATCCCCATCATATTACCACTACTGCCGGTAGCATATTCAATGATAGCTGATTGGATCTCATAACGTTTTGTTTCTGCACCTAGTATATTTGTAGCCAACATCAGTACACATAATATACCCCATATCTTTATCTGCTTCATCGTGTCTCCTTTTTATCATTATAACTTATTCCGCTGCATATTTTGAATAAGAATCGTCTCATTGCTCTTTGTTTTAACTCTCTCTCATGATCATTGGTTACAATGACAAAATGAAGAAAAAGAGAGTAGTGATCATCGGAGCAGGACTGAGTGGACTAACTAGTGCTGTGCTGCTTCAAGAGAGATATGATGTGACGATCCTGGAAGCACGTGATCGTACAGGTGGACGTATCATGGGGATAGCGGGGCATGACATGGGACCATCGTGGGTCTGGCCCCATCAAAAGAACATTTTAAATCTGATAGAGACTTTGGGTTTGGAACTTTTTTCACAATATACCCAGGGGCTTGCCACGTATGATGCACCTGAAGGGGTACAACACTTTAGACCTTCACAAACTGCGCCTTCTTACCGTATCAAAGGCGGTATCAGTCAACTAGTCATGGCCTTGGAAAAGAGACTTGAAACCCCTGTCCACCTTCATCAAAAGGTACACTCTTTAACACATTCGGATAAAAGGATCGTGGTTCAAACAGTAGATAAAGCCTATGAGGCGGATATAGTGATCTCAACACTTCCCCCGCGTTTAGCTGTAGAAAGCATCGCATACTCACCTGTATTACCCGATGCACTTCATACACAGCTGCAGAAGATACCCACATGGATGGGATATGCTGCCAAGTGTGTGATCGAGTATCCTGATGCATTCTGGAGAGAAGAGGGGTTAAGCGGTTTTGCTGTTTCACACCTGGGACCTTTGGGTGAGATACATGATGCCTGTACACAGGACAAAGCAGCACTCTTTGGTTTTGTACACAGTTATGCAAAGTATGACAATTTTGAAGAAGAAGTCATACAACAACTTACACGACTTTATGGAAGCAAAGCTGCTCTGCCTTCCAACTTTCATCTTGTAGATTGGAAAAAAGAGCCCTATACATCAACACCTCTTGATACTGAGCCTCTGCGTGAGCACCCTGTGTATGGATTCAGTGCAACACATTTTGGTGACAGGCTGATCTTTTCAGGTACAGAGAGTGCCTTAAGAGAAGGTGGGTACCTGGATGGTGCTGTCACTGCTGCGTTTGACCTGGTGAAACATGTGTAGTGTCGTTTGATTATGGCTTTATAGTTTCACTACAAGCAGGCTGCCGAAAGTATCAATGCTTTTTACGTCTTGGATAGGGTTCTCTTTCATATCCAAATAGACAAGCTCAGGCAAGCATGCTAGAGTTTCAATATGCTGTATGCGATTGGTATGGGCAACTATTTTTTTGAGTCTCTTGAGGTGATGCAAAGATGTAATATCAGTAATGCGATTGTCCTGGATAAAAAGGAATTTCATTTTTTCATTGGACATCAAAGGACTAAGGTCAGAGATCTTGTTATGCGAGAGCGATAGTTTATGCAGTTTTGTCAGTGATGAAAGTAGGGTAATATCAGAGATATGGTTATGGGAGAGGGAAAGCGTTTCAAGCCAAGTGAGTGCAGCTATCTCTGAAGGGATCTCGGTCAGTCCAAGATGACTTAGGTCCAGGTATTTGAGTCTCTTTTTCTTGCATAAAGCTATTTTTTCTAACGCCTGTGTGTGCATCATGAGATCCTCTTATTTACTTTTTATCCATTCAGTTATCATTTTGAGTTCATCTTCGGAAATGGTGTGATCTTTGGGATAGCTTTTAAACTCTACCTCAAACCCTGCATTCTGCAATGTCGTGATCTGTGATCTTGATGTATGAAAAGGGAGTACTTCATCATATGTTCCATGTGTACAGAGCCAATTGGAGCTGTTGACCCTTGGGTTCATCTCTTGTAAAAGGGTATCGGCATCATATATATACCCGCTTACCGCTATGTACCCAGCAAGCACTTTTTCATATCTGGCTCCAAATTCAAAGGTCAGTAATGCACCTTGGGAAAAGCCGAACAGAAAGCTTTCCTCAGCATTGAACTCTTCTTCAAAAAGCGTATCAAAGATCTCTGTTAGTATAGCCCTTGAATGTCTAATACCTTCTAACTGGTTGGGCGGCAGATCATACCATGAGTATCCTCCGTAGTAACTATAGGGAGCATTCAGCAAAAGGTAGTTCATATCGTCCATGTTGAGGTAGGGTGGCAAAAAGGTAAAGCCGCGAGCTGAATCCCCACGCCCATGCAGAATGATCATAAGTTTTTGAGAAGGGACAATAGAAGGTATGAAGATATTATTCAGAGGTAAATGTTTATTTCTTGGCATAAGTGTCTCCTCTCGGTGAAGTATTGGTTCCAATGATGGTGTAGTATACTAAGTTTATATTAGAGTATACATCTTACAATTTGATGTTAAAGGCCAGAATATATCGTACATTCAATCTCTATATCGATTTTATGGTATGATGCTGTCTCCTATGGACCACTGTCACGGGTGGTCAAGAGATACTAGAGGATTTAAGGTGAAGAGGATGAAGTGTTATTGTAAAAGCGGATTAGATTTTTCGGAATGTTGTGAACCTATTTTAAGAGTGCAGAAGCCGGCAACGACGGCACTTAGTCTTATGCGCTCACGCTATAGTGCCTACTGTCTGGGTGATGTGAACTATCTTCAAGCGACAACGCATGATCACACATGGAGTGATGAAGAGCTCAAATTTATACAGGACTGGGCAGATAACAGTTTTTGGCAGCATTTGGATATCATCGAGTTCAGCGATGATATCGTTGAGTTTAAAGCCTACTATATCTTCGATCATGTACAACATGTCCATCATGAAAGATCCACTTTTATTAAAATCAATGATATGTATAAATATGTCGATGGTGAGATCTATGAAGATAAAGTAAAATTTACCAACAACGAAAAATGTATCTGTGGAAGCGGATTGAAGTATAAACGCTGCTGTTTGCCAAGATTGAGAAAATAGATGATAACTTTATTATATAGTTATTACTTATAATAATTATAACTATATGTTTATTTTATCTTAAGATTCATTTGCTACAATTTCTATATTAACTAATAATTTATATAAGGGTGACAAATGAAAAAATTAATACTGTTGGCTTTCATAAGCACGTTTGCTATGAGTGGTGGTTTTTTTACCAATGAGGCAGAGCTTCAAGCTGCTGAATCAAATGAAAATGCCAGACTCTGTAAAATGTTCACAGAGAAAGTAGAACATTATGAGTCTACCATGAGAAATGATGAATTGGCAGCTGCGACACTTGAATCTTATAAGCAAAGGATGTCAACATTCTGTAGTAAGGTTTCGGTAAAATCATAATATCTATCATAGGGGTCTGCTTAAAGTAGTAGCCTTCTCTATTTTAACTTCAAATTACTTTCAAGATAACTAAGTACAATCCCGGATGCTAAAAAAATTATTTATACTTGCAGGGCTGTGTATCGCTGTGAACCCGTTCATAGTATTGGGCGTAGTTTCTCTCTTTTACCTTACAAAACAACAGTAAACCCAGCAAAAAATAAAACCTCTCTAAAATGACTTTATCGTATCTGATCGACACTTTTCAATCATACCAAAAAATGACTCTGACAACTTTTTTATAATGTAGGTATACTATACTAGGAAGTGTACATTGTTATCTGGTAATATATGAGGTCATAGTTGGGAAAGGATAGATATGCATCATTTTATAGTACGTATTATGAAGTTCATAGTGTTGATAGGTATGGTTGGAAGTGTCATGCATGCAAAAGAAGCAGTAACAATTGAAGCGTTTGTAAATAGTGCTGCTGCTCTGATAGAAGAAAAAGGGGATAAAGCCTTTCATGCATTCAGACAAAAGGGAACAAAGTGGTTCCATGATGATCAATATATCTATGTCTGGGATATGAATGGATTACGGTATGTCTATCCGCCTAATGTACAAGGTGAGGGTAAAAATGTGCGTGACCTTAAAGATGTTGATGAAAAACCGATTGGCGAACTGATGATTGAAGTTGCTTCATCCAAAGCGGGAAGAGGGTGGATACATTACCGTTGGCCAAAACCCGGTGAGTTGGAACCAAGTTGGAAAAGTACCTATGTCATGCAGGTAAAAAGCCCTTCTGGACAACTATTTCTTATCGGAAGCGGTGCCTATGATATGCCTGTACAAAGGTCTTTTATTGTAGATGCAGTTGATTCGGCTTCGAAGCTGATCGAACAGGATGGTCTTAAGGCATTTGATACGCTAAGAAGCAAAAGAAGCCAGTATAGTTATCAGGATACCTATGTCTTTGTCATAGATGAAAATGGTGTAGAGTTAATGAATGCAGCTTTTCCAAAGTTAGAAGGGCGCAATGTGATCGACTATAAGGATACCAAGGGAAACTATTTTGTAAGGGAATTTATCAACGTGGCCAAAACAGAAGGCAGTGGCTGGGTTGATTATCCATGGCCAAAACCAGGTGACGTAGAGAAATCACATAAGTCTGCATATGTCAAAAGAGTGATGGTTGATGGGAAAATGATCATTGTGTGTGCAGGATTGTATCTGGATTAAAATTGTAAGGTTTTAAGTCTAGGAGGTACTTAAGGGGTTTAACTTAGTGTTCAAACCCTCTGTTTTAAAAGCTAGTCCTCATCATCTTCTTCACCAAATGTTGCTGCAAGCCCTTTCATGAACTCTTTTGTTTCACTTTCCGATAATTTGGCATCAGGGTGGGCAATAATGTAGAACCAAGGCGGCATCTCTCCCTCTTGGAACTCTTCTTTTGCTTCGTCTCCCTCATTCTTCTTTTGTACACCCCACATAGAGACATTAAAATGTTCACGGCCTTCCTCTACATCATATTGGTTTAACCAGGATATCGGAGCGATATTGCTGTACCAGGGCCATTTTGTTTTGTGACTATGGCAATCTGCACACGCTCGAACAAAGTACTCTTTTGTTTTGGGGCTGTCCCATTTCGGTTCCGCAACTACCGGTGGATTAGAATGGTCTTTACCGTAGGGTACAAATTGTATCGCTATCGTAACTAGAATAACAATGCCTAAGATTTTATATTTCATATCTGTCTCCTATGTAGCAAAGGAAGAAAATACTCTTTTATTGCATATCTCACTATTTAAAGTATATCAAAGCCTACAATGCTTTTTCAAGAATCTCTTTTAGTACCTCTTTGGTATACGTTTCTGCCAACCCGAAAGCTTGAGCATGTTCGCAAGCATTCTCCACGATTGCATCAATATCACTCTCTTTGATCGAGAGTTGTGAAAGTCTGGTCGGTGTACCAACTTTGTTGAACCATGACTCCAGTGCTGCTATGCCCTCCATAGCACTGGAACATCCAAACAATTTCTGGGCAAAACGTTCGAACTGCCCTTCATTTTGTGAGACGTACCATTTCATCCATGCGGGCATGACGACAGAAAGACCCGCACCATGAGGCACATTGAAGAGTGCAGAAAGCGTATGCTCGATCATATGGTTTGGAAAACTGTACCCTTCTACTCCCAGATATGTTGTACCATTTAAAGCCTGGGTCGCTGCCCATGCAAACTCCCCGCGTGCGTTATAGTCATCCTGATCTGCCAGAAGTGTTTCTGTGGTTTTCATGACGGTGGCAATGTTCGCTTCGATATAAGCAGCAATGATATCCGGATGTGACGAGGCAGTAAAGTAGCCCTCGATAGAGTGAGCGATGACGTCTGAAGCAGAGTAGACCAGGTACTCTTTAGAGACCGATTTTTGAAGTTCAGGATTGATGACGGATACTTTTGGATAGAGGTAGGGTGAAGCAATAGAGAATTTCTGCTTTGTTGCTTCATTCGTAACCACGGCATAAGTGTTCATTTCACTTCCCGTTGCCGCAAGCGTAATAATGTCAAAGACAGGCAGTGCCTTTTGAATCACACTTTTTCCGATAAAGAAGTCCCATACATCTCCGTCATAAAGACTACCGGCCGCTATAGCCTTGGAACTGTCCAGTACAGAACCGCCACCGACACTGAGTATGGCTTCAACACTGTGTTCTTTTGCCAGATCTACTGCCTCATACACTTTTGAGAGTACCGGGTTGCTGACGATCCCTCCCAGCTCTACAAATGAGATACCATTTGCTTCAAGGTTGGCTACAACAGTGTCGAAAAGACCCTCTTTTTTGATACGGTCACTACCATAGGTAAGAAGCACTTTTTTGATATTCTCTGCAGCGATATACGCACCGATCTCTTTTTCTTTGCCTCTTCCAAACTCGATTCGTGTGGGATTTTGATAAGTGAAATTGACCATTTCTAATCTCCTTGTTAATATATGACATATTATAGCTTATCATCCACAAAACTCTGTGCCTCACACTACTTTTATCCTACTAAAGATAGGGTTATAACCCCTCCGAAATATAGAAGAAGTAAAACGACACTTTCTAAACCAATGTTCCCTGGCCCGTGGCGTTCACGATATATTAGTCCCATAAGAAGTACACCAGTCATCAACATAGAATTGGCAAGCCAGAACTGCTCTGAAGATGAGATATCAGCATAGATCGGTCCCTCCCGGTAAGCGATATCGGATGCAGCAATAAAAAGTGTGTCAAAGGCATTGCCGCCGATAATGTCCCCCACGGCTAGATTCAGTGCACCCATACGCACGGCAGTAATGGCGACGACAAGTTCAGGAATAGATGTTGAGACAGCTGTAAATATACCACCGACGATCCCATTGGATAATTCTGCTTTTGCTCCAAGAGGTATGGCTAGTTGGGCAAGTGACCAACCGGCTAAAGCAACTATGGTACCATAGATGGTAAATCGTATCCAAAGTTTCCAGATGTGACGTCCATGACGACTGCTTTTCTCTTCGGGTTCTGATGAAGTATCTCTTGTTTTTTTGGGAAGCCACATCGGGGTTTCATGTGTGCGAGCCAGAAGATGTACTCCAAAGATATAGATCATGATCAGAATAATGGTAGCCGGATGGACGCCGAAGATACTAAATGATGGTACTGATAGTGCTAATGCATGTATGGCCAACAGTGTAAGAAGGAAGGCGGACATAAAAAGGTTTTCAGCTGATGCAGCTGCATGTTCAAGGTTCGCACGTCTATAGGTGATATCTGCCAGGGCAAGAAATGCAGTTTGCGCAGCAATACCTCCCAACCCATTACTCACTGCAAGCTCTGCATAACCTGAAGCCGCAGCGGAGACAGATGTGGTTATGCCTGACAATGATGTGGATGCGCCAATAAAGAGTGCACCCATGAGTGCTTCACCTAATCCGGTATTTTGAGCCAGATCACGGGCAATTTTGGTCATTTTGATACCGAACCACCCTATAATGAGCACCACGACAGTGAAAGCAGATACTATCCATGGCAATGTCCAACTACCAAAATCTGTCAACTTATCCTCCTGGGATAATGCGAGATGCTTTCAAACTTTTCTTAAATTGATGATCTGCATCACATAGATACGAATGACTGGTATGACTCACATTTGACTTTATATATAGTGCTTACAAATGCATTATTTAGTATACAATATTTTAGACTAAATACAAAAAAGGCTTGATATTCAAAATTTAAGTGTTGTTTGCCAAGCCGACTTTGAACGTCCCTTTTCATACCCAACTTGATACAATGCTCTCATATACTTTTGGTCAAAAAAATCTTCTAAAGGTAGATCAAAACTTTTTGGTACATTGGTAATATGTACATGAAATCCATCACGTTTGGCCAATGAGGTGATATTGACCAGGTCACCCAGACCATGGTATTTTGTCAAAGTATAAAATGACCGCTCTGCAATATCAGAGAGTGAAAGAGAAACAGGTTTATACTCAGGGTCTACTTTGGTATTGCGTATCAGCCACATATTTTTTCGAGGATTCATATGTAACATACGCTGCAGTTTTCGAATATCCAGATCACGAGGGTAGACAAATATCTGTCTGGTTACACCACCGTCCACATGTACTTCCTGATGTCTTTTTCCATTGATCACTACATCTATGAGTACCGGTGGAAAAGCTCCCGGAATGGAAGCTGAAGCCAACATGATATCTCTGATAAGTTTTGGTGCATCCGGACGGCCACTTAAAGCAATTTCAGTGATCTCCCAAACCACCGGACGCTGCGCATCAAGATTGGTGGTACCGATCTGTAGCAAACGTCCCTTTTTTGCCTCTTTTGCCAACTCTGCTACGAAAGTCTCATTGATCTCTTCAGCAAGGATCTTTTTAAGTGGTGCTGTATCACCAATAGAAGCACCGAAGAGTGCTTCTATTGGTGATAATAAGACGATGTTTTTTTGAGAGGATTCTGTATAGAGCTTTTGTATTACCTTATCATACTTTGGTCCCAAGAATGCAAAAGGAGCGATTATTGCACCGGTCGAAATACCGGTTACCACAGTAAACTCAGGTCTGTCACCGCGTTCACTCCATCCCTTCAAAAAACCTGCACCATACGCACCGTCCTCAGCACCGCCAGAAAGAGCAAGTATATCTATTCTTTTACGAAAACTTTTATTGGCCCCGAGTCTTTTGATATTTGCTCTTGTATAGGTATATTGTGCTGTCTTGTCACCCCAGTAGCGTATATGTTTATACCCTGCAACTTTTGCATATTGATACTCTTCAATACTTGGAGCTTCATAGGTACGGGACTTAACGGAACAGGCAGTTAGTAGCAGTAACAATGCAGTGAAACCAATAAGCCTGACAAATATGAGAGGAAACAGACGGAACAATAGAACTCCTTTTCGTTACACTATACTACAACATTTTTGTTTTAGTATCTCTTCTCATCTGTTTTGAGAGATGACCATGAATCTCATATTGGATGAATACTTAGTGTGGTTTGAAAAGTTAATAGTGACAATACTCTTGATTGAAAGTTCAGTCGCACACTCTTGTTTACTCTCTTGAGGTATGTATAGAATGGGATCAAGAGATCTATTCTTTAGTCTCTTTGATCACTTCAAAAGCATCGATAGGCTCTTCAAATGCGATGAAGAGTACACACGGCTCCTCACCTTTTTCACAATAGGCTGTATGTGGATGTTTGGATGGACCATAGGCATACATACCTTTTGTGAGCAGTTCACTCTCCTGGTTGTCATAGGTAACCGTCATCTTCCCTGATACCAGTATCATGCGTTCTGCTGAGGTATGCCAGTGATGCGGGATTGCATAATCAGCTGGTACTTTAAAGAAAATATCCAGGTTCTCTTTGGCAGGATCACCATGTAGTACGGCGATCTGGCATGCTTCACCGAGAAATGCAGGGCAGGGTCCCCATGCTAGGGATGTATCGTTATATGAAAAGCTAAGTGCCTTATTACTTGTAACTTCGTCACTCATAGAGAGTGATGTTAGAACAAACAAACTTAATAGTATTTTTCTCAACATAATAACTCTTTTTTATTTGGTATGATTTACAATACACAAGCTATGTGTACTGTATGTGTAAAAGTAAAATGGTACTTATAAAACTGAAGATTTTATCACCATCAATTTCTCTTTACTCATCTCTTCCATTGAATAAGGGATGCCACCCAGTCCCAAACCTGATACTTTAGCCCCACCAAACGGCATCCAATCGACCCTGAATGCCGTATGGTCATTTACCATCACTGTAGTACCGTTGAGACGTTTAACCGCCAGCAAGGCAGTATCAATATTTTTAGTAAATACTGCTGCTTGAAAAGAGTATTCAAGGCTATTGGCTTTTTTAAAAGCATCTTCAATATTACTATAGGGGTAAATACAGACAATCGGACCAAAAATTTCTGAAGTACTTACCTTGGCATCATGCGGTGGATCTAAAAGTACTGTGGGTTCAAAACAGCTTTTAGAAATACATTTACCTCCACAAAGTACTTTTGCCCCTCCGGAAATCGCCTCATTTACCCAAGACTCTATTCGATTGACTTCAGTGTGTGAAATGAGTGGTCCTACCTCTGTTTTGGGATCCAGAGGATCACCAACGATCAGCTTTTGCGCTGCCTGTGCTAATTTTAAACCCACTTCATCACAGATATCTTCATGGACATAGATACGTTGCACGGAGACACAGACTTGGCCTGCATGATAAAATCCACCTTTGGCCAAAGCGGGGATCAATTCATCCATATCGGCATCAGCTTCTACGATAACAGGTGCGACACCTCCATGTTCGAGGCCCACACGCGTACCTGGAGAGACTTTTGAATTAAGGTACCATCCAACAGTACCTGAACCAATAAAGGTTAAATAGTCTATCTTTGGGCTTGTAGCGAGATATTGCGCTGCTTCTCTGTGACAGACCACGACTTGACACCACGCTTTAGGTAATCCTGCTTCATATAAAATTTTGACAAAATTAATGGCGGACATAGGGGTAGACTCTGATGGCTTAATAATAACAGGCGATCCAACTGCTATAGCTGGAACTGTTTGATGTACAGCAAGATTTAAAGGATGGTTAAATGCTGAAATTGCGGCAACCACACCAATAGGCTCTTTCATAGTATAGGCAATACGATTCACAGAACTTGCTGTGTGACCCATGGCTATCTCTTTCCCCTCAAAAACACCTATATGTTCAATAGCAAGTTTTACACCATTAATGGCACGTTCTACTTCAACTTTTGAATCCATATAGGGTTTACCGCCTTCACTGGCTGCTATAAGAGTGAGTTCTTCTATGCGGCGGCTCATGATTTCGACCGTTTTCTCTAAAATAGCGATACGTTCATATTTAGGCAACCACATCTCCTGGCTTTCATACACTTTTCGTGCACGATCTAAAGCCAGATCAATATCTTCCTCATTTGAAAGGGATATCTCATCTAATACCTTTCCGTCAAATGGTGACTTTACTTTAATACTATTCATACTAACCACTCCTAAAATTATTGATCTATTTTATGGTTTACAACTTATGTCAAACACGTTTTATTTTTGAGTAATTCATTTAAAATGGCATGATTCAAACTATAGTCTACCGCCAGATCGATCAGATGTACACCTTTACGGTCGATCACATCATTTAAAATGGAACCGAATTCATCACAGGAGGTCGGTCTGTACCCCATGGCACCATACGCTTTGGCATATTGGACAAAGTCTGGATTTTTAAAATCCAATCCAAAATGATCAAATCCCATCCCTTCCTGTTTCCATTTGATCATCCCATAGGCACTGTCATTTAAAATGATGACGACAAGATCCAACTCCAGTCGTACAGCAGTTTCCAACTCTTGGGCATTCATCATAAAACCACCGTCTCCACAGACTGCTATTACTTTCTTGTCAGGATGAACGATCTTGGCAGCCATTGCAGAAGCCAGCCCTGCACCCATCGTGGCCAATGCATTATCGAGCAAGAGCGTATGGGGTAAATAGCATTTATAATTGCGTGCGAACCATATTTTATAAATACCGTTGTCTAAAGTTAAAATACCGTCTTTGGGTAAAACATCTCTAATATCCTTAAGTGCTCGTTGCGGCAGGATCGGAAATCTTTCATCTTTAAAATATTTCACAATATGTGCTTGTGATTGATCTTTTATGCGCATAAAGTATGTAAAATCCCAGTGTTCTTGTTTTTGGGTAAGTTGTGTCAAAGAGTTTAAATTACGAGCCACATCTCCGGTCACATCAAGCTGAGGAAAGTAGGTATCATCTACACTGGAAGGTGAAAAATTGATATGTATGACCTTTGTGCCTCCTTGTCTCATTATAAATGGCGGTTTTTCGATGATATCATGTCCGACATTGATGATCAGGTCCGCTCTGTCTATCGCACAGTGGAGATAATCATTCTCAGAGAGTGCCGCTGTTCCCAGGTATAAAGGATGGAACTCGCTCACCACCCCTTTCCCCATCTGGGTCATAAAAAACGGTATACCGAGTTTGTCAATAAACTCTTTCATCGCAGAACCGATGCACCTACGGTTTGCTCCTGCCCCGATGAGGACCAGCGGCATTTTTGCCTCATATAACATCTTTAAAGCGTTTTGTAAACTTTCATTTCTGGCGATCGGATAATAGGTTTTGCGAACAGGAAAGAGTTGTTCATCCACTTCTTCTCTTGCAATATCCTCAGGCAGCTCAATATGTACTGCGCCCGGTCTCTCCTGTACAGCTAATTTAAAGCTCTGACGAAGCACGGCAGCGATGTTGTTGCCATTGACCACCTGTTTGGAACATTTTGTAATGGGTTCCATCATGTGCACAACATCTATGATCTGAAAACGCCCTTGCTTGCTTTTTTTGATCGGTTTCTGACCTGTGATCATCAACATGGGGATACCTCCGAGGTTGGCATACGCTGCAGGCGTTACGAGATTGGTTGCACCCGGTCCGAGTGTAGCCATACATACACCGACTTTCCCCGTGAGTCGTCCATAGGTCGCAGCCATAAAACCTGCACCCTGTTCATGACGGGTCAAAATAAATTGAATACTGGAGTCCTGCAAGGAATTTAAAAGGTCCAGGTTCTCCTCTCCGGGAATACCAAATATATATTCAACACCCTCATTTTCCAATGCTTTGATAAATAGATCTGATGCTTTCATAACATATCGTCCTTGTCACTTTTATCATAAAAAATTGTATGTCTCTCTTTTCTCATAATTAAAGATTCCATTTAAAATAGTATAAAATGAATGTGTGTATTCAGTGTGGACTATAGATTCTTCTTCATCTACAGAGAGAAATATAGAATTATAATAAAATCTTTTTAGCGTATTAGAGGTGCTTTTAGAAGCTTATGTATGCAATAATTAGTATGAATTTTATAAAAGAAAGCAGGGTATTGTGTTTAAGAATTTTTTTTTAAAACATATGCAAGAGACTGGCGGGGAACCCGAAGAGATGGGCCGTTTTCTGGATATACTGAAACAGCTTATACGAACCCCTTCTGTTGTAGGTGCTGAACACTCTTTTTTTCTCTACTTGAAAAGAGAACTGGAAGAGAGAGGGATCAGTGCAACACTCTATGAAGGCTTACTTGTAGCAGAAGGAACTGAACCTGATGAGGGTATGATCTCTGCGCATATTGACCGTCATGGTCTTATCTGTACCGGTCCCAATGAATTCCAGTATGCAGCGTTTATCGCACAGAACAGAGGGGATCTGACAGGTGACTCTGTGGCTGAAAAAACCTATAAAGATATTATAGGACGCTTTATGAACCAGCGTGTTCAAGCCTATGATCCATGGTCCGGGGCTTACCTGGGGTTAGGAGAGATAGACAGCGCTTATATGTGCGAACGCAGACTGAACCTTCTTTTTAAAGTAAAAGGTCTGGAACATTTGTATGCCGGTACACCTGTAGCCTATGTGGATACACTGAGCTATGAGGATGGGTATCTATCTGCACAATTGGATAATGTACTCAGTGCTGCGATCATACTTTTTTTATATGAGAGAGGATACCAGGGACGCGCTTTCTTCACTGCACAAGAAGAGGTAGGTAAAAGCTGGCGTTTTTTACTTGAGTGGTTCAGAGGACATGATCTCTCGACCGATTCCCTGCTGGTGCTTGATACCAGCCCTTATCCTGGGAGGGTAGCGGCAGAGGCACAGCATATCGTGTTGAGAAATAAAGATGCAAATGCCACCTTTGTTTCGCCATTGACCAAACAGATCGAAACCATTTGTGATCAATTCTCGATAAAATATGGATATAAAGATGCATTTATAGAGGATCTCAACAGAGAGTTCCTAGCTCAAGGAAAGCCTCTTTATTCTCTAGGGAGTACGGAGATGGGACGTTTGGCAAAGGCGAGTGACGGCTCGATACAGGGAACAACATTTCAGCTTCCTACGACCGGGTATCACACGACGGCAGAAACAGTCTCTTTGGAATCCATTGAGAAGGCACTAAAAGTATTGGAAACACTTTATTTGAAAGTATAAAGAGAAGGAAAGAAAATGGAAGTAATAGGATATATAGAGAGAGTGGATCTTCCGGGACTGGATCTTTTTGCATTGGATGCTAAGATCGATACAGGTGCGGATTCTTGTTCTATGCACTGTGACGACATTGAAGTAGAGGGTGAGAATGTTATTTTCACCCTACATGATGAAGTACACCCTGCCTATCATGGTAAAAGGCTTACGTTGCCGATATTTAAGATCAAAAATGTAAAAAGTTCTAATGGAAAAAGTGAAGAGAGAGTATTCGTCAAATCGATGGTGAAATTGGGTTGTAAAACGTACGAAGCAGAGATTTCACTGACCAATCGAGAAAATATGAAGTACCCAATGCTGATAGGAAGACGTTTCCTGTCACATCACTATCTGATAGATGTTTCCCATAAATATATTACAAAGGATAAATAATGACCGTTTACATACTTTCTAGAAATACAAATCTCTATTCAACACAAAGATTGATAGAGGCAGCTGAAGCAAAAGGATGGAATGTACGTGTCATAGATTATTTGATGTGTAGTATCGAAATTATGAAGGGAGAGTTGTTAGTGGTGTATGATGGTGAAATACTACCGGTACCAGATGCTATCATCCCTCGTATCGGTGCAAGTCGAACGTTTTATGGAACAGCAATGGTGCGTCACTTTGAAATGATGGGAGCTTTCAGTGTCGCAGGAAACCTTGCGATAGCAAGATCCAGAGACAAGCTCAGAAGCCTTCAGGTTTTATCTACACACGATGTCGATATGCCAAAAACAGTCTTTGCATCCAACAAGGCCAATGCCAAAGATGTGATCAAACTGATCGGAGGGACACCGTTGGTACTTAAGATCCTTGAAGGGACACAGGGTGTCGGTGTGGTACTTGCAGAGACACAAAAAGCAGCACAATCTGTCCTGGATGCTTTTTATGGCATGGATGTGAGTCTCTTGGTGCAGGAATTCATCAAAGAAGCCGGCGGTGCCGATATCCGTGCCTTGGTGATCAATGGACAGGTGGTCGGTGCCATGAAGCGCCAAGGGGCAGAAGGTGATTTCCGGTCCAACCTTCATCAGGGTGGAAGTGCTTCTGCACATAAACTCAGCCGCAAGGAAAAATCTACGGCGATCGCTGCTGCAAAGGCAATGGGGCTGGGTGTATGCGGTGTAGATATGATCCCTTCTGATCGCGGTCCACTGGTGATGGAGGTCAACTCATCTCCTGGACTTGAAGGTATTGAGAAAGCGACTAATGCGGATATTGCAGGGAAGATCATGGATTATATTGAAGCCAATATCAAGCCTACGGATAATAAAAAACCGCCTCGTCGCAGGAAAGATAATATTGGGGCATAAATGAGACACAATCCTTTTATCTTAGGTGGCAAGGAGATACCTAGAGGCGTACAGAGACGGGTAGAGATAGAGTTGCCAAGCTTTTACGGTACACCGACCTCTCTTACGGCCTATGTGATCCGTGGCAAAAAAGCAGGCCCAACGGTTTTCATCAGTGCAGCCATTCATGGAGATGAACTCAACGGTATAGAGATCATCCGTCGTCTGCGCCAGCTACATCTGCTGACGAAACTCAAAGGTACACTGATACTTGTTCCTATAGTGAACATTTACGGAGCCATAAACCTTTCGAGGTATTTGCCTGACAGACGTGACCTGAACAGAAGTTTCCCCGGACATTCCAAGGGAGCACTTGCCTCACGTCTGGCAAAGACTTTTTTTGATGAGATCGTATCCAAGTGTGACTTGGGGATCGATCTGCATACGGCCAGTATCCACAAGGACAATCTTCCCCAAGTACGTACCAATGTCAACAATGAATATACTTTGAGACTTGCCTATGCATTCGAAGCACCTGTAATACTACATTCGGAGTTAAGGGATGGATCTTTGCGTGCTGTAGCACAGGACAAAGGGATACCGATCTTACTCTATGAGGCAGGTGAAGCACTGAGACTGGATGAAAAATCCATTAAGATCGGGGTGAAAGGCATCATTAATGTACTCAGAGCCAATGAGATGTTGCCGACGCGTATCAAAAAAAGCAGTCGTATCAAACCGGTTTTGACAAAAAACAGCAAATGGATACGTGCACACGAAAGTGGCATGATACAAACCATTAAACAATTAGGTGATGTGGTGGAAGAGGGGGATGTCATTGCACGTATTCATTCACTCTTTGAGGATCAAAGCTATGAAGTGATAGCGCCGTTTGATGGTATTATCATAGGGAAAACACAAATTCCCCTTATTCATGAGGGGGATGCAGCGTTTCATATCGCAGCACTGAAAGATATTCAAATCGCTGAAGAGCGCATGGAGCCATTCCATCAGGATGAGACCTTAATGGAAATTCCGATGGTAGATGAGAGGATCGTATAAAAATGACAATATTTATACTAGGGAATGTGAGATGTATGAAGAAATCATAGAACAACTGCGTAAAGAGAATGAACTCTTGCGCCAAACGCATAGGGAAGCAGATCTCTATTATGCCAAGATGAAAGAGTTGGAAAACTATCAGGCGCAATTGGTGAAACTGCTCACACAAATAGAAGAAAAATCCCAAAAAGTGATCGTTCTCTTTGAAGGAAGAGATGCGGCGGGAAAAGGAAGCCTTATCGGGAGTATAGCCCAGTATCTGAACCCAAAGCACTGTCGTACTGTTGCACTTGGCAAACCTACGGATGAAGAGAGATCACAATGGTATTTCCAGAAATATATCAAGCATTTCCCGCGCGGGGGAGAGCTGGTACTTTTTGATCGTAGTTGGTATAATCGTGCAATGGTCGAACCGGTATTTGGATTTTGTACGCAGAATGAGTATGAACTCTTTTTAGATACAGTGACCACTTTTGAAGATTCGTTTACGAAGCATGGTACGCGTTTGATCAAGATCTATTTGAGCGTTTCAAAAGAGATACAGAATGAACGTTTTGAAAAACGTCGGACCGATCCTTTGAGACAGTGGAAACTTAGTGAAATAGATATGCAAGCACAGGCCATGTGGAATGAGTTCACGCAAAAAAAGAGAATTATGCTTGAACGTACACATACCCCTGAGTCTCCCTGGCATATCATTCGGTCAAATGATAAACACAAAGCACGTATAGAAGCGATGAAGCTGATATTGAGAGAACTTGATTTCCAAGAAGAAGATTCTATGGTTGATCTGAAGGCTGATGAGGATATTTTAGTCTCTGTCGAGGCTGAAATATTAGGTTGACAGTATGATCTGAAATTGCATCTAAAAGGTAAAATTATGGCACACGTAGAACATCTGGTCGATACACTGCACCTGGAAGACTTACAAAACCCTCTGCACCCCTCTATTTTTGATGAAAATGATGAATATGATATGCTTATTGTACGTCTCCCTGTTATTACAGAGAAGCTTGAAGCGGTCTCATTGGGGTTTATCATTACGAAGGATGCCAGTTATCTCTTCAATGCCGCAAAGAGCAGACTAGAGGAGCTGGAGAGTCGATTTGAGGGGCCGCATGAAAAGATAGACACACTGCTGGACCATCTGCTTAAATCCTTTCACTCCTACCAGGATCAGATCTCTGATATGGAAGAGACACTCTATGAAGGCACCGTAAAAACGAACTTTATGATGCAGTGGCTGACGTTAAAAAGAGATATTTTACGGGTAGAACGTATTATGCACCGTACTTCAGCCGTCATGCAGGATGCGATCCAGTATTATGAGACGGATGGGAGTTTTCCGATGAATCATTATATAGATATCCATGAGCATTGTGAACGTATTTTACGCTCCGCAACACTGCAACTTTCAAAACTGGATTATCTTTATAATTTTTACAATACACGCACCAATGAAAAAATGAATCGTCTTATTTTTCTTTTGACTATCATTTCAGCGGTCTTTCTTCCGCTTAATCTGATCGTTGGTTTTTTTGGTATGAATACGAGCGGTCTGCCGTTCACAGAGGGATCGCACGGTACCTTCAGTGTGGTTATGGGGTTGGTCTTCCTGCTCGTCATTACCTCATTGGGTGTGCTTGTTTGGAGACGTAAAATAGAGTATTCAGAATAGGTGACAGGAGTGTCACCAGGGTAGGTACTCTACAGCCTTGAGGGCTGTAGTCAAATGCAGCTAAAGAGGTAGGCTATTTACGTATTTGTCCACTGCCGTAAATTTTAAATTTATAAGTCGTAAGTCCCTCTATCCCCATCGGTCCTCTGGCATGGAGTTTGTTGGTACTGATCCCCACTTCTGCACCAAACCCGAATGCACCTCCATCGGTAAAGCGTGTCGAGGCATTGACATAGACTGCTGCAGCATCGATGGCATTTAAAAAGAGTTCAGCCGTTGTGATGTTCTCTGTGATGATGGCTTCAGAATGCCCTGAACCAAATCTAACAATGTGTTCGATCGCGCCTTCCACACCATCTACGACTTTGATATTTAAAATATTCGCCAAATACTCTGTATCATAATCTTCATCTGTAGCATGTGAGATGTCTATGATATTTTGTGTTCTACTGTCACCTTTGAGTTCGGTATGTGCTTCATCAAATGCCGCTTTGAGCTGAGGTAAGGCCTCTTCTGCTATCGCCGTATCGACCAAGAGTGTCTCCATGGCATTACATACTCCCGGACGTTGTACTTTTGCATTGAGCGCGATGGCAATGGCATTGTCCAGTTTTGCATCTTTGTCGATGTAGGTATGACACTGTCCTTTATCGTGTTTAACCACAGCGACAGTCGCATTTTCAGTGACATGTTTGATGAGTCCTGCCCCACCTCTTGGAATGATCAGGTCCACATATTTATCCATCTTGATCAGTTTGTCAACTCCCTCTCTTGAAGCGTCTGGGATGAGTGAGATCAGTGCACGTGGAAGATCATTCGCCTCTAATACATCTTGAAGTATCTTTGCGATCTCTTCATTGGAGTTCTGTGCTTCTTTCCCTCCTTTGAGTACACACACATTAGAGCTTTTGAAACAGAGTGCTGCCGTGTCTGACGTTACATTGGGACGAGACTCGTAGATGATCCCTATCACACCGATAGGGATAGAAACCTTCTGCATATTTAAGCCATCTTCTGTGATCCAGCCATCCAAGACACGGCCTACAGGATCTTTCAGTGCTGCGATCTCTTCTATCGCCACTGCCATGGCATCGATGCGGCCCTCATCTAACAAAAGCCTGTCCATCAGTGCAGAAGAGAGTTGGTTTTTTTCTCCCTCTTCCATATCTTTTTTGTTTCGTGCTATGAGGTTGCTGCTGTTATCTCTAAGGGCTTGTGCCATTTCCTTCAGAATTCTGTTTTTTTCGCGGCCGCTGATAGTCGCTAGAACCCTGCTTGAATTTTTGGCTTCTTGTAGAAAATCTTCCATTTTTATGCCTTTATATAGCTACAGCAGTAGTCAGTAACCGTTTTGATCTTTAGATCAAAAGATGAGTTGGCCGGGACATTGAAACTCTCAGGTGTATTTAATTTTCTAAATTCTGTTTCACCCGGAAGTCGGATCTCCAAGTCGCCACTCATCATCTCCATGATCTCTGCTTCATTCGTGTCAAATGTATATTCACCCGGCTGCATCACACCCAAGGTCTGTCTATCTCCATTAGGTAAAAAAATAGTTCTACTGACTACTTTCCCATCAAAATATACATTGGCTTCTTTGATCATCGATATGTTTTCTAGTTTTGTCATTTTATTTCCTTGTTTGTTAGTTTTTCTCTTTAAGCTCTTTGGCTTTTGCATAGGCATCACTGACCGCTTCCATCATCCCGTTACGTACATTACAACGTTCCAGAGCTGCATATCCGGCTGCAGTTGTTCCTCCGGGACTCATCACACCGTCTTTTATGATCGCCGGGTTTTCATGTGCCAAAAGGGATGTAAATCCTTCAAAAAGACCTTGTACCAGTACCTGTGCGTCTGCACGCTTCAGTCCTTGATTGACCGCACCATCTGCAAGACTCTCCGCGATCAGCGCCAAGTATGCAGGCCCGCTGCCTGCTACACCGGTTGCGATGTCCAGCTCGTTTTCGCTGTTGAGCCATAGACTTCTCCCAATGGAGTTAAAGATGCTTAATGCACTCTCCTTGAGATCCTCATCTCCTGTGATCGTTGTCATAGATTTAAGATGACTCGCCCCTAGGTTTGGCATCGTTCTTATGTACTTTTTTGCTTTGATCTGTGCGCTGAGGCTCTCTATGGATGTGCCTGCCAGAACAGAATAGATGGCGTCTGCTTCACCTGTTAGTTTGGGGGCCAGATCAGGGAGAGAGTAGGGTTTGACACAAAGAACTATATTTTTACCTGATATATCCTCTTTCTCTTCCATTACCTTGGTTGAAATTTGAGGAAGCTTTTCTTGAAGCGCTTGTAATGATTTTTGATTTCTTCCCAGAACCTCTATCTCATAATTTTCAACTAACCCTTCAATAAGGGCCTTAGCCATATTACCATTGCCAATAAATGTTAACTTCATTATTTATCTTTCTTCTCTTTTTGTGTTGTAAATAGTGTACCTTTATTATGTACACCCTCTATTAAAAACTCTCTTGCACTTGTCAGGTCATACCCATTACACAAGAACATCTCTCTTTTTTTACTGATAATATAGTCAGCTGCTTTGAGTTTGGTCACGATACCGCCTGTGGCAAATTGTGAGTTTGGTGTATATTCCTGCTCAAGCTCTTCTTTTTTTATCTCAGTAACCACTTTCCTGATCTTTGCATCTGGATTATCTTTGGGGTTAGAGTCATAATACCCATCAATATCACTTAAGATCACAAGTAGGTCAGCACCGGTATAGTAGGTGATATGTGCAGAGAGTTGATCGTTATCTCCAAAGAGTTGATCCGGCGTTGTGGAAATATCATTTTCATTGACGATAGGCAAAATGTCATTTTTCAATGTTCTGTCTATAATATCCTGAAAGATCTTTGTATGGACTCTTGAGTCAAAATCTTCTTCCGTTAAAAGTATCTGGGAAATAGGGACATCATAAATATCAAACTTGTTTTTATAAGAACTCATAAGGATCGGTTGTCCGACAGAAGCCAACACTTTTTTACTGGTAGGCACATTTCTGTTCAATTTAACAGCTGTATATCCTGCAGCGACTGCCCCAGACGTTACAAGAATCACCTCATATTGTTTTCTGGCTTCGGCAATTAAAGAGGCCAGGTTCAGCATCCTCTCTTTTGCGATACTTGTTGTCTCTGTCAAGACACTGCTTCCTACTTTAATGACTATCCTTTTCACTTTTTTATTCCTTTTTTTCATTTATTATCATAGTTTTTACTCTTATTGTACTGAAACATTGACCATTTTGTAAAACTTTTATGTTTTTAAAGATCTATTGTCACCATCCATATGGCGTATTATGTATATTTTAATCGGCTTTGCACTTCATCAAACTTCTCAGATATAGAATCCGGGTTGGCTGCTCCATATCGACTAAAGAGCAAAATCGCTATCCATGAAAAAACAAATCCAGGAAGCAATTCAAAGATCTCAAATACTCCACCCTCCAACTCTTTCCAAATGATGACAGTTAAAGCACCTACTACCATACCTGCTATCGCACCGAACTTCGTGATGTTACGGCTGTATAGACTTAAGATGATAAGCGGTCCGAATGCCGCACCGAATCCTGCCCAGGCATACGATACAAGTTTGAGGACACTGGAGTTCTCATCTGTGGATAAATACCATGCGATAACGGCGATCAGGATCACGGTGGCACGCCCGATCCAGACAAGCTCTTTGTCACTGGCCTCCTTATGCAGGATCGCATGGTAGACATCTCTGGTCAGTACAGAAGAAGATACAAGCAGTTGAGAGTCGATCGTACTCATAATGGCCGCAAGAATCGCAGCGAGTAAAAAACCTGCGATCCAAGGGTTAAAAACAAGCTGAGAGAGTAAGATAAAGATCTTTTCACTGTCAGCTAGATCAATACTGTTTGCTGCCACATAGGCAAAGCCGAAAAAACCGACGCTGAGAGAACCAATAATGGATAGGATCATCCAGCTCATTCCAATGGTTTTGGCCTTATGTGTCTCGTTTTCATCTCTAATAGACATAAATCTCACAAGAATATGAGGCTGTCCGAAATAGCCCAGTCCCCATGCAAGCAGTGATATTACAGAGATAAGAGAGACACCGCTGACCATGTTTAGATGTGACGGCTCTAAAGATGCTATGGCTGTGACGGCACTGGTTATCCCGCCAAGTTCAGAAACCACCACAATCGGTGTGATCACAAGTGCAAGCATCATTAAAATACCCTGAATAAAGTCTGTCCAGCTTACTGCATTATATCCTCCCAGAAAAGTATAGGAAACAATAACAAAACTTCCTATAAGCAGTGCATCTGAGTAGGTGATGTTGAAGGTTGCTTCAAAAAGTTTCGCTCCCCCTACAAGCCCAGATGATGTATAAAGCGTATAAAAGATCAAGATCACAACTGCAGTGACAACCCTGAGTATATGTCCGTTGTCTTCAAAACGGTTTGCAAGATAATCAGGGATCGTAATAGAATCGTTGAGATGATGCGTGTATACTCTAAGCGGCTTGGCCACATAGTGCCAATTGAGATAGGCACCTGCAATAAGCCCCACTGCGATCCAACTGCCTACGATACCATCGCTGTACATCATACCCGGAAGCCCAAGAAGCAGCCATCCGCTCATATCTGATGCACCTGCACTCAGAGCAGTTACACTGGGGTTGAGACCGCGTCCACCTAAAACATAGTCACTCAGATCATTGGTTTTAAAATAAAAATAAAACCCTATAGCCAGCATCACCAGCATATAGCCTATAAATGATATGATTATCTCTATTTGCATATTTAAATCTCCTCGAATTTGATACTTTGAATACCAAGATTTCCGTATCTGTGGTAAGAGTTAGAGATACTTTGCTCTATGAAGTAGTGCATGAGCTCAAGTTTGCCATGCGAGACAAAGTTCTCACTGGCTATATAGATCGCTTTATCAGCGATCGCTTTGTAGATATTGTCGCTTACATTGTCCGGATGCAGGAACCTTACTCTTTGTACATTTGGTATCTTCTCGATCAATCCATCTTCATCATCTCTGGCAAACGTGTCCTCCTGCCCGATGAAAGCGTTCTGTTTGGATTCAAGCCAGATCAGTTCGGCTTTACGGGATTTTTTCGGGATAGAGATATGAAGCTTCGCACCTATCATTTTGATTGCCATGATCGTTGTCAGAATCTCATCAAGTTCATCCTTCTCTTCCAGTCTAAGAAGTACACTCTTCACTGGAAGATAACGGATGATATTGCTCTCTCCCCGAATATGTGCATAGTCATGCTCTTTTAAGAATTCAACCTCGTACCAGTGTGTAAAGTGGCACATATGTCTCAGTGCCGCTTCACATTCATCATTGAAAACTGTATCTCTTGTGAGAAGTACTCTCATTTGATCCAAAAACCGGCTTGAACATGATTCGTAAAGGTTGGTCTCTTGATATGTCAGATTCATAAATTGACTGACATAGTTGAAACCGCCTGCTTTTTTACCGCTTCCTATGGCAGATTTTCTCATACCGCCAAAAGGCTGGCGTGTGACGATCGCACCTGTAGTGACACGGTTTATATAGAGGTTTCCTGCAATGATACGTTCTTTCCAGTAATCCTGTTCCCTTTTATCCAAAGATTCTATACCGGAGGTCAAACCGTAGCCTGTTACGTTAACGATATCGATGGCATCGTCCAGGTCTTCTGCGCACATGACGCTCAGAACAGGGCCGAAAAGCTCATTCATATGACAAAAATCATTTCTCTTGGTTCCCCATCGGACTGACGGTGTAAGCATATAGGGATTGCCCTGGTCAGCGTAATCCGGTCTGACAAGCCACTCTTCGCCTTCATCAAGATAGGTGAGTGCTTCTTTGAGTTCACCTGAGGGAAGATTGGATAAGGTTCCGATCCGGTTGGAAAAATCCCAAACAGAGCCCGTTTGAAGTGATTCGACGGCTTCTTTGATCGTCTGTTTGAATGCTACATCTTCAAATAGCTCTTTTTCAAGTACCAGCAGAGAGGTGGCTGAACACTTTTGTCCTGAGTTATGAAAGGCCGATACGACCACATTTTTGATCGTTTGGTCCCGATCAGCCAATGCGGTGACGATCGTCGCATCTTTACCGCCGGTCTCAGCACTCAGTGCGATATCCGGACGGGACTTGATGATGTTATAAGCCGTCTTTTCACCCCCTGTAAAAATGGTAAAATCGATATCTCTGCTAGGGATCATATGCTCCCCTACAACAGAACCGCGACCCGGGATGAACTGCAGGGTGTTTTTACTGATACCTGCATCCCAAAAACATTGACACAAACGGTACCCGCACAGGATAGAGTCTTCTGCCGGTTTTAATATAACGGTATTCCCCGCTGCAAGAGATGCGGCGACCCCACCCACCGGAATAGCGATAGGAAAGTTCCATGGGCTGATAACCAGACCCACGCCTTTACCCGTGGCTTCAACACCTGTAAGGGACGATATCTTCGACACGCTGTAAGGGTAGAAGTTTGCAAAGTCTATCGCTTCACTGACCTCGACATCTGTTTCTGTAAAGACTTTACCCACTTCTGCAGCAGCCACTCCTATAAGGTCCGCTCTTGCTACCCTTAGCTCATGCGCTACATCCATCAGGATCGTTTGTCTTTGCTCTACTGTCAGTTCTCTCCAGCCATCCGGGTCCTCTTTTGCTGTTGTAATGGCTCTTTGCATATCCTCGGGTGTTGCTTCAGCATAGCGTCCTGCCAGCTTTTTCTCATGGTACTGGCTCTTATCTATCACACCAACATGCAGATCTCGTTGAACGATCTCTCCGCCTACGACCGGATAGGCGTTAAATCCGCCCACTTCACCGATATTCTGCCACTTGTCACGGATCTTTTCTGCCCACTTTCTGTTTGGCTCCAAAACAAAGTCTGTATCCGGTTCATTCTCAAAATGGTAACGTTTCAGATCGATCGTCTCTTTGATGATCTCTTTGTTTCTATCTTGTGTTCTGTAAGACTCCTGATCCACGGTCGGCATGAGTGCCAGTGCATCATCGTAACTTTTGACCAATATCTCCCATGCAGGCGTATCGACCTCAAGACCGAAACTGTGCCGTAAAAAGTTCTGTTCGGCTGTGTTCTCATCAAATCTTCTTACCAGATAGGCTATGGCATTTGTAAAGGTCTCTTTGGTTGCGGTCGGAGCATAAAGGATCACGTTCAAGCCCTGGTCTTTGAGTACATGATAGGCTGCTTCACTCATCCCCTCAAGCATCTCTGCAGTGACATATTTTTCTACTTTTCTCTCTTTTGCCAAAAGCATGGCCAGTGCATGGTCAAAAAGATTATGCGATGCGACACCGGTATGTACATAAGGTGCCACGTCCGGGTCAAGTAAAAAGTTCATCGCTATTTTATAGTTTGCATCGGTTTCTGCTTTTGAGGCGTAAGTGACATTCGGCCAGCCTCTGAGAGATGCTTCGGTCATCTCCATCTCTTGGTTCGCTCCTTTAACGATACGGATCTTGATAGGTGCACCACCGCTCTGGACTCTTTTTTTAGCCCAAGCGTACAGATCTTTTATATGCATCATAGCATCAGGCATATAGGTTTGGATCACGATCCCGGCATGAAGGTTCTTATAGGCATCCATCTCTAAAACCGTTTTAAATGAATCGATGGTCATCTCAATATCTCTATACTCTTCCATATCAAGATTGACAAACTTATAGTGTTCCTTGCCGTCTTTATCCTGGTACCTGTTTTCCATGGCTGCACTATAGACTTTTTGTAACTGCTCGGATATGTGACGAATATTGTTCTCATGGGCATGGGGGATGATCTGAGAAAAGAGATTAGATATTTTGATGGAAAGATAATCCACATCAGGATTTTGCAAGAGTTGGATATATTTCTCCACTCTTTTCTCCGCTTCTTCCTTGCTTAAAACGATCTCTCCGATCACATTGATGTTGACTCTGGTACCCTCTTTTTTTCTTTTGTGCATATGCTTTGAAAGCACAGGGTCTTCTCCCTGGATGACAATGGCACTGATATCGTTTCTGAGGTATTTGACAAAAAGGGGAATGGAGATGGAAGTAAGATAGATCCCGACATCACGAAAGAGCCAGATCAATATCTGTTCAAACTGGGAAAAAAAGTCTGTGCTTTTGTATTTCTCAAAGATGTACTCCAATTGATCTGCAACCCTGTCGGGGTTGCTGGAGCGAAAGCTTTGGTCCAGTAGTTCGATAAGAAAAATTTTGTTGACCGGGTTTTTCAACATTTTTAACATCATCTCGTGAAAATCCTGCTCCTGACCCTTACGTGAAACCTGTATTTTCTTTTGCCACTCATAGGCTACTGCTTTCACATCCTGTGCTATATTTGTTGGTATAGTCAAGTCGTTGCCCTCCCTTTTTTCGAATCATTTTTAACTGTAGTATACAAAGTTAATATATCAAAATGCTTCCCCGTTTTATTCGTGGTATCAAAGCATACATTGCACCTTTGAGTTTTTTATATCAATAAACTATACTTTTGATTATTCATCATAATATATGTAAATATTTGACAAATAATAGGTTAAATATTTACATAAAATTGGTATCATTTTAACATATTTAAATTACTCATGACTTAAATAATGTGTCATAATATATGATATCAAGCATGCTGTTTAATTCTAAATAGTGTAAAATATTATAAAGAAGAAAAGGGGAAACATTGGCATTAGTAGACAATAAAAAAGATATATTGCCATTGAGCAGTATCGCAGAACTCTTGACCACAAAAATTAGAACACTGAAAATGTACGAAGAGAAAGGTTTGCTTCCTCCTAAAGAGGAGAATAAAAAGCTCTATTCTATTGATGATGTCAAACTGATCGCTTTTACACACTATTTGGCCAGTGTTAAAAAGATCAATGCAAACGGTATTAAATATATATTGGAGATGCTTCATACCAATATGGATGAACAAAACAGAGATACCTTTTTAGACCTGGTGGAAAAAAAGATGGAACAACTGTCGGGTATCGACATCAAAGATGTAGAGACGATGTAGAACTATAGCGAACTGCTTGTATCTTTGATAGGGTACCACTCTGAAGAGAGTGGCAAAGCAGTATGTCTACTTACTTTATAAATTCGACGACTTCATCAAAAGGAAGTCTTAGCTGAGAGGATTGTGCATTGAGCCTGTAGCCAAATGGTACGATAACAGCGACCTGGTACTTACTTGTATCAAGACCTAACACCTCTTCGACATTCTCTTTTTCAAACCCTTCTATAGGACAGGAGTCTATACCTACAAAAGCAGCAGCAGTCATCATATTTCCTAATGCAATGTAGCTTTGTTTGGATGTCCATGCATAGATGTTCTCATCAGTGCTCAGTGTTTTTTCCAAGTGTTTGGCATAGATATCCATATAGAAATCCAACTGTTCCTGAGGCATTTCACGTCTCATAAATCTCTTTTTAGGCATACCGCTCTCAACCTTGGCATTCTCTATGCCCGCAAGTACAATGACCAGGTGTGAACAGGAGGTGATCTGTACCTGGTTCCAGCAGAAAGGTCTCAGTTTAGCTTTCAAGTCTTCATTCGTGATGACAAGAAATTTCCATGCTTCCATACCGAATGAAGAGGGTGATCTTCTTCCTGCTTCTAAAATATAGCGCATCTCTTCATCACTGATCTTTTTCTTTTCGTCAAATACTTTACAGGCGTGCCTGAAATCCATTGCTTTGCTAAAATCATTTTGCATTGTGTATCCTTTTCTATACATATTGTGAGTGATAGATTGTTTTATAGTTCATATGGTAGCAGGATTTCTCTTGAAAGATATAAATACTATTCTAATCTAAATTACCCTATGATATGTAAAAAACAAGGAGAAAAGATGCGATATCTATGGATAGTGATGATAGTAGGCTCATTTTTACAGGCCGAGAGTTTTACATTGGAAAGTGAGACGCTCAAAGGACAGCTGGTGAAAGCCCAGGAGTTTGATGGTTTCGGGTGTAATGGACAAAATATCTCCCCGGAACTGCACTGGAGTCATGCACCAAAAGGTACAAAAAGTTTTGCTGTCACTGTGTATGATCCTGATGCACCTACGGGCAGCGGATGGTGGCACTGGCTGATCGTGAACATTCCAGCAGATACACATAAGATCGTTGCAGATGCTTCAGCGAAAAAAACACTGCCAAAAGGTGCATTGGAAACAACGACAGATTACGGCCATGCAGGGTTTGGCGGTGCCTGTCCTCCACAAGGAGACAAAGCACACCGTTATATCTTTACAGTACATGCACTGGATGTCGAGAGTTTGCCTCTTAATGCAGAGAGTAAAAGTGCAGTGGTAGGCTTTATGATCAACAAACATACGATCCAAAAAGCTTCGATGATCTCTTATTATCAAAGAGATTAAGTGTTGGCGGTTTCCTCTTTGATCCATTGAAGGTAGTCTTGGTTCGCACCGGCCATGGGTACCATGATAATCTCAGGTACATCATAGGTATGCAGCTGCTCGATTTCTCTTTGAACCGTTTCAAAGAGAGACCTTTTGGTCTTCATCTCAAGGCGTATCTCTTCAGAGTGTATAATCTTTTCTTCCCAATGATACGCACTCTGTATGGTTGTGGATTGGATACAGGCAGCCAGTTTCTTTGCCAAGAGTATTTGAGTGATGAGATCGGCATTCTCTTTTGAATCGGTAGTAGTCGTAATGATGCAGTAATCAGAGGCTTCCATTCTTTACCCTTTGCATAAAATCTTCTACACAGAGTGAGATCATCGTATAGACTTTGTCAAATCCTTCAAAGCCATCAAAAAAGTAAGGGTCAGGAACATCTTCCCCCTGATAGTTTCCAAAATCACCTATAAGATAGACCTGTTCAAATCCAAAGGCTTCCAGGTCGGCTTTATTTTGCCGGTCCATGGCAACAACATATTTAAACAGTGAGATATCCTCTTTTGAAACAGGACGAGAGCGTTGTTGGGAGATGTCTACATGGTACTGGTCTGCGATCTCGATAGAGTGTTGACAGGGTGATTCCCCCTTATGCCAGTCGCTTGTCCCGGCTGAATCGATGAAAAGTCCAAGTTTTTCAGTGTTGACGATATGCTCTGCCACACCATGAGCCAGAGGGCTACGGCAGATGTTCCCCAAGCATACAAATAATATACTGTCCATTATTTTCCTTTTATATCTATAGTGTACAATACCAAAATTATTATGAAAAACATATCTAGAATGAAAGAGTATTCGTATGAAGATCAATGTAATCATTATCGATAAAAAAGGGAAAGACAATTTATATGCCGGCTTGATAGATCATTATAAAAAGATAGCAAAACCTTTTGCAAAAGTAGAGATCATCGAAGTTTTTGACAAAGAAATTGCCAAAGCACAGGACATTTCACCTGAAGCTGCTCAAAAATCATACACCAAAGCATTAGAAAAGTATTTGGATTCTGGTATAAATATAGCGTTAGATCCTTCTTCTAAAGAAGTAGACAGCCATGAATTCGCAAATTTGCTTAAGGATAGCGTTCAGGTAAATCTCTTTATTGGCGGTGCATACGGCTTTGAGAGGAGTTTTTTAACTAAATGTAATAATGCTATATCATTTGGTAAAATTACGCTTTCACATAAACTTGTGAAAGTTGTGTTGATGGAACAGATCTTTAGAGGTTTGACCATTAATCATAATCACCCATATCATAAATAGGAAAACATTGATGTTAACGGAAACAGAGTTAAATGAATTTCAAAACAAATTACTCGACAGAAGAGTACAGATAGAAAAAAATCTTAGAGGTACCAGCCTTGAGTTAGAGGGAATGAGAGAACTTGAGTTGAATGATGAAGGTGATTTTGCAGCAGCTTCTGCAGAAGCGGTGATAGATAGTGCAATTTTAGTGCAACAGCGTAAAGAATTAAACGAAATTGAACTTGCTTTAGATAAAATAAAAGGAGGAGTTTTCGGTATATGTGAAATGTGTGAAGAGCCTATAGGCAGAAAACGTCTAGAAGTAAAGAACTTTGCACGTTTTTGTATCACATGTCGTGAGATCACTGAAAAAGAGACCAAATAGATTTTCTATTTTAAAGCAACAGCTTAGGTGAACGCTCTAATAAAGGGAATAGAGCCTTTACGTGGATATATAGTCACTCTATTTGCGTCGCTTATACAATAAGGGGATAAAATGAGACTTGCTCTGTATATTTTTGTTACTTTTGCGCTTATGGCACTGGTTGCTGCGTTTACCTATACGATAAACCCGGACCATTACGTGATAGAGTTGATGGGAATTAATTTTAATTTCCCTGTATCAGTATGGATAGTGCTGCCTATGCTGCTTTTATTTATCTTTACCCTGCTGCATATGTTTATTTATGGTTTAAAAAATTATTTTATACTTAAAAAATGGCAAAAAGATGCCAGTACTTTAGAAGACGCACTGTACTGGTCACTGATCAATGAGCCAAAAGAACAAAAGTACGGGTTGGATGTCGTGAGAAGCTCTGCATCACTTTTAGGGAAAGCATCTTTCGATATTACTGACAATATAGAGGGGTTGACACCAAGACTTACACGTGTTGTCAATATCATACAGAAAATAAAAAATGGTGAGTATGTTGACTTTAAAGAAGAAAAGATGAGTAAAGTCTTTCATGCGAATAACCCGATTTTGACACAGAACTATCTGAACCGTCTGCAATCCGATGATAAATTCATTGAAGATGTACTCAAGGCTGCATCCCAATACCCTGAGGTCGTAAAGTCTGAAGCACTTGATCTTTTTGCCCGTAAAGAGAACTTTGCAAAAGCCCGAAAATATGTAAAGGTTTTTGATACAAAAAGCTTTTTTACCATGCTTGAGAGAGTGACTGAAGAGAACAAACTTGAACTTACACCTGAAATACTTTCAGAGTTTGTAGAGGTACTTGATATGGGGTGCCAAGACTTTATTCAAATCGCTGCAGTGACGAAGAAATATTTCAATCCGGATGAGAACCTGGCACTTTTCAGAAGTTACCAGCTTGAAAACCCTAAGGCACAAAATGCCTATCTTTATCTTCTGTTCGAATATGAACTATTGGATCAGGTTGCAAACTATTTGAGTGAACAAGAAGACCATGAATTTATAAAGTTCAGAGCACTTTGGGAATTGAAACAAGAGCATACGAAATATACTTTAGAAGATATTATCGATATACAAACCATTTGTAATGAAACTAGACTTTACTAAACCCCTTTACGTCTTAGCCCCTCTTGCGGGCTTTACCGATCTTCCTTTTCGTTCTGTAGTGAAGAAATTTGGTGTCGACTTGACCGTTTCAGAGATGATAAGTTCCAATGCACTGGTCCACAACTCCAAGAAAACCCATCGTATGCTGGAGAAAAGTCCTATAGAAGACCCCTATGCTATCCAGATAGCGGGTTCTGATCTGGATGTCATTAAGCGTGCAGTGGAGATCATCAATGAAATAGATGGTATTACGGCGATAGATCTCAATTGCGGCTGTCCCGCACCAAAAGTAGTGAATAATCTTCAGGGGTCATCACTACTTACAGATCTGCCTCAAATGGGTAGGGTGATAGAGACGATTAAAAAATACTCCAACAAAGAATACACTTCAGTAAAATTCCGTTTGGGCTTTAACGAAAAAAACCATGAAGAGATAGCTCGCATATGCGAAGGGTCCGGAGCAGATTACATCGCTGTACACGGAAGAACAAGAGCAGGGAGATATAAAGCTGCTGTAGATTATGATGCGATCGCAGAGGTAAAACAGACCGTATCCATACCGGTCATTGCCAACGGCGATATAGACTCTCCTGCCAAAGCGAAATGGGTACTGGAACATACAGGTGCAGACGGTATCATGATAGGGCGTGCAGCAGTAGGCAAACCATGGATATTCAAACAGATCAAAGAGGGCATGGAAGCACCCACTTCCGAACTCATCAAAGAAGTTGTTTTAGAACATTTTGACCAGATGCTAAAACATTATGACAAGTATGGAGCGATCATTTTCAGAAAAAATCTTCACTCCTACTCTAAAGCAGGGTATCAAGGTGCTTCTGCATTTAGAAATGATGTGAATCGCATAGAAGACCCAGATGAGATGAGAGCAGTGATAGAGGCATTTTTTTCTCAGCCTCTTTTAGATGAAGTTTGATAAAACATCAAGCATCTGTGGTGATCGTTACTGTACTCTGAGTATAGCCAGTTTAGTGTAAACATGAAGAAAGATGTTATACTTCCAACTTAATTTTTGGAGCGGTGGAAATGATAACAGAACTTATACTTGTTGGTATCTTTATCGGTACGATGTCAGGCTTTTTTGGTATCGGTGGCGGTATGATCCTTGTACCTATACTTTTGGTACTTGGTTTTGATACGAAAGATGCCATCGGTATTTCCATCATTCAAATGGTCTTTAGCTCTATTTACGGTTCATTTCTTAATTTTAAAAAAGGGTCTCTTGTTATCGGCGAAGGGATCTTTGTCGGTTTCGGAGGCTTTATCGGTGGATATATCGGTGGATATGTCACGCACTATATCTCAGATATCATCCTACAGTTTCTCTTTCTTGGGCTATTGATATTTGCTCTGTTTCGACTTTTTTTCTCTCAACATCATGAGGATAATGAAAAGACCAAAACCTTAAATAAAGCCTTGCTTTTTAGTATCGGTCTTGGGATCGGAATATTCTCTATTACACTTGGTATCGGCGGTTCTATTATACTCACTCCTCTTTTGGTGGGAGTATTGCATTACCCTATAAAAAAAGCGGTGAGTGCAGGGTTGTTCTTTGTAGTCTTCTCTTCAGTAGCTGGAATGATAAGCCGACTGAGTACCGGGACGATAGATTTTAACAATGGTTTGATAGTTGCTGTAGCTTCACTGGTAGGTGTGGCACTGGGTATCTGGCTCAAAGACCATGTCACTTCCAAACATCATAAGATGGCACTTTTAGCACTTTATATGTTCGCTTTGATCATTTTGATCAAAAAAATGTGGTTCTGAGTCAAGTCAGTTACACCAACAGACGACTTAAAGAGTCCATTTTATCGTTATTTTTCATATAATTTCTTCTCAAGATTGATACTTTAAAGACGCTTTAAATCATATGTTATATCATCATTATAATTTATGTTTATGATCACTTATTCTAAATATCATGACTTACATTAAATTCACTCAATTTTTCCAAAATGTCGTCATTTTTAAGTGTTTGAAAAGATTGCTGGATATATACTTCGCGCCCTATATACCTTCATTGAAAAAGCTAAACCTATCGTGAGGCAGGGGCAGAAAGCCATGGGTCTTTATTTCTTGAGATCGCCAGGTTACCATAGAGATTCTTACTATTCTTTTTCATTCTGATATATATTGTTTTCAAACCAAAGGTGCCATTATGGTCAAAATTATGTTTTTACAGGGAGTTATCTTATATGGGAATTACACCAATAGATCTAGAACACGAAGTGAAAAGTGTTGATATCGTTGTTTCAAAAGGAGATGCAGAAGGTAATATCACCTATGCAAACCCGATCTTTTTTAAATTAGCCGGCTATACACAAGCAGAACTTTTAGACCAACCGCATTCAATTGTGCGTCATCCAGAAATGCCAAAGATCATTTTCAAATATTTATGGGATAGTCTCAAAGCCGGGAATGATGTCAAAGCTTTTGTGAAAAACCTCTCTAAAGATGGTGGTTTTTATTGGGTATTTGCACATGTAAAAGTCGCTACAAACCCAGATAAGTCATTTAGAAATTATGTTTCAACCAGAAGAGGAATGTCTGCATCTGCAAGATCGCTGATAGAACCTTTATATAAAGAGTTACTTGCTGCAGAAAAAGACGGTGGTACTGATGCATCTTTGGCACTCTTGGAATCTTTTTTAAAAGAGCAGGGTGGAAGCTTGGATACATTTAATGAAACAATGCAAAAAATTCAAAACAGTTAATAGAAGGATAGAAAATGATCGAATTTGACCAATCAATGAAAAAGCTACGCTCTGTAAACGGATATTTAGGATCTGCAGTATTGAACTTTTCTGGTGAAACACTTTATATGGATGAAGAAAATACAAGTGTGGATATCGCCTATTCGGCAAGTATCTTTAACGATGCATTCAGAATGATTTCTGAATCTTCTTTGGACGTAGGTTTTGCTGATGCTTCTTTGGTAGAGTCTAGAACAGAGGACGGGCATGTATTCCTTATCAATAGTTCCGGTGATGCAGGCGGAGACAATTTTTCAAAGCTTACAACATTTGCTATTTTCAGAGATGACGGGAATGTTGCCCTAGGAAAGATGATTATGGAGAAGACTGTACAAAATATGTCTAAAGCTATGAATGAGCTGTAAGCTCATTCGTGGTCTATAGCTTCCTAATACTAAATCAAGTCTAAACAGGTTTAGGTTTGGTTTACTATTAAAATAGCAGAGGAGTGGAGTATCAAAACATTATATCTTATACGGCATGCAAAATCAGACTGGAGTGATGGATCGCTTAGTGACTTTGAGAGAGGCTTGAAAAAAAGAGGTCATAAAGATCTTAATACGATCAGTTCATATATGTCTCTTCAGAAGTTAAAGCCGGATCTTATTTTGTCAAGTTTGGCACTGAGAGCACAGACTACGGCTGATCAGTTAGGCAAAAAGATTGGTTATGAAGGCAGGATCCATTATATGGAGGAGCTTTACAGTGCTCGTCCTGAAACACTTATGAATATATTGACACTTCAAGATGACAGTTATGAGACTATATTTTTAGTGGGTCATAACCCGGAGTTGACTGAATTCGCAAATTTTTTGATCGAGACAAACTTCTCTAAACTTCCTACCTTAGGAGTGTTAGCAATTAACCTAAACATAGACTCTTGGAATGATATTACTGAAAAGTGCGGTGAAATAGATTTTTTCATACAACCTAAACAGTTTAAATACTATATGCCAAAACAGATAAGAACAACACTGCCTCAAGAGAACTAGAATAAAGCGTATAAGGAATAGAATGCAAGGTGATGTAAAATCGAACTTGAAAACGATGGCTAATACTTTAAATAAATATGTTGAGTCAAAAGATCTAAATGAGATAGAAAAGATAGAAAACCAATTTGAAGCACTTTTCAATGCCGAGGTTGTCAAACTTTGGGCATATGATGATAAGAATGAAACGTTGCAGTTAATTGAAAATGGCAATCAAGAAGCTGTTTCTTTACTTCCAAGTTTAACAAAACAAGCTATCACTGATAAGTCTTCTGTTATTTCAAATCATAGTACCAGTGATAAATACTATACCCCTGAAATAGATAATCCCCTCGAGTTAAAAGTGAAAGCTTTAATGATCTTCCCAATTATAAAGGGTCAGCAGGTCATAGGGGTATTACGTATATGGAGAGGCTTAAAGCAAAAAAAGATTTTTACCAGAAAAGATGAATCTATACTGAAATCATTTATGCCGATATTGATTAAATTGATAGTGTGTGAAAAGATGGAAAAAGAAGAGATCATAGTACTTACAGATGATACTACAGAGAATAAAGTTGTCACTGATACCAAGCCTGCTGCAACTCCAAAGGCGAAAGATCTACCAAGTAAAGTGAGCGATGAATTTACAGCACTGCAAAAGAAACTTGATGAGACTTTGGAAGAACTGGAGTCCTATAGAAAAAATGAAGCTGTATACAAAATCCAAATAGACAAATCTCAAAGTGAGCTAAAGAAATCAAAAGAAAACTGTAAGCAAATAGAAACATCTGCATTAGAACTTTCTTCTGAAATAGAAGCCTATCAGTCACAGATAAACGAGTTAACCACACAACTCGAGATACTTAAAGAAGATCATGAACATGTTAAGCATGCTCTTAAGGAAGCAAATAAGAATAATAATGTTCAAAACATCAAAGAGGAAAAATTAAAGAGATCTTTGATAGAGAATAAGAGATTAGGAAAACTTGATCAAAATATCGAATTGATACTTGACGAAGTGTATCACCTTTTTGAAAAAAATGAATATTCATATATGTTGTTTGAGCTATTGGTTTTTTCAATTTCATCCAAAAAGGGAATGGACTATTTGGAAGAAACATTAAGAAAAACCAAATTGGTACCCGACATGATAGAGGGGTATTATTTTAATGGAAATCTTAAGGTCCATAATGAAAAATGTCTTATTCAAGATTTTATAAAGCGTATCGAAAAGTATAAAAATAACATTTTCCCTGAGATGATGGATTTTAATGTTGTAGTAGAGAATGAAGTTCCTGCATCTTTAGTATTTGATGCACCTAAAATACAGACTATACTTCTACATCTTCTAATGGACCTCAATCAGTTTGCTGAACATAGCAAACCCGTCAATATACATTTTGCCTATAAGAATAAATTTCTGACCATTGAGATTGGCACTTCTGTGTACCAAAAAAACAGTTTGCTCAAGTCTGTGTTAAAGCAAATAAAGTTAACAGGAAATGAAAAAGAGAGACATGGATTGCAATTAAGTATAAAGTTAATAAAACGATTGAAAGGTGAAATAGAATCTGTTTATGAAGATGAATATTACAAATTTGTCTTTTCTGTTCCTGCTCAAGTAATAAAGATATGATATTCTCTATTGACTTTATGGGTATCAATGATACTTTGTTGTAAAATAACTTTTTTAATAGCCATCTATTAGGTGAAGTCAAACAGGGATAATTATGAAGAAAGATATGATACACGTTTACGGTGCAAAAGAGAATAATTTAAAAAATATAAATCTGAGCATCCCTAAAAACCAACTGGTAGTAGTTACCGGGATTTCAGGAAGTGGTAAGTCTACCTTGGCCTTTTCCACCTTGTATGCGGAAGGTCAAAGACGTTATATCGAGTCACTCTCTTCGTATGCACGACAGTTTTTGGGACGTGTAGGGAAACCTGATGTCGATAAGATAGAGGGGTTGACACCTGCGATCGCTATAGACCAGAAGACCACATCTAAAAACCCTCGTTCTACGGTCGGAACGATCACGGAGATCTATGATTACCTTAGATTGCTTTTTTCCCGTGTGGGAGAGCAGCATTGTCATGAATGTGGGAAGCCTATCTCTTCGATGTCCGCTTCAGACATCATTGAAGAGGTTTTGAAACTGCCTGACGGGGCGAAACTTGTGATCATGGCTCCACTGGTCAAAGAGAAAAAAGGTACCTTTGCAGACATGCTGGAGTCACTGCGCCACAAAGGATACGTACGTGCGATGATCGATGGTGTCATGGTACGTTTGGATGATGAGATTGAACTTTCCAAAACCAAAAAACACACTATTAAAGTGGTGATTGACAGGGTGGTTGTCAAAGAAGAGAGTCGTGACCGTATAGGGCAGGATGTGGAAAAAGCACTCAAAGAGAGTTACGGAGAGATGGAGATCGAAGTACTCAACTATGAAGAGTTAGAACTAGATAGACAGCATATCCACTACTCTGAACACTTGGCCTGCTTTGACTGTAAACTGAGTTTCGAACCTTTGGAACCGGTGAGTTTCTCTTTTAACTCGCCCAAGGGTGCCTGTCCGGCCTGTGATGGTCTCGGGATCCGTTATGCGATCGATCTCAAGAAGGTGATAGACCCTGAGCTTGGCATTGACAAAGGTGCAGTAAAGATCATGTATGGTTTTAACAAGAGCTATTACACCAAATTCCTCAATGCCTTCTGTGAACAAAATGAGATAGACATACAAATCCCTTATGGTGAACTGGAACCACACCAGCAAAAAGCCATACTTTACGGAAATGGGAGTACGATAGATTTCGTATGGAAGCGCCATAAGCTCAAACGTGAGTGGCCTGGAGTGGTGAAGTTCGCACATGACATGTTCAAAGAAGAAAAAGACCTCTCTGAATATATGACTGAAAAGGTGTGTGACAAGTGTAACGGGCATAGACTGAGACCACGCTCTTTAGCAGTGAAGATAGAAGGGAAAAATATCGCAGATGTCATCGATATGCCTATTGAGAAATCCTATGCCTATTTCGCAGATGAAAAGAGTTTTTCTCATCTGAATGAGCAGCAGAAGATGATAGCAGAGTCCATACTCAAAGAGTTGTATGAAAGACTCTATTTCTTGCATGATGTGGGGTTAGGCTACATTACTCTGAGCCGTGATGCAAGAAGTATCTCAGGTGGAGAAGCACAACGTATACGTATCGCTTCCCAGATAGGTTCTGGACTTACGGGAGTCATGTATGTACTGGATGAACCGAGTATAGGACTGCATGAGCGTGATACGATGAAGCTCATACGTACACTGAACTCTTTGCGAGACAAAGGGAATTCCGTGATCGTAGTGGAACATGATAAAGAGACCATTCATGCGGCAGATTATATTATAGATATCGGACCTGGAGCAGGTGCATATGGGGGTGAAGTGGTATTTGCCGGCGATGCAAAGAAATTGGCCAAAGCCAAGACCCTGACAGCAGACTATATGTATGGGAAGAAAGATATCTCTTATTCGCACGATAAACCTCAAAATGAGTGGATAGAGATCAAAAATGTTACCATTAACAATATCGAAAAACTTGATGCGAAGATCCCTTTGGAGAATTTCGTATGTATCACGGGTGTCAGTGGTAGCGGTAAGAGTTCCTTGATCCTTCAGACGTTGCTGCCTGTGGCAAGAGAGATACTCAACCATGCCAAAAAGGTCAATAAGGTAGACGGCGTAGAGATCACAGGACTGGAAAAACTGGATAAAGTGATCTATCTAGATCAAAGCCCGATAGGAAGAACACCGCGTTCCAACCCCGCAACCTATACAGGTATCATGGATGAGATACGTAAACTTTTTGCACAGACCAAAGAGGCAGAACTTAGAGGGTACAAGATAGGACGTTTTTCGTTCAATGTCAAAGGCGGGCGTTGTGAGAAGTGCCAGGGAGACGGTCAGATCAAGATAGAGATGCACTTTTTACCGGATGTTCTGGTCTCTTGTGACGCCTGTGACGGGACACGCTACAATGCACAGACACGTGAAGTACTCTATAAAGGGAAGTCCATCTCGGATGTCCTCGGTATGAGTGTGGGTGAGGCACTGGAGTTCTTCAAGGCGATCCCGGCTATTGCGGTCAAGCTGAAGACATTGACAGATGTAGGACTTGATTACATTACCCTGGGACAAAATGCTACCACACTGTCAGGAGGAGAGGCACAGCGTATCAAGCTGAGTAAAGAGTTGAGCCGTAAAGATACGGGGCAAACCCTCTATGTGTTGGATGAACCTACAACAGGGCTTCATTTTGCCGATGTGGACAGACTGACAGGTGTACTGCACCATCTCGTTGAACTGGGTAATTCGGTCGTTGTCATCGAACACAACCTGGATATGATCAAAAATGCAGATTATATCGTAGACATGGGACCTGAAGGTGGAAATAAAGGCGGACTGGTCATCGCAACAGGCTCACCTGAGAAGCTGGCAAAAGAGTATAAAGAATCAGGGTCATATACTGGTGAGTATTTGGCTAAAGAATTAGAAGGAAAAACAGTATGAAAACGATCACAATTATAGACACATTCGGATTTTTCTTTCGTTCCTATTTCGCGCTCCCTCCTTTGCGTAACTCGGAAGGTTTTCCCACAGGACTCTTGACCGGTTTTGCTAACCTAGTGGATACTTTGCACCGTGATCACAGTACGGATTACCTGGTGTTTGCACTGGATGCAAAAGGGAGAACATTCCGTAATGACCTCTATCCGGAGTACAAAGCCCACCGTGAAGCACCTCCTGAAGATTTGATTAAACAGCTTCCTGTTGCCATAGAGTGGATAGAACAAATGGGCTTTGCCAACCTCTCTTGTGAAGGGTTTGAAGCGGATGATGTGATCACGACAGTTACAAAATTTGCCCGAGAACAGGGGCTGAAAGTACGTATCGTGTCTCACGATAAAGATCTCTACCAAATGATCGATGACGGCGTAGTGGTCATGTATGACTCTGTAAAGAAACAGGAAGTGGATGAACAGGCATGTGTGGATAAGTTTGGGGTACGTCCTAAAGACTTCATCAACTTCCAAGCCATACTGGGAGACAGTTCGGACAACATTCCCGGTGTAAAAGGTATAGGAAAAGTAGGTGCAGCAAAATTGATCAATGAGTATCATACACTTGAGGCGATCTATGATGACATAGAGAACTGCGGAACACCGCGTATACAGAAACTTCTTTTGGAAAGTAAAGAGAATGCTTTCTTGTCCCGTGAACTGGTGACAATGCGATCAGATGTCTTTAAAGATCTGGATGTGGAAAGTTTTGTCTTTGAAGACAAGAACTATCTCTCCTGTCTGCTTGAAGAGTTTGAGAAATATGAGATGAAACAAGCCATCAAAAAAGCAAAAGTAGGCTTGGAAGAGGCTGACTGCCCTGCAGTGGAAAAACCGCAAACCCAAGGACTCAGTTTTGAAGCCATTACACTGGACAGTAAAGAGAAGTTAAACAGTGTGATCGAGAGTATCGAAAAAGATGCTATCGTTGCTTTTGATACAGAGACAACAGGTTTGGACACAAAAGTAGCCAAAATGGTAGGGTTCAGTTTCTGTTTGGAGTCAGGTAAAGCCTACTATGTGCCCGTAGGCCATAACTATCTCGGTGTCGAAGAGCAGGTAAGTCTGGATGATGCTGTTGCCGCACTCAAAAAACTTTTCACCTATAATATTGTGGGGCAAAATCTAAAGTTTGATCTTTCATTGCTTTATAACCAGTTTAATATGGAACCGATCATTCCCTATGCAGATACGATGATCATGGCATGGCTTTCAAACCCCGGAACCAAAGTAGGGCTTGATACACTGGCCAAGACCTTTTTCAAGTATGAAATGAAGCCTTTTAAAGAGATGGTGAAGAAGGGAGAGGATTTCTCAGCTGTAAATATCGGCGATGCTACGTTTTACGCGGCAGAAGATGCATGGATGACCTATCTGCTCTATGGGGCTATCAAAAAGAAAATGGAACTCTCTTCACTGACGCATCTTCTCAAAGAGGCGAAAAATGTCGAGTATCCGTTTATCAACGTACTGATAGGTATGGAAAACCTGGGGATTAAAATCGATCCTGGCAAACTCGAAGCACTACAGAAAAACCTGAGTGAAACGTTGTCGACCCTCACTGCTGAGATCTATGAACTCAGCGGTTCTGAGTTTAATATCAAATCTACGCAACAGTTGGGAAATGTACTCTTTCAACAATTGGGACTCAAAGGCGGCAAGAAAACCAAAACAGGTTACAGTACCAATGAAGCAGTATTAAGTGCATTGGTAGGCGAACATCCGATCATAGAGAAAATTCTTGCATACCGTGAACATCAGAAGATACTCTCTACCTATGTGGACCCTTTATTGAAACTTGCAAACGCAGATGAGAACAGCCGCATCTATACCTCTTTTGGTCAAACGGGTACAGCGACAGGACGTTTAAGTTCACGTGATCCCAACTTGCAGAACATCCCGGTACGTTCAGCACTCGGACGCTCGGTAAGGGAAGCTTTTGTGGCCAAAGAGGGGTATAAACTGGTCAGTATAGACTACTCCCAGATAGAACTTCGGCTACTTGCACACTTTTCACAAGATGCCGCTTTGATGGATGCCTTCAACCAGGGAGCAGATATTCACCTTGCAACTGCCATTAAACTCTTTGGAGAAGAGGAAGCGAAAGAGAAACGTAACCTGGCAAAATCGGTGAACTTCGGGCTTCTTTATGGTATGGGACCCAAAAAACTCTCTGAGGATGTGGGCATAGCGCAAGCAGAAGCCAAAGAGATCATTAAGAACTATTTTGCATCTTTCCCTACAGTGAAAAGTTTTCTTGAAGGGATACAGGAACGGGTCAAGATAGACGGTTATGTGGAAACCATACTGAAAAGAAGACGTATCTTTGACTATGAAAATGCCAACGGTATGCAAAAAGCAGCCTACATGCGTGAGTCGGTGAACACTGTTTTCCAGGGAAGTGCCGCTGACCTTATCAAACTCTCTATGAACCAGATAGACACAATGATACGAGAAGAGAACCTGGATGCCTTTATGCTTCTGCAGATACATGATGAACTTATCTTTGAGGTGAAAGAAGAGGAGGTTGAAGAGATCTCCAAACGTTTTGTGCATACGATGGAGAATGTACTGGAGCTGAATGTGCCACTGGAGTGTTCGGTCAGTGTAGGCGACAGCTGGGGAGAGTTAAAGTAACATGTTGCAATCATACTTTGATGAGAATTTTGTACAGCTTCCCCGAGGCTCTTTTCTTATGGGTTCTGATGATCCACTGGCCAAAGAGAGAGAAAAACCTCTGCATGAAGTACATATCAACTATGATATCGCTATGGCCAAGCGACCGGTGACGGTGGAAGAGTATATGCTCTTTGCACAGGCTACAGGAGCAGAAGTGCCTGAAGAGAGACATGAACATCTTGGGGTGGATGTACCCGTACGGCGTGTACGTTATCATGATGCCAAGGCGTATTGTGCATGGAAAACGCAAAGAGAGGGTGTGACCTACCGTCTTCCTACCGAAGCTGAATGGGAATATGCCTGTCGGGCCGGAAGTACCGGTAAGTTTTGTTTTGGGGATGATGAGGGTGAATTTGGTGCGTATGCCTGGTATGCGAACAACGCTGAAGGTGTGACCCATAATGTCGGTACCAAAAGACCCAATGCATGGGGATTGTACGATATGCACGGAAATGTATGGGAGTGGTGTGCAGACTGGTACAGTGAAACCTATGACAATACACCTACGGACGGATCAGCCTATAAAGTACCCAATGAGAAGGGTAGAGTCCTGCGTGGAGGTTCCTGGAACGGGAGTGCTGAGAACAGCCGCTGTGCTTCACGTATCAATCTGGGTTCCGGCGGTCGCAACTATTTTATAGGATTTCGTGTACTGATAGAACTATAGTTTCGTTCTCTAATGCAACAATAATCAAATAATAAGAGTAAAATTATATTAATTAACAAATGGTTAACATACATCCGTTATAATCCTTTTACTTAATTGACAAGGGGATATGAGAGATGAAGTATATTTTTTCCATGAAGATGGCTGTGTTTGTGTTGTTTGCTTTTGGTGCGCTGATCGGTATAGCAACATTTATTGAAAATGATTACGGCACGCAAACGGCTAAGGCGCTGATCTATAAAACGCAATGGTTCGAAGTCTTCTTGGGCTATTTTATTGCTATCCTCATCTACAATATCATCAAATACAAAAGTTATAAAACAAAACCCGCTGTTTTTCTTTTTCACTTCTCTTTCCTCGTGATTGCACTGGGTGCAGTTGTCACACGTTACATAGGTTATGAAGGTATCATGCATATACGTGAAGGCGAATCAAGCCATACTATGGTTTCAGATGCAAAGGTTCTGCAGCTTCATGCCACAGAGGGTAAGAAGAGCGCTACACTTGAAAAAGAGCTTTACTTCTCGACGATGACCGAGAATAGTGTAAACCAGAGTCTCATGGTCGGAGATAAAGAAGTAAAAGTTGAACTGCTCAAGTATTTACCGACAGCACAGGAAAAAGCGGTGCCGTCTGAAAAAGGGAAAAAGCTTTTAGAACTGAAGATCTCAACAGGCCAAAAAGGTGAGATCTACTATATCGCCAAAGGCGAGAGAAAAGATTTCGGCGGTTTTTATCTGGGGTATGATATCGAGCCAACAACCGATAAACCAACATTCCTTATCAAGGAAGATGGTGCAGGATATAAAGTTGAGTTCCCGTTTACACTCCAAACACTCAATATGAACGATAGAAGTTCAGGTGAATTAAAAGCAGGTGAAAATGAGTTCAAGAACAGAATGCTCTACCGATTTGGATCTAATGCGATAGTTTTAAAAGATGTACATGAAAAAGCGATCGTAAAGTTGGAGTCTCATGATCTTAAAACACAAAAAGGTCAGGCAGAGTATATGCAATGGAAAGTCAGTGTCGGAGATGACAGCAAGATCATTACCACACGCCCATATCAAGGAAAAATGGGAAAAATAAAGCAGATGGATCTCAATGGTGTACATATCGATATGCGTGTTGGAGCAAAATTGATCGACTTGCCGTTCTCTATCAAGCTGGAGAACTTCGATCTAGAACGTTATCCGGGTTCTATGACGCCTGCATCATATTCAAGTGACGTCGTACTGATCGACAAAGAACAAAATATCAATATGCCCTATAAGATCTATATGAACCACGTGCTTGACCATAGAAACTACCGCTTCTTCCAGTCCTCCTATGACCAGGATGAAAAAGGTACCGTACTTTCGGTGAACCATGACCCAGGAACTCTGCCTACCTATATCGGATATATCTTACTCACGATCGGAATGATATGGTCACTCTTTACACCTAGCGGAAGATTTCAAAAGCTTCTTAAGGGAGCAAGAAAACTACAGACATCTGCAGCAGCAGTAGCTTTTGTGGCACTGTTGGCACTGAACCCGCAACAGCTGAATGCCGCATCACCGACCATTGATGATGAGGTATTAAAAGCGATGAAGTCTTATGATATCGATCATGCAAAGAACTTTGGAAAAATTGCAGTACAGGACCACCAGGGACGTATGAAACCTATGGATACGGTCGCCCATGATGTGATCGCAAAGATCACAGGAAGGTCAGTGCTTTTTGATCTTGAACCTACACAAATGCTGCTGGGTATGATCATGCAGCCGGATCTATACCAAAATGTGCCGATGATCAAGATCGGGCACAAAAAGATCGCGGTAACACTCGGGCTTCCTGAAGATACAAAATATGCAAGATTTACAGATTTCTTCTCAGAGGATGATAACAGTTATAAGATCTTTTCCGCAGTCACGGAAGCCAGTCAAAAGAAGCCACTGGAAAAATCACAATATGATAAAGAACTCATCAAGATAGATGAAAGGGTCAATGTTGCCTTTATGGCATATCAGGGCTCACTTTTACGTATTTTCCCAAAACCAAACGATGCCAACAATAAATGGATGGCACCTCTGGATGCGATCAAGGCATTTCCTAAAGAGCAGGCTGATGCCGTGAGAATGAGTATCGCCGCCTATTTCCAAATGGTAGCACAGGGACTCAAAACAGGTGATTGGTCAAGAGCTGATCTTGCACTGACAGGGATACGCAAGTATCAGGAAAAATACGGATCTGAAGTGATACCAAGTAAAACGCATATTGATATGGAGATCAAATACAATAAATTCGGTCTTTTTGGTAAACTTGTACCACTTTATCTTTTACTGGGTATCGTACTTCTGATCTTTGCATTCATCAATGTACTTAAACCTGCATTCTCTATGAAATGGATCATGCGCGCAGCCTTGGCGATTCTTATCGTCGGGTTCGCCCTGCATATTGTCGGATTAGGTATCCGATGGTACATTTCAGGACATGCACCTTGGTCCAATGCCTATGAATCCATTGTATTTATCGCGGCTTCTACGGTGTTAGCAGGTATTATTCTAGCCAGACGTTCGCCGTTTGCTTTGGCCGGTACGGCTATCTTAGCAGGTGTGACCATGGGAGTAGCCCATATGAACTTCATCAACCCAGAGATCACCAATCTTGTACCGGTGCTTAAGTCCTATTGGCTCATGATACATGTTGCAACTATTATCTCGGGTGACGGTTTCTTCGGATTGGGTTCTATCTTGTCTCTTTTAGTACTGATACTCTATATCATGAGAGGTAAAAACGGGAATGAAAATATCGACCGTTCCATTAAAGAGTTGACAAACCTTTCTGAAATGGGACTGATCATAGGTCTTTTCCTATTGACCATTGGTAACTTTCTTGGCGGTGTTTGGGCCAATGAGAGTTGGGGACGCTACTGGGGTTGGGATCCAAAAGAGACCTGGGCGGCAGTGACGATACTGATCTATGCAACCGTACTGCATTTAAGATTTATCCCTGCACTGAAGTCAAACTTCATCTATAATGTAACGGCTACATGGGCATACTCTACCGTATTGATGACATACTTTGGTGTAAACTATTATCTTTCAGGGTTACACTCCTATGCAGCAGGTGATCCGGTACCTATCCCTATGTGGGTCTATTATGCCGTTGCAGGATTGTTTGTATTGACAGTTCTGGCTGCAAGAAATAGAAAGTTAAGCTAACTTCTAACCATATAAGGTTACTACGATACGGCGGCTTCCGCCGTGATCTCTGTGCTCTCCCAAATAGATCCCCTGCCACGTACCAAGATTCATCCTGCCATTTGTGATAGGGATGGTCAATGCACTTCCAATCATGGAAGCTTTGATGTGTGCGGGCATATCATCCTCACCTTCGTACGTGTGTATGTAGTAGGGCTTGTCATCTGAAATATCACTATAAAAGTTCTCCATATCCTCACGTACGGTAGGGTCTGCATTTTCATTGATACTCAGTGAAGCACTGGTATGTTTGATAAACAGATGTAAAAGGCCGGTCTCAATGGAGGGCATTGAACCTAGTGCTTTTTCTATCTCAGAGGTAATGAGATGGAAACCTCTGGACTTTGGTGATAGTGTGATTGTCTCTTGATATATAGCCATAGGGAAGTATACTATATATAACGCTTTTTTTATCCTTATACTATACCATGAAAGTATTACTGATACTTTTAAGAGTTATCTCTTCAGCTTTGTATTATATTTTATGACCTTATTTCATCAAAAGGAGAAGCATGTTGGAAGAGTTTAAAAGGTTTTTATGCTCATACTTTTTAATCAAGTCAATTTTCTAAGTTTGTTGACGGTTTGATATGGAACGACTAAGGTACTCTTATCGTATGTTCAACTTCTTTTTGAGCTTTTCTAATCTTGCTTTACCATTACGATACCCTTGCGCTACAGATTTTTCATACCAGTAAAGTGCCTTTTTATAATTGATTCCTACTCCCAATCCATATTCATAACGTGCACCTAGCATTCCTTGAGCTACACCCAGTCCACCGATTGCAGCTTTTTCACACCACTGAAAAGCTTTTTTTTCATCTTTTGGTATCTCTTTATTTGCATAATACAATTTGCTAATTTCATAATAAGAGTATACATCGTTTTGTGCAGCGGCCTTTTTAAACCAATACAAAGCTTTATGATGATTCCTTGGAGTCCCTTTACCTTGTTGATAAAACTTTCCTACTTTATATTGTGCTAGAATATGACCTCTATTTGCAGCATTCAAATAGTGTTTTAATGCTTTTTTCTCATCTCTTTGTATTCCATTTATACCGTATTCCAGACTTCTGGCAATTTGATATTGTTCACTCGCATCAATTTGTTTCGAAGTAACGGAGTTAAAGGATCGTGAGGCCCATTTCTCATTGTATTTAGAAACTTTATTGGTATTATGTATATTTTTCAAATAAGATATTCTATTTTTTGCAGCTTTATAACCCTGCTGATAAGCTTTTTCATACCAGTGAAGTGCTTTTTTATGATCAACATGAACCCCTTTGCCATTTTGATAGATATATCCTAATGTGTATTGTGAATAGGCATCACCTTTTTTGGCATTCTCAAGAAAGAGTGTGTACCCGTTTTTAAAGTCTTTTTCTCCTTCTCCAAAGACCATGAGATATGCTGCTTGTTTTTGGGCATCCTCATCTCCATTCTTAGCAAGATCCAGATATAGTTCAAGTGCTTTTTTCTTATCTTTTTGTTTAAGATATATGTGGGCAAGCTCTATTTTGGCGTTTTTACTATTTTGTTTGGAGGCATGTGTTAACCAATAGATAGACCTATTATCATCTTTACTAGAGATAGATCCCTTATAATAGATCTCTCCAAGATGAAGTTGGGAGAAAACATCTCCATTTTTAGCTGCCCTTTCATACCACTCTAAAGCTTTTTCTTTATCCTGTTCAGCACTATAACCTCTTTCATATATCTGTCCAAGTGCGCGCTGTGCTTCAGAATTTCCAAAATATGCGGCCAAATGGTAACGCAGAGTATCAAATCTTGTAACATCTTCTACACGCATTTTTTGAGGTTGCGTAAAGAGTGTATAGAGAGCAAAAAGCATTATAGCAGTAAGTGCTCCAATCCTGAGTTTAAAAGAAATTAAATCTGTTTTTGGATTATTTGGAGCAATAGGTTCAACCCTTTCTACAGGTTCACTAAAAATATTATTGAGCAGTGTTTTGATCTCTTGAAGTGTTTTGGGTCTATTATTAGGATCAGTGGATACCATACTATTGATAAGCTCACATAAAAGTATCGAGTAACTGCTATTTGGAGTGAGTAGCTTGATGGAGTTTTCTGTCACAGGAATATTTTTATTTACCATAGTGTACATCAACAATCCAAGCTCATATATGATCTGGGGAGCATCATCTTTTGAATAAAGTGCAAACTCATTATATCCGGCAAGCATTACTTTAAAATCTTTCGAGATATATAGCATATCCGCTCTTATGCGACGAATCATTATTCCATTATGTTGTAATGCCAGAAGCAGTTCTGTCAAAGATGCAGCAAACCTACAAATTTGTTCTTCTGTATATGAAGAGGTGACATTATCCTGTAAGCTCTTTTGCAGTACTTCTCTCTCAATATAGTCTGAGACAGTATATACTGTTCCGTTAGCTTCAAAAATACCGGTTACGCGCGACATATATGGATGGCTAAAGTCTTTAAGTTTACTGGCAGTCTCTGTCCATATGGCTTTACGACTATTAAAGGATTTATTTTTTGTTGGATGTACATAAACCATAAATGTATCATCTTCTTTCATAAATCGTTTGGCAATATCTTTTGGAAAAAATTCAGTTAAAAACATATGACGGTTTAATCGCATATCTTCGATATGGTATGTAATTGTATCGGCATTGCTTGCTACTACACTTTTTATCCAATAATGCCTAATTTGTGTACCTTTTGATAATGCATACAGATCATCACTCATCATATGTCCTTGAAAAAAAAGAAGTAAATATCATTTATTTTTTTACTTTTATATATAAAAAAAAATTATTATATAGGATTAGTATATAAGGAAGCTTAATTAAATCTTAATATTGATAGAATCGAAAAACCAAAAAAAGGGAACAAATGAAAAAGATAAAGTATTAGAAAAAGAGCTTAGAAAAATATTTGTTTATCTTGCAAGTACAGGTGAAGTAGATACTACGAAATCATTTGTCAGTAATGGAATTTGTAGCAAATATCAAGGTCTATGTACTCTTGCTATGGTTGCTGCAAGACATGAGAAGCTTGATCCGGTATAAAATATAATCAAGAAAGAGAATTAGGTATGGCAACACTTGGAGATCATAGCATTTATGTCGACCTAGATGAAACAGAAAAGTATATTCCATTTTTAGATTGGGTTAGTCCTTCTTTAATATGTGTATTCGGTGCAATTTTAGTTGTTTTTGGTTTATGGTTGTATTGGACTGTTTATTGGGATCTTAGAAATGCTCCTGCTTTTCATAAAAAACTGAAAGATCTCGAGATAAAAGAGAAAAACAAAGAAGAACTTGGTTTTGGTGATCGTGTTAACTTGAAGATACCACGTATTGCAACAATTGTATCAAAGATTTCTATGATAAGTGGGCTTATTGCTATTGTAATTGGCTGCATAAGTAAAATAGTGTTTTAATAAATGATTGATTTAAAAGGAATAATTTTATGAAAGAATGTCCAAGTTGTAATGAAAAAACAGTTCCAATTAAATGGTTGCTGTTGAACAAGTCTGAAAATACAACCAAGTACTGTTTTCAGTGTCCAAGTTGTGATGTAAAACTTCGCAAACAAAAGTTTTTTATTTTAGAATTACTTACATCAGGTGCTTTGACGGAAGGAACTTTAGTCTTATTAATGGCTATTGTAGTGAATAGGTTTTTCAATGATTTCACATATTCAGTTTTAACTTCAATATTCTTCTTTTCAATTGTACATTTTAGTATTGAATACTTTGTCCCTTTGAAAATAGCAGATAAGAGTTATTGCATTGGAGGCATGACAAGGGTTGGTGCTTTTTTTGCTTTGATCTTTATAGGACTAATTGTTCTCATGACAATATATTGTTTAGTTATTCAACCATTTATACTACATCAGTCACCATGCAGTTGATGAATAATAAAACGTAGAAAATATAGAAAAAGGAAAGCAGTGAGCAAAACTTTAATTATTGTTGGATTGGGAATAGCGTATCTATCGTGGATCCAAAAAAAAGAAATAGAATATATTGAGAAAAAAAATCACGAAAATGCAATTGGTACAGAAAGTGTAATAAACAGAAGAAACAGAGTTAAAGATAAATTATTAAATAATGAAAAACTGACAGTATCTGAATGGTGTTTTTGGTATTCCTATACGATAATGTCTTCTGCTTTGAAATATGGTTTGTATGGTGGTCTTATCTTAAGTAGTATCGGGATTATATTGTTAATTATCAAATAAGAGGTAATAAAACCTTATAAAATTATCTATTCTATAAGGTTTATGGTCTCAGGCTGATTGCTTTTTACCTTCTTCGATCGCCAATAATACACCATCCCAAAACTTTATTCTGGCACTGATGGCATGAAGAGCAGCTTCTTCCGCTTCTATGATCTTTGCTTTATCTCCTTCACATAACAAGTCAAGCATACGTAAAGACATGGGCCCATGATGGTCTCCATCCAGTTCTATATGACGATCTAGATAATAATGAAAGACTTCTGCTTCCTCTCGTGATATTTTCATTTTATCCAGCAGTGCACGGAACATTTCAGGGATGATGTGTTCTCTACCCAAAGCAAAGGCTGCGGCAATAACATGAGGCTTATCACTATGAACAAAGTCAAATGTTGTTTCCATAAATGCTTTCGCAGGAGAGGGGATTTGAACAGTGTTGAGTGCACTCTCCAAAGAGTCTGATGTCACTTTGTTTATAAACGTGTTAATGAGTGCACTGCTTCCTTTTTTTACTTCCTCCATAGCTGTTCTGTAAAGGTCAAAATGACTGGTGTAAGTGGGAGTGCCATCTTCCAGAGGAAGACCTTCATCTGACTCTTCTTCCAGTACGATGTCATTGATGAAACGCTGTACTTGTGCATCACCGTGAGGAAGCCATGGGGTGCTTGCAGGTGCGATCTGGTTTTGCAGGTATTTCACCAAGGACATAAAATCCCAAACTGAGTAGATATGATGCTGCATAAAGATGGTGAGATCATCCATATCTGTTACTGCTGCATATACTGGGTGAGTTGCAAGCTCTTTTCTGAGGCGTTTTACATTGTCAAGTGGGAAAGTTGTCATAGGGTATACTCTTTATTTTTTTAAAATAGTCTAACTAAAATAGTTAAATGATGCTAGTTTTGTCCCAAAGTAACAGTATATATGAAGCATATGCTACTTTAAGACCCGAAAACTATTTAAGTATCCTCTTTATCGCTTCCGAACAGGTAGTAAGGCCAACAGCGCCTGTTACTGCAACACAAGAACCTTTCTCTATGCATTTGGCTTGTTCAGGTGAAAAGACGACAGTAAAATTTCGGTCAAATTTTGCTTTTTTGAGTTCGTTACGTATTTTTCTTGCGAGTGCATCACCATGGGTTTTCCAAATGGAAGTCACTTCGATCTTGTTGGTATCATAACGTTTGGCTGAACCCAGTGCCATGATGAGCTTTTTGTAACATTTTTTGGCTACTTCTATCTTCACTTTGGTCGTATCTGCAGCATCAATGACAATGTCATAAGGCTCAAAATCGAACTCTTTTACCCATGCCACGGTCATATGCTGGTGGATGGTCTTGATACCGGGGTAAAGATCTTTGAGACGGTCAACCTTGATCATTCCTACTGCGTCTGAACCTATCTGCCTGTTCTGGTTGGTCTCATCATAGATATCATAGTCCAAGATGGTAATGTCACTTATACCTGAACGATAGAGGCAATCAAGCGCATAAGAACCTACACCACCAACACCTAGAATAAGGATCTTGGCTTCTTGTAACTTTTCAAAATTTTCATCTCCGAAGAGCATGCGGCAACGTTGGAATCTCATAGCCATGCATCCAATGAGCTGATATCATCATAGCTTGTCATATCCAGTTGTACAGGTGTAATAGAAACATAACCATCGTTGATTGCTTCGAAATCTGTGAGATGACCTTGTGTCTCCATCCAGCCTAAAGCAGGCAGACCAATCCAGTAGTACTCTTTGCCCCGTGGATTATGATGTACTTCAGCATGGTGTGTATAGAGACGGTTTCCTGCACGTGTCACTTTAAAACCGTTACACTCTGATGCGGCTATAGGCGGGATATTGATATTTAAAAATTTACGTGAAGGCAGTGGGAACTCATTGGCAAATATTTTTTCTACAAGGGTGACGATGCTTTTTTGTGCCAGTTCATATCCGAACTCTTTGATACTCTCACCTTTGTTTTTATAGACCTGAGAGATGGCAATACCCGGAATACCTTGCAGAACAGCTTCCATTGCAGCAGATGCAGTCCCGGAGTAGGTGATATCTTCACCCATATTTGCACCTATATTGATGCCTGAGATAACAATATCCGGTCGCTTCTCTTTAGTAAAAACCTTGTTGAGTGCCAGAAAAACACAATCGGTCGGTGTTCCGTCATCCAGTTTATAAAAATCCTTTTCAATCTCTACGAAATTGAGAGGTTTGGTCAGTGTCAGAGAGTGCCCGCATGCTGACTTCTCTGTGGTTGGTGCGACAACACTGACATGCCCTAAAGGTTTAAGTGCTTCAACCAGTGCTTCCAGTCCTTCAGACTCGAATCCATCATCATTAGTGACTAATATTTGCTTCATTCTACGTACTTTATTGGATTATTTTAGCGCTATTATAACCTTTTTGGTATAATACCTACAATTTAGAAATGAATTCATTATGTAAAAAGGACCTATCGTGCAAAAAGAGCCGATGTTAAAAGTAACATACAACAAACTTTCAGAAGAACTTGAACACTTGAAATCTGTAGAGAGAGGTGCTATAGCCAAAGTGATAGATGAGGCAAGAGAACTCGGTGATCTTAAGGAAAATGCAGAGTATCATGCAGCCAAGGATAAGCAAGGTTTGATGGAAGCACGTATTGCAGAATTGACAGATATCGTAGGCCGTGCACAGGTAGTAGACCCTTCTACATTACCTCATACTAGAGTGAGTTTCGGATCAACTGTAGAACTGACCGATCAAAATAGCGGTGAAGAGGTACACTATACTATCGTAGGGGGTACAGAATCAGATCCCTCCAAAGGGTTGATCTCTATTCAGTCTCCTATGGCCCGTGCATTGATAGGTAAAGAGGAGGGCGATGAAGTATCACTTGTACTTCCTAGCGGTAAAAAGACATATGATATCGAAGAGATCTCTTATAAAGAGATCATACTCGATTAAGAAGGTATAAGATGGTAAAAGTAGGTGTTGTAGGAGCCAGTGGATACACAGGGCTTGAACTGGTAAAGATGTTGGTGAATCATGATGGTTTTCAGCTGACCTATCTTGCGACAACGCAGGGAGATACGATGATAGAAACACTGCATCCTTCTCTGGTCGATGTTATCAGCTTGCCTGTAGAAAAAGCAGATGCCGACTCTGTGGCTGAACGCTGTGAACTTGTCTTCCTGGCCCTTCCTCATAAAGCCTCTATGGGCTTCGCGAAAAAGCTTTTGGATAAAGGGATTAAAGTCGTTGACCTCTCAGCCGATTATCGTTTGGAACTTGATACGTATGAAGCACACTATTGTTCACATGAGGATATAGGGCATTTGGATGATGCGACCTATGCACTGATCGAGTATTACAGAGAAGAGTTGAAAGAAACGAAACTTGCTGCAGGGCCTGGATGTTATCCTACGGCAACACTGCTGGGTATTTTACCGTTCATACCGTATCTTGATACCTCGGCACCTCTTTTTGTTGATGCAAAGTCGGGTGTGAGCGGTGCAGGTAAAACACTGAGCGAGACTGCACATTTTGTCACGATCAATGATAATATCTTTGCCTACAACCCGATCAAACACAGACATGCACCCGAAATAGCAGAGAAGATAGAAAAAGTACACGGCGCTAAAATGAATGTCAATTTTGTGCCTCATCTTATCCCTGCGACACGGGGTGAACTGGTCTCTGTCTATGCAACCTTAAAAGAGGATATCGATCCGCTTGAAGTGTTGAAGAAACACTATGCGAACGATCCTTTTATCCGTATCAGAGAGACACCTGTCGATATCAAAAGTACGGCAGGAACACACTTTTGTGATATCTTTGCAGCCAAAAACGGCAATGCACTTTTTGTCTCTTCTGCCATAGACAACCTCTTGCGTGGTGCAAGTTCTCAGGCACTTGTGGCTGCAAATTTGATGTGTGGGTATGATGAAGGTATGGGTATTCCAACGATCGCCTACATTCCATAAATCTTGCTTGGTGATATTTTTTATTAAAAAAATGATGAGAGAAACAAAGCCTCAATGATGATAAGAGGTAATTTGAAAAATGGAAGGGTAGCAATGCATATAATCAAGGAAAATGCCTTATTCATTGCTGACTCCCATTACCCCCATCACGGAGATGAATTTTTAGTTTTACTGAAGAAGCTGGAGAGTGGGGAACTACAAACCCCTCAGCTCTTTTTGATGGGTGACAACTTTGATCTACTCTTTGGACATAATGACTACATACAGACCTTTTCAAAAGAGGCTATAGCGCTTTTACGAATACTTTCACAAAAACTTGATATCTACTACTTTGAAGGAAACCATGATTTCTGCCTCAAAGATGTGTTCCCCGATATCCATGTATACAGCAGAGATGAGCAGCCTGTCATGTTTCAGCTGGAAGAGAAAAATGTGGCGATCTCCCATGGTGACAAATATGCTACAGGATTGGGTTATGACCTCTACTGTAAAATATTACGAAACAAAAAGACACTGACATTCCTTAAACCTTTTGAAAAGGCTATCATCGATCATCGTATGAATAAGTTGTCAAAAAAACATATCTGTTTTACCTTTCACGGCTTTGAGAAAAGGGTGGAAGAGATACTGGAACACTATAGTGATGCGGACCTTGTAATAGAAGGCCACTTTCATCAGTGCAAAACACTAGGTAAATATATTTCTTTGCCCTCATTGGCATGCCAGGGTATGGTAGGTATCATAGAAGAGGGTGAAATGCACTTTAAGACATTGTAATGGTTTATATCACACTTTTTGCGGTGGCGTTTCTCTCTGCCACACTGTTACCATTGGGAAGTGAAGGATTGCTTCTTTACGATATCTCTCAAAATTACTCACTGATACTCTTATGGATCTTTGCAACGCTGGGTAATACATTGGGAGCGATGGTGAATTACTGGTTAGGTTTAAAAGGTGAAACTTACCTTGAAGAAAAAGGACACCTTTCAGCACAAAAGATGGAAAAAGCAAGAGGTTTTTTTGACAGGTATGGAGGTTGGACCCTCCTGTTGTCATGGGCTCCCATTATCGGGGATCCATTGACTTTTATAGCAGGAGTATTACGTTATAAATTTAAGTGGTTTGCGACTATTGTAGCGGTAGCTAAAGGAACACGTTATGCCATCGTCATCTTTTTAGCAAGCAGTCTGTCCGTATAGAACGAACCAAATGGGATCAGTGACAAGAATGAGTAGAGTCCTGTTGCCTTCAAACTAAAACCGGCTTCTCTCTTCGCTTCAATGATCTGGTAGATAAAAGCAAATACGAGCAGACCGTGCAGCATACCTACGATTTTAGTGGCTATAGGGTAGCCAAAACTATATTTCAAAGGCATAGCGATGAAGATCAGGATGATAAATGAGATTCCTTCTATTTTGTTGATCAAACGGAACTTTTGTAATTCAGACATATAGTCTCCTAATTATGTTTTTTGTGAGTATATCAGAAGAAGTTTAACAATCATAGTTTTTAAGCTATAATGATTTATCGATATGAAAAGGAGATTAAGATGCAAACTGAAACGTTAGATGACAAAAACATTCCGGAGTATGATTTTGATATCATAGAGATGATCAAAGCAGGTTTTAAACGTATAGAAGGTGTCAAGGGCATCTTTCTGGCTGCATTTGCTGTCTATGTGGTTGTCTCTGTGATCGTCCAGGTTATCTTAGGCACTGTTTTCCCTTCTCCGCCACCTCCGGCTGAACCAAATTATCTGAACCAGATGATCGTGACTATTTTGAGTTATCCGGTACTTATGCCGCTTATTGTAGGTATTATCATGCTTGCTATCCACTACTCACGAGGAGAGCCTTTAGCGTTTCAATCTATATTTAATTACTATCATCTTACGGGTAGACTGTCATTAGCTGCACTACTCATCTATATTATGACGGTGATAGGTTTTGTACTGCTTATTCTTCCGGGTATCTATTTGAGTATCGCCTATGTCTTTACTTTACCGCTTATAGCAGATAAAGGAATGGATATCTGGGAAGCAATGGAGCTTTCCAGAAAAACGGTCACGAAACACTGGTTCAAGGTTTTTGGCCTCTTCTTTCTACTAAGTCTGATTATGGCACTGGGAGCATTGGCACTGGGTATCGGCCTTATCTGGGCAGTGCCATTGTTATTTGTGACACTTTACGGATTGCTCTATCCGTTGATCTTTGATGGTATCAATGTTTAAATAGAAGCAGAGGGTCTCCGGTCATACTGCGAGGCCTTTGAAGTGATGTTATCCTATCAAATCCGAACAGAGATCAAAACGGTTGTGTGTCATCAAGTGCACTTTTCCATGGATATCCATCATCTCATCAAAGATACGCTTCGAAAGGGCAAATCCTACTTCCTGCTCTTTTTCTTCTCCGTCCATCGCTGCAAGGTTCATCTCATCTATAATGTCTTTAGGCACAGAGATACCAGGGACCTTGTCATCAATGAAGTTGGCTGTTTTTGCCCTTACGATAGGGAACTGTCCTAGTACAAGCTGGGCTTCTTTTGCTGTATCACGTATACTCAGTGCTTTGGCCTCTTCAAAAAGCGCTAAGAGTTCTTTGGCATTTTCTAGAGTATAGACCGGCTGGGTGATGATGGCGCGTGCACCGTAATTGAGTTTTTTGAGCATACGTTTTTTCAGGCTGTTCATATCTTTTGCAGTCGCATTGCTCACAGCAAATGGATAGATAGGTTTAGGTGCGGGATTTAACGGCTTATTGCTGTAGTCGACCCCTTTGTTGAGGTGGTAGATGATACTCAAAAGCAGGGTAGAATCACGCTCCAGAACACCTTTAACCTCCGGTTGGTCTGAAAGCTTCGCCGGATCTCCGGTCAGTGCCAGTATACAGCGAAGGTCGAAGTCATTGGCTCCAAGAAGGCTTGATTGCAGTGAGAGCTTGTTTTTGTCTCTCATACTCATTGTCGCAATGACAGGCTTTCCAAATGTCTGCTGTACTTTGATGGCAGAGAGTACCCCTGACATTTTCAGTTTTGCCAAAGGGTTGTCCGTACATGAAAAACCTGTGACTTTGTTTTGTAGATCGTGTTTTTTAATGTCGGCTATGATGCCATCTATGGAGGCTCCGTGAGGAGGGTTTATCTCCACCGTAATGAACTTCTTATCGTTACAAAGAATGTCGCAAAATTTTTCAAACATGAATATACTCTTTATAGTTATAGTTTAATTAGTTATAATTCTACCTAAATAATGCATAGAGGGTTATTACAGAATGACCAAAGCATAATATATTAACAAATATTAATTAGGGATTATAAATGAGTAAACTGGCTGTATTTGATTTTGATTCAACACTGATGGATGGTGAGACCATTGATTTTCTTGCAGCGCCCCTTGGACTTGAAGCTCAGGTGGCAGCGATCACTGAAAGAGCCATGGCAGGTGAATTGGATTTCTATAAATCTCTTAGAGCAAGGGTAGCCCTGCTTGAAGGTTTGGAAGAGGAGAAAGTCAACAGTATCTGCGGTGATCTTCCTATGATGCCCGGTGCGCAAGAAGTAGTAACAGGGCTCAAAGAGAGAGGGTATACGGTGGTCTGTTTCTCAGGAGGGTTTAGAAATGCTACAAAGCCTGCATGTGAGAAACTGGGGGTGAATGCAGACTTTTCTAATTTTTTACATGCTGAAAATGGTGTACTTACCGGACAGGTAGGCGGAGAGATGATGTACAGCAATGCCAAGGGTGATATGATTACCCGTATGCAGGGACTGCTTGGTGTAGGACGTGAAGATACACTGGTTGTAGGTGATGGAGCAAATGATCTCAGTATGTTCGCCCATGCAGATACACGTGTGGCATTTTGTGCAAAACCTATACTGAAAGAGGCAGCGACACATTGTGTGGATGAGAAAGACCTCACTCAGATACTTCAGATAGTAGACTCGATCTAATGCAAAACAACAGTTGCAGTATCAAAGGCATTGTACGACAACTGTTCGACTACAAAAAAGCTGTCCTCTTAGGCAATCTGCTTGCACTGCTCTCTACACTGCTTGTCGTTATTATCCCGCTTTTTATACCAATTCTTGTAGATGAGCTTTTACTGGGGCAGGATCACGGGTTCATCAGCTGGATATCTGAATATCTCTTTACTTCGGACACCAAAGGGTATGTACTCTTTGTCTTGGCCCTTATTATCTTTCTTCGTGTTTCCAGCGTACTTCTGGGTATTATGCAAAGCAGGATCTTTACGATCATATCAAAAAACATTACTTACAAAATGAGAGAGTCCTTACTGAAGCATCTTAAAAATGTTTCACTCAAAGAGTATGAGACAATGCGTGTCGGAGCGGTGACCTCCAAATTGGTGACAGATGTGGAGACGATAGACGGATTTGTCAGCAGTACCATTTCTAAATTTATCATCGCCTCTTTTGTACTGCTTTTTTCCGCGGCGGTACTGCTGTGGATCCATTGGCAGCTTGCCTTGTTTATTTTGATCACCAATCCCATCGTGGTCTTTTTTACTGCCAAACTGGCTCGAAATATCGGTAAGCTCAAAAAAGAAGAAAACAAGGCGGTGGAACTCTTTCAGTCTGCGTTGAATGAAACGTTGGAACTCTTTCATCAGATACGTGCGGCAAATAAAGAAGCATATTTCTTTGACAAGAGTGAAATGAAAGCTAGGGAACTCAAAGAGCATGCTATCGCATACGGTTATAAGAGTGAAGCGGCAATGAAATACTCCTATCTGGTCTTCCTAAGTGGGTATGAAGTTTTCAGGGCAGTCAGTATCCTGGCTGTGGCATACTCTGACCTCTCCGTGGGGTTGATGCTCGCTATTTTTTCATACCTGTGGGTAATGGTAACACCAACACAGGATATTATCAATTTTCAGTATGCACTTTCTACAGCCAAGGCCGCCTGTGCACGTATCAACAGTATCTATAAAATGGAACAAGAACCGCAAAGAGAAGAGTTGAAGGATCCTTTTGTTTCCCAACATGCCATTGATATAGAGGTGAAGGACCTTTCATTCTCCTATCAGAAGAACAAAAAAATATTAACTAATATAAACATGCATATCAAACAAGGTTCAAAGGTCGCCATAGTCGGTGCCAGCGGTTCCGGAAAGACAACACTCTCTAACATACTTGTCGGTTTTTATCCATTGGATGAGGGTGAGATCATCTATGGCAGTGTATCGAACAAAGCATTGAAACTTTCTACAATACGGGAAAATATTCATCTCATCTTGCAACATCCTAAACTCTTTAATGATACAATGTTGTTTAATCTAACGTTAGGCAAAGTATATAGTGAGGATGCAGTGCAAAAAGCACTTGAGATCGCACAGCTTACAGATGTCATAGAACGTTTAGATCTGGGACTTGATACGCTGGTCGGGAAAGACGGTATCAAGCTCAGTGGAGGGCAGCGACAAAGAGTGGCTATAGCAAGGATGATCCTGGCTGATCCCAAAGTGGTGATCTTTGATGAATCAACCTCGGCTTTAGATGTGCATACAGAAATGAAACTGTTTGAAGCACTGCATGACTTTTTGTCTCAAAAGACGGTGATCACTATCGCACACAGACTCAGTACGATTAAAAGCGCAGAGTTCATTTATGTGTTGGAAGATGGTGAAGTGGTTGATAGTGGTACACCAAAAGCACTATTGGCAAAAGATGAGAGCTATTTTTCCAGCATGGTTTAAAAAAGGTATACATTGGATATTTTTCAAGCGATAATCATAGGTATTATCGAAGGTTTTACAGAGTTTCTGCCTATTTCATCTACAGGGCATATGATCGTTGCCAGTAAGTTCCTGGGTGTTTCCCAGGATGCACTGACCAAAGCATATGAGGTCATTATCCAGTTTGCTGCCATTATGGCCGTGATGCTCATCTATAAAGAAAAAATCACTTTCAAGAAAATAGCACTTTGGCAAAAACTTTTTGTTGCTTTTTTACCTTTGGCCATCGTAGGCTACCTCTTCAAAGATCAGATCAAAACACTTTTTACTGTTGAGGTTGTGGCATGGATGTTCATTATCGGTGGGCTTGTTTTTCTTCTGCTTGAGTATTTTTACAAAGAAAAAGAGTGGCATGTCTCAGACGTGGAAGCGGTCAGTTACACACAGGCTCTCTGGATTGGTATTGCCCAGATATTTTCACTGATTCCAGGTACAAGCAGAGCAGGGGCCACCATTGTGGGCGGGTTGTTGGTAGGTATGGACAGAAAAGCATCTGCAGAGTTCTCTTTTTTACTTGCGATCCCTGTGATGGCAGCAGTGACAGGGTATGACTTGCTCAAACACTATCAGGATTTTGCAGATGCTAACTGGGGAGCATTTCTTGCAGGATTCATTACGGCGTTTATTGTAGCTTATTTGACGATCAAGCTTTTTCTGGCATTTATTCAACGTTTTACGTTTGTGGCGTTCGGTATCTATAGGATACTTTTTGGAGTCGTTTTATTGATATTCATTTAAAGTGAAAATATATCTGAATTTATAGAACCTCCTGCGGGAGTTTCTCTTAAGTTCAAAACAAGATCTTTTGGACATGAATGAGGTATGCCTCATATTTTAAAGGTAAATAATGAAATTTAATGAATTTGATTTTCATGCTGATCTGGCAAAAGGTGTGAAAATAGCAGGCTTTAAAGAGCCTAGCCCCATCCAGGAGATGGCTATCCCTATTATCACCAATGGTAGTGACATGGTAGGTCAGGCCCATACGGGTACAGGAAAGACAGCAGCGTTCGGTCTTCCTATTATGGATAAACTTGCTAAAGGCGAGATAGAAAGAGCATTGATCATCACCCCTACAAGAGAACTCGCAACACAGGTAGCCGACGAACTCTATCATTTGGGACGTTTTGCAGGTATCAGGACATTGACCGTGTATGGCGGTGTAGGGTATGGACGTCAGATAGCGCTTATACATAAAGGTGTACAGATCGTCGTAGCAACACCGGGAAGACTTAAAGATCTTTACAGAAAAGGCAAGATCGATGTGTTGAACCCGGAGATCGTTGTACTGGATGAAGCAGATGAAATGCTCGATATGGGTTTCCTTGAAGAGATCAAAGAGATCTTTGAGTACATTCCTCAGAACAGACAAACACTGCTCTTCTCTGCAACGATGCCTGAACCGATCAAAGAGCTAGCAAACAATATTCTTTATCAACCGGAGTATATCTCTGTTGTAGGTGAGGAAGAGACGACAAATAACATCATTGAACAACGTTATTATGTGATCCATGAGCACCAGAGAGATGAAGCGATCGTAAAGCTGCTTGAAACTGAAAAGACCAACAAATGTATCATCTTCTGCCGTATGAAAAGGGAAGTGGACAGGCTAACAGAGCATTTGCAGGCATTAGGATTCAATGCTAATGGTTTACATGGCGACTTGGAACAGATGGATAGAGAAGTGGTCATTAAAGCCTATAGAAGAGGGGAAACGAAGATTATGGTGGCTACAGATGTCGCTGCACGTGGTCTGGATGTCAAAAACGTCACACATGTTTTTAATTATCACATTCCTTTCGACCCGCAAAGTTATGTCCATCGTATCGGTCGTACAGGACGTGCAGGAAGAAGTGGTCAGGCTATTACTTTGGTGACAACCGAAGAATTCAAAGAGCTTCAACGTATCCAAAAAGAAGTGGGTGCAGAGATGCGTTTGGCTACGATCCAGGGTGGCTCAGGACTGGATGATGCAAGTTGCGAATATTTGGCTGAACAGATCAGAAATATCCAAGTACATGACGATGCAGCAGCGCTTTTGGAGTATATGGGAGAGATGGATAAAGAGATACTTTTGGCAAAACTCATTTCACGTATCATTGAAGAGGAACAGCATAACATAGGAACCCAAATAGGTTTTGATCAAAATACTGTAGATGAGATGATGCAGGGGTACGTAAAGGAACAAAAAGTTACGCGGAATAACAATCGTAGAAAAAAGAGAAGATAATTCTTTTTTTTTACCTAATAACAAGCAAAACTGTTTTAAAATCTGTAAACTTATAAAGTGAGGTTAATCACATGGAAATAGATTTAGTAAGCGAAGGCTTAAAATTTATGGTACTGGGAATGCTGATCGTATTCATCTTTCTAGTTATCCTGGTTCAGGTAATGAAGCTCCAAGCTAAAATTATCAGTAAATACTTTCCTGATAAAGTAGTTGAAGCAGCGCCTGTTTCAACAAGCACTGCACAGGAAGCTGAAAAAGAAGCACATCATGTTGCAGCTATAGTTGCAGCAATCAAAGAATTTCGTAAACAATCATAAAAACAAGGTATCGTAAATGGCTAAAAAATATATTGATGTAATGGATACGACTTTTAGAGACGGATTTCAGTCTGTCTTTGGCGGTCGTGTACTTATGGATGATTTCTTTCCTGCCGTAGAGGCAGCGAAGAATGCAGGTATTAATCACTTCGAATTTGGTGGAGGAGCAAGATTCCAATCACTCTTCTTCTACTTACAGGAAAACGCATTTGATATGATGGACGGTTTCAGAGAGATCGTAGGACCGGATGCTAACCTTCAAGTACTTTCACGTGGTATCAACACAGTAATGCTTGATACTGGTAGCCGTGAAATGATAGAACTCTTCGCAAAAATGTTCAAAAAGCATGGTACAACAACTGTACGTAACTTTGATGCACTGAATGATGTGAACAACCTTGCATTTTCTGCAGAAATGATCAAAAAGCATGGTCTTGATCATGAAGTAGTGGTAACAATGATGGACCTTCCTCCAGGATGTAAAGGTGCACATGATGTCGCTTTTTATGAAAAAACACTGAGAAATATCCTAGATTCTGGTATCTCTTTTGACAGCGTTTGTTTCAAAGATGCATCAGGAACAGCGAACCCTCATAAAGTCTATGAGACTATCACAATGGCTAGAAAACTTCTTGGCGAGAGTGTACACTTAAGACTTCACACGCATGAAACTGCAGGTGTTTCTGTAGCATCATATCTTGCAGCGTTGGATGCAGGAGCGAATGGTATCGATATGGCAGCATCACCGGTAAGTGGTGGTACCAGCCAGCCGGATATCCTTACTATGCTTCATGCAACAAAAGGAACAGATTATAACCTTGGTGATCTACAGCTTGATAAAGTGCTTAAGTATGAAGAGAGACTTAAAGAGTGTCTTTCAGACTACATGATTCCACCTGAAGCAACACAGGTATCACCACTTATTCCATTCTCACCTATGCCTGGTGGTGCATTGACAGCAAACACGCAGATGATGAGAGATGCAGGTGATCTTGAAAAGTTCGATCAAGTGATCGCTGCGATGAAAGAGGTAGTAGAGCGTGGTGGTTACGGTACATCTGTAACACCGGTAAGTCAATTCTATTGGCAACAAGCCTACGCTAACGTGATGTTCGGACCATGGAAGCAGATCGCTCCGGGATATGGACGTATGGTTCTTGGATACTTTGGTAAAACACCGGTACAAGCAGATGAGGAGATCATCAAACTTGCATCTGATAAATTGGGTCTAGAACCAACGACAGAAAATCCTTTGGATATTGCAGATAGAGATGAATCAAAGTCTATCGCACACTGGACAAAAGTACTTGAAGATGAAGGGTTGGCAACTACAGATGAAAACATCTTCATTGCTGGTGCATGTGCTGAAAAAGGTATTGCGTTCTTGAAGGGTGAAAGTCCTCTCATGGTAAGAAAAGGTGAAGAAAATAATTGTAATGGAGAAAAAGAGATGGCAGGAAATTATACAGTAGTAGTAGACGGTAAACAATATAGCGTACAAGTAGCAGAGGGTGAGGGAGATATCCAAATTGCACCTGCAGCACCTACAGCACAAGTTAATGCAGTAGCAGAAGCTTCAACACCGGCATTGGTACCGGGTGCAGCCGGAAGTGTGGAAATACACTCACAAACACCGGGTAACGTCTGGAAGATCGTGAAAAATCCGGGTGATACTGTTGCTGAAGGTGATGTGATCATGATACTTGAAGCGATGAAGATGGAAATCGATATCGCTGCACCGCAAGCGGGTAAAATCGCCTCAATCAATGTCAATGTCAACGATGCAGTCGCAGACGGACAACTTCTAGCCACGATGGAGTAGTCGGTATGAAGCTCAAACATCTTTTACTTTCGATGATGTTCGCTTTTACAGCACTCACATCAACAGTGCAAGCCAGTGTGCATGAAGCACCTGCTGCACCTGCACAAGAAGAACAGGCCTATGAACCTAAATCTATCACGCAACTTCTTGTAAGCTTTTTTGAAACTACAGGTCTTAATGCAATGGTTAACCCTGAAGAGGGTGTCAAGAATGGTCATGGTGAAGAGATGAGTTTATTTGCCCAAAGTTGGGGTAAACTTATTATGTTTATTATTATCTTTTTACTTTTCTATTTAGCTATTGCTAAAGGGTTTGAACCACTTCTTCTTTTACCTATCGCTTTCGGCGGACTTCTAGCCAATATACCTATTGCCAATATGACCGGTGATCACGGAATGCTCGGTATTATCTACAATATGGGTATTGCCAACGAATTCTTCCCTCTGTTGATCTTTATGGGTGTTGGAGCGATGACAGACTTCGGACCACTTCTTTCTAACCCTAAAACAGCACTTCTAGGTGGAGCTGCACAGTTTGGTATCTTTGGTTCATTGGTCGGTGCTGCTGCACTTTCTCAGTATACTGGGATGGTAGACTTCACACTTAAGCAATCTGCAGCGATCAGTATCATTGGTGGAGCAGATGGTCCTACATCGATCTTTATCGCATCGGCATTGGCACCGGAACTTCTTGGAGCTATCGCAGTTGCAGCCTATTCATACATGGCATTGGTTCCAGTGATCCAGCCACCGATAATGAGAGCTTTAACAACAAAAGAAGAGCGTCAGATCGTTATGAAGACAACAAGAAAAGTGAATAGACTTGAAAAACTTATTTTCCCTCTGATCGTTATTATGATGATCGCACTTATCCTACCGGATGCTGCACCGCTTATGGGTTCTTTTGCACTTGGTAACTTTGCAAAAGAGTCAGGTGTGGTTGACAGACTTTCTAATGAGATGCAAAATTCACTCATTAACATTGTTACGATCTTCCTTGGTCTTGGTGTTGGTTCAAAGCTGGCTTCAGATTCATTCCTGGTAGCTGAGACAATGGGTATTATGATCATTGGTCTTCTTGCCTTTGCAGCGGGTACTGCAGCAGGTGTACTTATGGGTAAGATCATGAACAAGTTCTCTAAAGAACCTATCAACCCACTTATCGGTGCAGCGGGGGTTTCTGCAGTACCGATGGCAGCAAGGGTTGTCAGTAAAGTTGGTTCTGAAGAAAAACCGGGTAATATTCTGCTTATGCATGCTATGGGTCCAAATGTTGCCGGTGTTATCGGTTCAGCCGTAGCAGCCGGTGTACTACTCTCTATTTTTAAATAAAATAGCATCAGGTACTATGCTTCCTCGTTTGAGGAAGTATAAGTGAGGAAATAGTCTCTATTTGCTCACTTATGCTTTAGCATGATAAACATAAAAAGCGGTACCGCTTGAACACTCTGCCGAAGAGAGTGATCAGCATGAGCGTAGCAAAAACGGACTATGTCCGTTTACATTAAAATAAAAAAAGAAAGAAATAGGATACTTATGAGTACTAAAACGCCCAACGGACTTGATAAACTAGGATTGAAAGATATTAAAGATGTCTATTACAATTTAAGTTATGACGAGTTGCAAGCGCACGAAGTAAGCAGAGGAGAGTGTAAGATCTCAACATCAGGTACAGCAATGTGTGATACAGGAATCTTCACAGGACGTAGTCCAAAAGACAAATATTTCGTTGATCAGGCACCTTCAAACGAACATATCGCTTGGGGTGATATCAATGCGAAAATAGATAAAGAGATCTATGATGAACTTCTTGATCTTACATTAACTCAACTTTCCGGTAAGAACATTTATGTAACAGATGTTTATGCAGGAGCAAGTGCAGCAAGTAAGCGTTCTGTACGTTTTGTGACAGAAGTAGCATGGCAGGCACACTTTGTTAAAAATATGTTCATTCGTCCTACAGAGTCTGAACTTGAAAGATTTGAACCGGATTTCACTGTCTATAATGCATGTAAAGCTGTGGATGAAAAATACAAAGAACACGGATTGAACTCTGATGTTTTTGTTGTATTTAATGTAGAAGACAATGTAGCTATCATCGGTGGTACCTGGTACGGTGGTGAGATGAAAAAAGGTATCTTCTCTATGATGAACTACTGGTTGCCGCTTGAGGGTAAACTCTCTATGCACTGTTCTGCCAATGTAGGTAAAGAGGGCGATGTCTGTCTATTCTTTGGACTTTCCGGTACAGGGAAGACGACACTTTCAACAGATCCTCAAAGGGCACTGATCGGTGATGATGAACATGGTTGGGATAATCATGGTGTCTTTAACTTCGAAGGTGGATGTTACGCAAAAGTGATCAACCTTGATGAAAAATCCGAACCTGAGATCTATGGTGCGATCGTGAAAGATGCACTTTTGGAGAATGTTGTTGCAGATGAGAATGGTGTGGTTGATTATACGGATGGTTCTAAAACAGAGAATACACGTGTTTCATATCCTATAGAACATATTGAGAATCATAAAAAAGATCTTCAGGCAGGTCATCCAAACAATATTATCTTCCTTTCAGCAGATGCATTTGGTGTCTTGCCTCCGGTAAGTAAGCTTACCAAAGAGCAGGCGATGTACTATTTCCTCAGTGGATATACAGCGAAAGTGGCCGGAACAGAGAGAGGTATTACGGAGCCTGTAGCAACCTTCTCTGCATGTTTTGGTGAAGCATTTTTGCCACTGCACCCAACTGTCTATGCAAAACTTCTTGGTGAGAAGATCGATGAGCATGGTGTTAACGTATACCTGGTGAATACTGGTTGGACAGGTGGTCCTTATGGTACAGGTAAGCGTATGAGTATCAAGAACACAAGAGCTTGTATCGATGGTATCTTGAGCGGTGCTATTTTGGATACAGAGTTCGAGACATTGGATACTTTCAATCTTTCTATCCCTAAAACACTAGAGGGTGTAGATACGGCTGTACTTAACCCGAGAAATACATGGGAAGATAAAGCGGAGTATGACGCTATGTTGGCGAAACTCGCCGGTATGTTCCAGGAGAACTTCCACCGTTATGACGGAAATGGTGACGAGTTCGACTTCGCATCTGCAGGTCCTCAACTATAAGATTATAGACTCACACTAATCACTTGTGTGAGTCATAATTAACCCCCTCTTACATCACTCAATTTTCAATCCTTTATAAAACACGCGTCAGTTCCTTTTAATATCTCTTTAGAGATACCGCTATACTACTACTTTATAACTATTTTGTGGGGATAAACATGAAAAAAATGAAAAAAGTCGAAGTCATCATCGAATCTATTTATACAAATAGATTATTAGAGATATTTAAAGAAGCTGATGTGACAGGTTATACCATTATCAGAGATATTGAAGGGTATGGAAGTCACGGATTAAAAACTGCCGATGAAGCGAATGATCTTCTTAGCAATAATTATATCTTTACCGTATGCCGAGAGGAAAAATTTGAAAGAATGATAGAAAAAATCAGAGCTTTCATAGATAGATATGGCGGGAAATGTATCATTAGCGACTCTCTCGTGCTATTACATTCAAAAGATTCACAACAAGTATGAGTCACTCTTTGTAAATTAAAATTTTATTGACAAATAAAAACTGATCGCAAATTCCTCATCTTGATTAAGATAATGGTTTTTGTGATAGACAGCATAAGGTGGTTTTGTTGTTGTCTGATACTCACTTTTTGGCAACCACTCATGATATACCCAGTGGATCAACTTCAATAGATCTCCTCTTTTTCCTTCAAAATCAAACTTGGCATAAACACCCCCAGAGATATTAAAACTTGGAAGACGTTGATCTTTCAATTCCTTTTCGTCATTTGGTACTATGCATGCTACATAATGACACTCATCCAATGGTGTGATGGTCGGATTATCGTGGAAAAGTGATATCTCTGTATAGTCCTTCAACTCATTCTGGTAAACCCAAGTTTGAATTTTTTGCCAAGTGAGTTTTGACTTGTCGTAAGCATAGCCTCTGTGACGAATATAATAGGCACTCATTTGAGGCATCTTTATAATTTGAGGTTGTATGACTTCAAAACTGGCTGTGGAGGCTTGTGCTTTTGGTGATTGCAAGAGAATTTTATGCGAATAGTCTTTATATCCACCCTTTCTCCACTTGTTAGGTGTCATGGAAAAACGTTCTTTAAATGCACGAATAAAAGAGGTTTGAGAGCTGTAGCCACACTCATTGGCTACCTCTGAAATAGTCGAATATTTATTTGTTAACAAAAGATTAGAAGCCTTTTGAAGACGAATATATTTAATACTTTCATAGATGTTCCGCCCAAACACTTCTTTAAAGATCTTATGCATATAAAATTTATTGATTTTAAAATGATCTGCAAGTTCATCAATGTTGATATCTGTCTCTATATGCTTATAGAAGTAAAACATTAAGTCATTTGAGATTTTTATTTTTTTATCTAAAGTTTCTTGTTTCATAACATTATAATACCAATATTGGATAAAAATAATATTAAATATGGATAACTTATAAGATAAAAAAAGATAATTAAAGAAACAATATTAGTGAAGAATTTAGTCCATAAAATTAATTATAATGCTTGAAATTTTTCTGATGGAAAAAATTAGTTCAGAAAAATCTAGAAGAATTAGATTGAGGTGGAAGCTGTAAATATACAGTTTCTAAGACAGTTTATATTTAATTGATAATAATAGGAATAAAAATGGCAAACTTACCAAAAATCATATGGTCAAAAATCGATGAGGCGCCGGCACTGGCTACGTATTCATTACTACCAATTGTCAATGCTTTCACTAAAGAAGCGGGTGTTGAAGTTGTAGAGAGTGATATCTCACTTGCAGGAAGAGTACTTGCAGCTATGGGTCTTCAAGAAGATGAACTCTCTAAATTAGGTGAAGTAGTACTTCAACCAGACGGGAACGTAATTAAACTTCCAAACATCTCTGCATCAGTAGGACAGCTTAAAGATTGTATCGCTGAGCTTCAAGGACAAGGATATGATATCCCTAACTACCCTGAAAACCCAGTGAATTCTGAAGAAGAAGCGATCCAAGCAAAATACAATGTATGTCTCGGTTCAGCAGTTAACCCAGTACTTAGAGAAGGTAACTCAGACAGAAGAGCTGCAAAAGCGGTTAAGAGATTTGCACAAAACAACCCACATAGACTTAAAGCAGTAGATGAGAACTGTCAAGCATACGTTGCACACATGGGTGGAAAAGGTGACTTCTTTGGTCATGAAAAATCTGTAACATCTACAGCAGACCAAAAAGTGACTATCGCACTTAATGGTAAAGAGCTTACTTCTATCGATGCATTGGCAGGTGAAGTACTTGATGGTACATTTATGTCTGTTGCTGCTCTTAGAGCATTCTATAAACAAACGATCGAAGATGCAAAAGCAAAAGGACTTATCTGGTCACTTCACTTGAAAGCTACAATGATGAAGATTTCTGACCCGATTATGTTCGGTCACGCATTTGAGATCTTCTTCGCAGACGTATTCGCTAAATATGCAGATACTTTCAAAGAAGTAGGTGTAAACCCTAACATGGGTATGAGTGACCTTGAGAAAAAAATCGCTGGTCACGCACAAGAAGCTGAGATCAAAGCAGCATTCCAAGCAGTAGTTGATTCTGATGCTCCAAAAATTGCAATGGTTGACTCTGATAAAGGTGAAACTAACTTCAACGCTTCTAACGATGTAATTATCGATGCTTCTATGCCAGTAGTGGTAAGAGAAGGTGGTAAGCAGTGGGATAGAACTGGTGCAGCTGGTGAAACTGTTGCTGTAGTTCCTGATTCAACTTACGCAATGTTCCACGAAGAGATGGTAGCTGATATCGTTGCTAACGGTCAGTATGATGTATCTACAATGGGTGCAATGCAAAACATCGGTCTTATGGCTCAAAAAGCAGAAGAGTACGGTTCTCACCCAACAACTTTCGAACTGGCTGAAGCTGGTACTGTAACAGTTACAGGTTCTGTAGATGGCGAAATGATGAGCTTTGAGTGTGAGGCTGGAGATATCTGGAGACTTGCTAGAACAAAAGATATACCGATTAGAGACTGGGTAAGATTGACTGTTGAAAGAACTAGAATCGAAGGTATCCCTGCAGTATTCTGGTTAGATGAGAACAGAGCACACGATGCAGAGCTTATCAAAAAAGTAAACGCGTATCTTAAAGATTACGATACTGATGGTCTGGATATCAGATTCATGAAAGTAACTGATGCAACTAGATTTACAAATGCTGAGATCAGAAAAGGTAACAACGTGATCGCGGTAACTGGTAACGTACTAAGAGACCACTTGACTGATATGTACCCGATCCTTGAGCTTGGTACTTCAGCGAAGATGCTTTCTATCGTTCCATTGATCGCCGGTGGTGGATTGTTTGAAACTGGTGCAGGTGGATCTGCTCCTAAGCACGTAGACCAGTTTAACGAAACAGGTCACTTAAGATGGGATTCACTTGGTGAGTTCTTGGCATTGGCTGAGTCACTAAGAATGATCGGTCAAAAACATGAGGATGCTAAACTAGCTGCTATGACTGCCGGTCTTGATGCTGCGAACCAAGGATACCTTGATAACAACAAAGCACCAGGAAGAAAAGTGGGTCAGCCAGATAACAAAGCATCTCACTTCTACTTGGCTCAGTACTGGGCAGAGGCACTTGCAAACGGTGAGAATGCAGAGTTAGCTGCGAAGTTTGCTCCGGTTGCTAAAGCACTCAAAGAGAACGAAGAGAAGATCATGGAAGAGCTTCTTGCAGTTGAAGGTCAACCACAAGATGTTGGTGGTTACTTCCACCCGAACGATGAGCTTGCTGCGAAAGCAATGAGACCATCTGCTACATTGAATGCGATCATTGATGCTATCTAAGTAGCACTTCACTGAGTATTGCACCATATCGGTGCAATACTTGCTATCAAAACGTTTTTAGGAGATTCTTTATGAATTTAGATCTAATACTTCAAAATATTCTAAACCCACCCATACTTTTCTTTTTGCTCGGTATGTTAGCTGTTTTTTTCAAATCAGAATTATCGATTCCGCAGCCTTTACCCAAACTTTTTTCACTCTATCTTTTAATAGCGATCGGGCTTCATGGAGGATATGAACTTTCTCATAGTGGTTTAAATACCTACATATTTACTGCACTTTCCTTAGCCATTCTCATGGCGATCATCGTACCGATCTATAGCTATTTTATTTTACGTATGAAATTGGATAACTATAATGCGATTGCTATCGCTGCCACCTATGGATCGATCAGTGCGGTAACGTTCATTACTGGTATCACCTATCTTCAAACCATTGGCGTTGAATATGGGGGCTATATGGTAGCAGGAATGGCACTTATGGAGTCTCCGGCTATTGTAGTAGGACTTGTCTTTGCTACACTGTTTGCTAGAGGTTCTGAAGATAAAAAAGAGACAGATTGGAAAGAGATCTTTAGAGAGGCATTTTTAAATCCATCCGTCTATTTATTGGTCGGTGCTTTGATCATTGGTATTGCAACTGGAGAAAAAGGCTGGAATTCCATGGAACCATTGTTCGGGACTCTGTTTAAAGGAATGCTTGCATTTTTCCTTCTTGATATGGGATTGGTTGCAGCAAAAAGAATTTATGAGTTAAAAAAAGTTGGACTATTTTTAATTATGTTTGCAATCGCTATGCCTATATTTAATGCATCCGTTGCTATTCTATTAGGGTACTTCTTTGAACTGTCACAAGGAGATACATTATTGCTGTCATTACTTGCGGGAAGTGCTTCTTATATTGCAGTGCCTGCGGCTATGAGGTTATCTGTACCTGAAGCCAATCCTGGGCTTTATCTGCCACTCAGTCTAGCGGTCACTTTCCCTTTTAACATCTCTTTAGGGATACCGCTATACTACTACTTTATTACTATTTTGTGGGGTTAAAAATGAAAAAAATGAAAAAAGTTGAAGTCATCATCGAATCTATTTATACAAATAGATTATTAGAGATATTTAAAGAAGCTGATGTGACAGGTTATACCATTATCAGAGATATTGAGGGGTGCGGAAGTCACGGATTAAAAACTGCCGATGAAGCGAATGATCTCCTGAGCAATAATTATATCTTTACTGTGTGTGAAGAGGAAAAATTTGAAAGAATGATAGAAAAAATCAGAGCTTTCATAGATAGATATGGTGGAAAATGTATCATTAGCGACTCCCTTGTTTTATTGCATGAAAAAAAGTAAAGAAACTTTGGGAGATTATTCTGAAGATTTTTAACACAATAATACCAATATTAGATAATAATAATATCAAAAATAGATAATTTATTGAGCAAAAATAGTGTAGATATAAAATCTAAAAACCTTTAAAATACTATAAACTAAAATTGAAGGAATTCAAATGAGTAGAAAGATAACAAAAATCTTAATAGCCAATCGTGGTGAAATTGCATTGCGTATCATAAGAGCATGTAAAGAGTTGGATATTACGAGTGTAGTGATACACTCTGATGCTGACAGTGAAGGCTCATGGGTACAGAAAGCAGATAAAAGTGTCCTATTAGAGGGACACCCTGTGCAAGTTTATTTGGATTATGAAAATATCATTAAGGTCGCCAAAGAGTTAAAGTGTAGTGCTATCCATCCAGGGTATGGTTTTTTGTCTGAAAGTGCCGACTTTGCAAGAGCTTGTGACGAGAACGGTATTATATTTATCGGGCCAAAAGCAGAGCACATTGAACTTTTTGGAGATAAAATTACTTCTAAAAATGCGATGAAGGAGATAGGGGTACCTGTGCTTGAAGGTACAACTACACCTATCACAGATAAGAAAGAAGCAGAAAAAATTTCTCAAGAGATAGGTTTCCCGGTTATCATTAAAGCAGCATTTGGTGGTGGTGGTCGAGGAATGCGTGTAGTGCATGAAGCAAAACAGTTCGATTCACTCTTTGATGCAGCAACAAGTGAGGCTAAAAAATTCTTTGGGAACGGTGATGTCTTTATAGAAAAATTTGTAAGCAATCCACGACATATTGAAGTGCAGGTCATTGCAGATAAGTATGGGAACGTGGTCCATTTGGGCGAAAGAGACTGTTCAATTCAGAGACGTCATCAGAAAGTAATTGAAATTGCACCATCTCCAAGCCTTAATGATGCGACGAGAAAAGAGCTCTATCGTATTGCTATCAGAGCAATGAACCGTTTAGGGTATGAGAATGTCGGGACGATCGAATTTTTGTTAGATGCGAATGATAATATCTACTTCATAGAGATGAATACACGTCTTCAGGTTGAACACCCTGTTACAGAGATCATAACGGGTGTGGATATCGTACAAAGAATGATCCAAATTGCAGAGGGTGATAAGCTTCACTTCTTACAAGAAGAGATCGTGTTTAGAGGATATGCTATTGAGTTCAGGATCAATGCAGAGGATCCGCTCAACAATTTTATGCCATCATTTGGAACGATTGAAAAGTATTTAACCCCAGGTGGACCAGGCGTAAGGCTCGATACAAGCGTCTATGGCGGGTACTCTATACCTACCAATTATGATTCTATGATAGGAAAACTAATCGTGTGGGCATTGGACTGGGAAGGTGTCGTTAAAAAAGCTAAAAGAGCTTTAGATGAATACTACATAGAAGGTCTTACAACCAACATTCCATTCCATAAAGAGATAGTGTGTGATGAGAGTTTCCAAAAAGGTATCTTTGATACAGGATTCTTGGATAAACGTGTAGAACAATTTGCACTGCTTAATACCATCGCACCTACCGAAGATAAACGTATCAGTTCATTTTTCTCAAAATTGATGCAAAAAGGTTTAACTTCGAAAAAAGGTGACTTTATTTAGTTTCATTTTGTTACAAAGTAATTCTATTAATAATTCATATTAAAAAAATGGATACCTCTGTCGTATTTTTTGTGTTGTTTTAATACACATACAAAATATGACGAGTGTGACACTTGAGTTATCATTGTAATGTATTGATATTCTTTACATATACTTTATACACTTTATTATATGATTACTTTAGTTTTTTGATCAAACATTTGTTGAACAGGCTTGTAATTATGAAGGACTATGTATGAAACTGAATGATATTGTTGTGAATTATGTAAAAAAAATCATTAAAGAAGATCGAAAAAACATTTTTCATTTATTCTATTATTCTATCCTTGATGCTATTCTTGTTCTGTCTATTCCCCTCGCATCTGCAATTATCATCAACAGTGTATTGGCACATGCCTCACTCTCTGTAGTGATCTTGGGATCGATCGTCCTTGTATTATTTCTATTTATTACCGTTTTACAATTGCTTAAAGGGTATATTGTTGAAAAATTCCAACAGAAGGTTTTTCTTCAAGAAGGTATAGAGGTTGCAACAAAAGCATTACATCTAAAGCATGACGATCATGAGGATGAAATTCAACATAGAAAATTAATGAACTACTTTTTTGATATCACTTCGATCCAAAAGTTCTTTCCTATTCTTCTGCTTGATGGCTTGGGACTTGTGATCAAGATCGTTGTGAGTCTTCTTTTGTTACTTGCCTTTGATCCGATTCTATTTGCCGCGGGGGCACTCTTTTTTTCTATCTATATCATTCTGTTGTTTCTCCTCGGTCACAATGCAGCACAAAGTGCATTAGACCGTTCGGATGCAAAACACAGTACCATCTATTTTTTACAGCATATCAATGAAGAGAAGGGTAGTGAAAAAGAAACGCTTACCAAGTTCAATAGCTATTTAAGCAAGTATGTACAGGCTAGGAAAAAGTTATTTCAAATCATTGTCAGACAGTTGGGATTTACCTATTTTGCAGAAGGATTTATTTTTAGTATGTTCTTGATTATTGGAGGTTATCTTGTGATTAACGGAAGTTTGCCTCTTGGAGAATTTGTTGCCGCTGAAATTATTGTAACATCTATTACGTATGCATTAAAAGGATTTGCAAAACAGCTTGATTATATTTATGATATGATCGAAGGACTCTATAAAGTTAATAAGTTGTCAGTAGGCCTGGAGGATAAGAGAGATGGATAGGTTTGAATTTGATGCATTGAAACTTACTGAGACCAACCCTTTTGTGAATCGTATCGGGCGTTTTACTTTTTTTCTAATACTTTTCTTCATAGCCATTCTTTTTTTACCCTGGAGACAAACCGTTCAGGGTGAAGGTATACTGATCGCGTATGATCCCACGCAGAGAATACAATCTATCTCTGCACCTATTGATGGCTTTATCGATTCTTTTTATGTTTCAGAGAATGAACATGTAGAGAAGGGTATGAAACTTTTCAATATGATCGACCCCGATAAAGAGTATAAAACGCGTGTGTATAAAATGAAAGAGGATTTCGAACAGCAACATCAAAATATTGAAAATGAACTCATTGTCCTCAAACAAAAAGATACCAGTCTTTTGAATCAGAAAAAAATACGTATGGAGCTTTATGACAAACGATATGTTCAGGCAGAAGAGCAGCTCAAAAGTCTGCAGCTCAAATATCAAGCGGAGAAGAAAAACTATGAAGTCCTATTCAATCATTTTACCAGGATCAAGCAACTCTATCTTCAAAAAATAGAATCAAAAAAGAATTATGAGAAAAGTGAGAACCAATATATTAATGCGAAAACAAAATTAGAGAAGATTGAAATTGATATAGAGGTCCAGAAGCGTAATCTATCGATTATTCAACAAGAAAAACAACACTTTTTAGAAGAAATTGAAAATCAGATAAGAACACTTGAAAACAATATGTTAGGCGTGGAAACACGCTTGAATATCTTGAAAAGAGACTATGAAAAACACCTTACAGAGATAGCAAGATATGAAACATCATCCGTTATTTCACAAAAAGATGGTTTTGTCATGCGGATCTTGCAAAATGACAAGAATACGTATATTAAAAAAGGCCAGCCTATCATACGTTTTTCTCCCGATGTAAATACCAGTGTGCTTTTGTTAAAGGTCTCGGACTTCAATATGCCTTTAATGAAAGAGGGACTGCCTGTAAGAATCAGATTCCATGGATGGCCTGTGTTATATATCCCGGGATGGCCGGTGATAAGATTTGGTACCTTTGGAGGTATTGTGAAGAGAGTAGATCCGATCTTACATGAGAAAGGTGCCTACTATGCCTATGTGGTTGAAGATCCGAATGAACCATGGCCTTCTCATGAAAAACTTCGTATGGGAACCAATGCAACCGCATGGGTAGCCTTGTCACGTGTACCGATCTGGTATGAACTGTGGCGCTTAATGAATGCATTCCCTGCGAACATGGTCACACCGGAGAAAAAATAATGAAAAAAACACTTTTAGGATACTGTATCTATCTTTGTATTTTTTCACATGATGCTCTCTCTAAAGAAATTTTTACCGTGGAGCATATGAAACAGTATCTGACAAAAGAAAACCCCTATATTTACACTGCAGTAGGACAACAATATATAGATGAAGCACGTATCCGATCTGCAGAGGGAGACTTTGATACGAGACTCTCTGTAGCGTATGATCAAAAAGAGTACCCAATAAGTACAGGTGAGTTTTCTGATATATCTTTGAACAAGCCAACAGAAAACGGTACCGAATTTATTGTAGGGTATAGAAAAGCCGAAGGAATTCAAGAGTATAACAATATCAAAACGGGTAATGAAGGAGAATTGCGCTTGGGAGTGAAAGTACCTGTATTTTCACTCTTGAACAATATGAATGAACGAAAATATACACTTGATTCTGCCAAAATAAATGCTACCAGGTCGGCATTTGAATCACAAAACAATCTAAGAAACCTCTATACGCATATTGTCACTTCATATTATCAGCTTCTCTACTATAGTGAGGTTCTAAAGCTTGAGAAAAGACTATTGCATAAAGCGACAAAAAGAGATCGTTTTATTGAGAAAAGAGTAAGGTCAGGCGATCTGGCAGATGTTGCATTGCTCGAATCAAAACAGCAGATCATCAATCGTGAACAGAGGGTTCTGAGAACAAAAAACAGTTATATCCAGGCATTACAGACATTTTTAAAATATATGAACCTCTCTAAAAAAGAGTTTGATGGGAAATATGCTCTGCCATCACTAAAGATACTCAAGAAGGAAAAGATCATTTTCCACAATGTGATAAGTCAAGCATTAAAGCGTAGACCGGACCTCAAAGCCTTGGAGTCCCAACGCACTAAACTGGACCTGGATACAGCCTATAATAGTGTATCAGCGTATCCTAAGTTAAATCTTTTTGCCTACGGTGTGCATGATATCCAATATGGAGAGGGTATAAAGGTCGGACTGCAATTTGATATACCATTAGAGAGACGATCTTATAAGGGAAAGAGGGTCGAGATCCAAAAAGGTATGAGTCAGATTGAAGAAGAAAAAAATAGATTACTGTTAGAGTTGAAAACAAATCTCAGTAATTTAATGTATGCGTTGGATATTGTCAATCAAAATATAGAATTAGGGGAGAAAGAAACAAAGATCGTTGAATCGCTTGAAGAGGCTGAAAATAAAAAATACGAAGTGGGTTCAAGTGACCTGTTTCAGATCAATCAACGTGAGATCAGGACATTGGAAGTGAAGAAAAAGCAACTGGAATACCATCTCAATGCTCTAGTGATACAACAGGAGATAAAAAAAGAGATGGGAGAAGGCATGACACTCTAAACGTGTGATGTACTTTTTTACATGTTTTTAAACGGATTCAATACACCGCTGTTCTCTCTTAATATTAGAATATCTTCACTCTTATATAATCTTAAGTTATTTATATTATAATTCAAGAAATATCTCAAAGGAATGATTATGGATATAAATAAATGGAGAGCCACATGTAGACCTATCAGGATTGTGGTAGGTTTGGCGCTTATCGGTTACGGTGCATACTCAGGAAATGCATGGTTCTATCTTGGTGTGGTTCCGCTTATTGCAGGGCTTACAAACTTTTGTCCGGCATGTATCGCCACCAAAAAGTGTGATATCTAGGCAAAATAAAACAGATAAGGTCACTCCTCATCTGTTTTACACTTACTTTTAATGCTATTACATTAGCACTCTTTTCATAATTCAACCATTCATATATTTAATAAAGTATAATTTCACAATACAACGCTTCAAAGGTACAGGCTATGGATACACTTACTCAATATTTAAATGATCATCCTCATGATGAACTGCATCCTTCAGAGATAGCGAATATTCTTAAAGATCTTAATGAAAAAAGTTTTCATGAAGCCCTGCACGCCATACCTAGAGAGCTTATTGCGGATGTTGCATTGGAACTTCCGGACAGGTATTTTGAAGATATTGTTGAGTCTTTTACGACAAAAGAGATTGCTGATTCGGTCGCTGAACTTGAAAGTGATGACCAGACAGACTTTATGCAGGAGCTTGAAGAGGTCGATAAAGGTATGGCCAAAGCGGTATTCAGCCAATTGGATGAAGATGACCAGGCAGATATCTTAAAGCTCAAGCAGTATGATGAGGATATAGCAGGTGCCTATATGCAAGTAGAAGTATATACAGCTAACTTGCATGACACTGTACATGATGTGATCAGACAATTTGCGAAACTAAGACGCAATGATGAACTGGAAAATGTGAACTATCTTTTTGTAACGGATGAAAAACATCACTTACGTTATGGTATAGGTTTAGACCATCTTCTGGTCTTTAATTTTGATCAAACTCTGGAAGAGAATATTAACGAAAACCCTGAAAAATATAAACCTGTTATGGGGTATGACTCTGATGATATCGGTGATATCGTACAGAAGTTTCAAGAGTATGATCTATCGTCGATGCCTATTATTGATGAGAATGGTATACTTCTTGGGCGTATCACTTCAGATGATATCTATGATATTATCAATGAGCAGGCGACAGATCAGATGTACCACTTGGCAGGGGTGAATGATGATGCGGAAGAGGATGAAGATATCTTTAAAGCAGGTAAATCACGTGCTGTTTGGTTGGGTGTGAACCTGATCACAGCCATTACCGCCTCTTTGGTGATAGGTCTTTTTGAAGATACCCTTCAAAGCATTGTCGCTTTGGCCATTTTGATGCCTATCGTGGCTTCCATGGGTGGAAATGCAGGGACACAGAGCCTTACGGTTGTTGTTCGTCAGCTCGCACTTGGTGACATTGCACAGCATGATGCATTTCGTACGATAAAGAAAGAAATCATACTCTCACTTGCAAATGGTTTCCTTTTTGCTATAATCATGGGTATAATAGCCTCAATATGGTTTGATAAAGGGATGCTTGGTATTGTTATTGCACTCTCTATGGTCATCAATCTATTGAGCGCAGGTTTCTTTGGTGCCATGGTTCCATTGTTACTGAAAAAAATGGAAGTTGATCCGGCCATTGGAAGTACTGTGGTACTGACAACGGTAACGGATGTTGTAGGCTTCTTTTCATTCTTGGGTCTTGCGACCCTGATATTATTATAAAGGTAAATTTACTTATATGGATTTGTTAATTCTCTATTTCTTTTTGGCTGTGCTGATATCGTTCATCTGTTCGATCTTGGAATCAGTCCTACTCTCTGTCAATATGGCATATATTTCGGTTCTTGAAAAAGAGCGGCCTATGGCAGGGGCACTTTTAAAGGCCCATAAGATTGGTATCAATAAGTCGATCGCCTCTATTTTGATCCTCAATACCATTGCCAATACGCTCGGGGCTGCTGCAGTGGGAGCACAGGCAGAGAGTATCTATGGTACAGGCGCTGTTTTTTATGTTTCTATCATTTTAACGTTTGCTATTTTATTCCTCTCTGAGATCATCCCCAAAACGATCGGGGCGGTTTATTGGAAACAATTGGCACCGGTCGCTGCGTATGTGATACGTTTTTTTATCTGGCTTACGTATCCGATTATCCTGATGACACTCTTTGTGACAAACCGTATCAGCAAATCGGAGGATACGATGAGTTTGACAAAGGAAGAGCTCATCGAGAGCACTTTGTTGAGTGAAGATGAGGGGTTACTTGGAGAGAAAGAGTCAGATGTGATTGAAAATATCCTTTTGCTTGACAAGATAAGGACCAAGGAGATCCTTACTCCAAGAACCGTTGTTTTTGCACTCAATGGTGACCGAAGTATCAAAGATATCATTGAAAATGAACCGGCAATATTTAAGTTTTCAAGAATACCGGTGTATGATGAGAGCATTGAAAATATTACCGGTATTGTGATGACCAAAAAGATCTTTAAACAGGCACTGAAAGATGACAATGTCTCACTGCATACAGTGAAAAAAGATATATTTAAAATCAGTGAGAACCTGCCTGTCTCTAAAGCACTGGATCTTTTCATCAAGAAAAAAGAGCATATGTTCCTGGTCGTCGACGGTTATGATCAAACCGAAGGGATCGTGACACTTGAAGATTGTGTTGAGACGATACTGGGTGTTGAGATCGTTGATGAGAGTGACAGTGATGCTGATATGAGAGAAGTGGCAAAACAGAAGATGCGTCTCAAGCGTAGGTTAGAGAGTATTTCTAACGAAGAAGAGTAAGGCTTACTGTGTCATTGGCTACACTTGGATTATCTCCAGAGATATTAAAAGCACTGATTGAAAAAGGGTATGAGTCTGCCACGCCTATCCAGAAAGCACTGATACCCGCTATGTTCACGGGTCGGGACATTATGGCCGGTGCACAGACAGGTACAGGAAAGACTGCAGGATTTTCTCTCCCTATACTCCAAGAACTCAGTAAAAATTTTCTTGAAGGACAACATTATCCTAAAGCAGTGATTTTGGTACCTACAAGGGAACTGGCCAAGCAGGTACATGCAAGTATAGAAGCGTATGGCAAGTATCTTCCTCTGAAAAGTATGGTACTTTATGGCGGTGCAAACTTGACATCACAGGCGAACAGGCTTAAAGCAGGGGTAGATATCATTGTCGCTACAAGCGGACGTCTCCTGGAACACATAGGGCAAAAAAATATCAACCTGGAAAGTGTTGCCTATCTCGTGTTGGATGAAGCAGATACGATCCTGGATATGGGCTTTGTGCATGAGGTGAGCAAGATACTTCAGCACCTTCCGGATAAGCGGCAGAATGTACTGATATCCGCAACACTCTCCGGGTCTGTAAAAAGACTCGCAGAACAGATACTCCAAAAGCCCAAACTCATAGAAGTGGACAGTATGGGAACTTCTGCCCATACGGTAGAGCAGATTGTCTATCCTGTTGAGAAAGAGAAGAAAACCGAGCTGCTCTCCTACCTCATAGGTTCACGAAATTATAAGCAGGTACTTGTCTTCACACGTAAAAAAGAAGTAGCTGATGAAGTGGGCAAAGAGTTGAATCTTTCAGGGCTCACAACAGCGGTGATCCATGGTGGTAAAAGTTCCGGGGAGAGAGCTAGAGCACTTGAAGGCTTTAAAGAGGGAAAAGTTCGTGTACTTGTTGCGACGGATATCGCAGCACGGGGACTGGATATCCCAGCCTTAGGTGTGGTCATGAACTATGATATCCCTCATGTCACAGGAGACTACATACACCGCATAGGGCGTACGGGAAGGGCAGGGGCGAAAGGATTGGCTATTACGCTTATCTCACCTCTGGAAACAGTGGCACTGAAAGAGGTAGAGCGTCTTATGGGCAAGCGTATTCCCCAGGAGAAACTCGATGGGTATGCCCCTAAAGAAATACCTAAACAAAAAGGTGCACGTAAAAACCCCAATGAACATAAAAAGACAGATGGGGCTTTTGGTAAAAAGAAAAATAAAACAGCGGCCGCACCTAAGAGTAAAAAACGTAAAACCACCAAACGTGACGGCTTTAAAGCATTTGATGCTGCGAAACCGAAGACGGATAAGAAGGATAAAAAACGCAGAAGAGGCAGGAAATAATTTCCTGTTAAGTGGGTTTTACCAGGGGGTAAGCCACTTATTAAGCTCTGACATCATTTAAAAATGCCAGGGTGAGCGTATTTTTACCTTCGATGCGTTTTTTCTTGACAGTCAGTTTTACACTGTGGAAAAGAAAAAGTTCACCTGCATAGTTGATTCCCAACACGAAAGTATATTCTCCAAAAATAAATTTTTTCATCCCTTTTGCTTCAGGTTTTTTGGTAGGATTCTTGATATAGAAACAGACTTCATTAGGAAAATCGCTTGTACGTTTATCATCATCGTTCAAAATTACTTCACCTAACTCAGAGGTTACTTGAACAGAGAGCTTCGAATCGAGCTCATGTGCTCTTATCGTATAATCACCAAATGTAAATAGCATTCATATATCCTTGTTTATTAGATGAAATATTATATCTTTTATTACATGGTTTTATATAGATTTTTGTATAAATAATACGCAAATTGACGATACCATGTAACCTTCTGGAATCTGTTTTATGATTTTATCGTTTATATTTCCTTCAAAGAAAATTTCCCAATCTCTTCTAAAAATGTAGTAGCATACGAACCCTTGGGAAGATAAAATTCAACAGTAAGTTTTTTGGTATTGCTGTCATATTCTGTTTCGACATTCTTAGGCCATATCCATGCAAAACGCCTATCCCCTTTCAGCGAGTTCAATTCCGTATCATCATAGGATTCTTCGAGATGATAGGCATCACTTTTGGCTCTGAGTGCATTGGCACCGCATAGCAGTCCGGTAGGGGAGATCTTCTTTTGTTCGAAGGCTTGAGCGCTTTGCAGCATATCTTTGATATAATCCATTTTCCCGTAAGGATAGGGCATGATGATATCACCGATAAAGAGTTTGAAAAACTGAGGCTGTTTGGCCAAGATTTTCACCAGTTCCAGCGGATATTTGAGTTTTTTAGCTGCTTCTCCTGTTTTATTGTCCCTAATGATGGCAGAGAGTTTTACTCTCGAAGCAAGCCATTGGTTGTAAAGGTAGCTCTGGTAGGCTGAAACAAGCAGTTTTTCTTTGCTTCCTTTCAGACGTTTCCCTGAATGGGCTATCTCTTTTCCCTGCAGATAGGAACGGCTGTCTTCTCCAAAACGTTGGTAACCATAATAGTTCGGTATGCCGTCAACCTGCATTTTTTTTGCAGTGGTATTGAAAAATTTTGCTTCGTTTTCAGCAACTTTATGCAAGACAATGGAAAAACGATTGCCTTTGAGGTGTCCTATTTTGATAGGCGCTTTGTTGTAGGTACGTTCCAGTATTTCGATCTTCTCTGTAGTAAGGTTCTTGTTCAGTTCTTTTTCGTACTTTTTTGGAAGTGAAATGTACTGTATGGTAGTGGCATTTTTATCTTTAAGACCTGCATAGCCGATGTCACGTTCCTGCAGGCCGGTTGCCTTGGCAAGGACCGTAACCAGTTTCCATGTGCTCATATCGGTTTTTTTGATCTTGAGTATGAGGTAATTCCCTGTACCGCTGAAAGCGTAAAGAGGTATCTCTTCAACAAAAAATCGCTCAACTGTCTGTTTAAAGTCGAACTTTAGCGGGGTATGGTTATAGGCATAGGTCTTTATGTGATTCATGACGAGATTATACCGAAATAATGATGTAAGCTGGAGATATGATCATGAATTGAAAGGTTTATTGGGACTTTTTTATATTTGAATCATATATTATAACTTAATATATGATAGACTTATGGATAAAATTTTTGGGAGGATGAATGATGAAATCATTAAAATTTGAGGGGAGCGGTAGAGAGTATTTCAAAATATGGATCGTGAATGTACTCTTGACGATAGTGACATTAGGATTCTACTATCCATGGGCAAAAGTGCGTAATCGTCGTTATTTTTATGCCAATTCTATACTGGATGGCAGAAACTTTGAGTATCATGCAACAGGAAAACAACTTTTTATAGGTTTTTTGGTGGCAATGAGCCTTTTTATTGCCTATGTGGTGATCCAGCAGCTTTCAACTATAGGGAGTGTTATCTTGATTGGTGCTTTGTTTATAGCGGTACCTTGGCTCATATGGAGAAGTATGATGTTCAATATGCGTATGACAAGTTTTTCAAATGTACGTTTTGGTTTTGTAGGTAAACTTCGTGATTCGTATATGAACTTCTTTGTCTATCCTGCTCTTTTAATGATCGGGTATGTTGTATTGGCGATCGGTGTGGAGGTATTGATGCCTATCTTAGGTATGGGATTGACGTCTCTGATCTCAATGATTGTATTTTTAACCTTTATTGTGTTTGCTGTCTCTTTTATCAAAAAGAAAAATACTGAATATTTCATCAACCTCTCACGTTATGGACAGGGGATCTTTCAAACAAATGTCAAGACAAAAGAGTTTATGAACATTATGGTCAAAACGGTAGGTATAGCACTATTGACCATGCTTATTACAGCATTGATCATAGGTGCTTTGGTGTATGCAACCGTAGGACTTGAAACACTTGTTTCTATTCAGGAAGCAGCTAATGATCCTCAAATGATGCAGGCACAGATGGCTGCAATTTTGCCTATTGTAGGGTTGGCTTACTTAGGGATGATACTTGCATCTATGTTCATTATGGCATATGCTATGACAAGACAACGTACCTATGTCTATCAAAATACTACTTTAGATGATGAAATCTCTTTTGGTTCTACACTCAAAGCAAAACAACTCGCATGGGTAATGATGACAAACTTTTTGGCTGTTATCGCAACATTAGGACTTGCTATGCCATGGGCAAAAGTAAGGGTTGCAAGGGTCATGTTGGAAAATACACAAGTGCATACTGGTGCAGGGTTTGATCAATATATGACACAAAAACAAAATGAATCGTCATCATTGGGAGAACAGATAGGTGATGCCTTTGATGTAGATGTAGGACTAGGTTTTTAAAGATATGATACAGGGCAAGTGGTATGCACAAGGAAGTGCAGCATCTTTGGATGCGACACTTGCTGCAACATCAGAACATACTTATGTGATCAAGATAGAAAATGGCACTTTATACGAAGGTAAGTTGTCTGCATTACATGTAGGCAATAGACTGGGAAACACAGAACGAAAGATCACCCTTGAAGATGGCTCCATCTTCGCTACAAAAGAAAATGACTTTATTGATCATACATTTAAAAAACATTTGTTAGGCAATCGCTTGATCCATACGCTGGAGTCAAAGATGAGATGGGTGTTTGTTGCACTTGTGATCACAGTATTTACTACCTTTGGATTTTTTAAATGGGGTGTACCGTGGAGCAGTACAAAGATAGCACATCTGCTGCCGCATGAAACCAATGAACTTATTGCTTCGCATACGTTAGATTTTCTTGATAAGTATATCTTTCAAAAGAGTCAGATCCCGCAATCTAAAATGGAAGAGATACGCCAACATTTTACATCTAAATTAGTTCCATTAAATGAAGACAAAGAGATACATTACAGACTGCATTTTCGTTTATGGAGTGATGGGAACTTAAGTATACCCAATGCATTGGCATTGCCTTCGGGAGATATTATTTTAACAGATAAATTTGTAGAACTATCAAAGACTCAAGATGAAATTGATTCTGTACTATTGCATGAGATGGGGCATGTGGTACATCGTCATACTTTAGAGACGGTGATCGAAAGTACATTTATCACCGTGACTACAATGATGATAGTGGGAGATAGTAACGGATTGGCAGATATGGGCGTAGGGCTAGGTTCCCTTCTTGTAAGCAGCAGTTATTCGCGTGGCCATGAATCTGAAGCAGATCACTATGCATTTGAGCAGATGCTTACGGCCAAGATAGACCCGATAGCATTTTCAGATATTATGAATCGTATGACGTCATATATGGAGATATCAGGTAAAAATGATAAGAACAGCGAAGTGTCCAATGAGGATGTTTTGGATTATTTATCTTCCCACCCTACGACCAAAGAGCGTGTCAAGATAGCACAACAGTACAGTCAATGTTTCAAAAAAGGTTTGACTAGCTGTGAAATAGTCTTAGAGTCACAATAAAATTTAACCGCATTTCCCGGGCGCACATTTCATACCGTTAAATTGTCCTGTCAATGTGCCATCAGTACTTCCTTCATGCATTTTATCCATTCTCTCTTTCATCATTTGTGGATGTGCAATGAAATTGTAACCTTTATAAAGGGTGATCCCTCCATAGAGAATGACAAGAAGAGACGCCAACTTCATCATGGTACCTCGGAGGGATCCTTTTTGCAGGATCTTTGTGAGGAAGCCTAAAAAGAAAAGTGCGGGGATAGTAGCCAATCCAAAGGTCGCCATCACCAAGGCCCCGGAAAGAGGATCAGCAGTACTTGCCGCAAAAATAGCAAAAGAGTAGACAAGTCCGCAAGGGATGATACCATTGAGCAAACCTAAAAGATAAAAGCTTAGATACGATTTGTCCGACATGAGTGCTCTAAAGCTCTTTTGATACCAGGCATATTTGGAAACGGACCATTCAGCGGAGTTTAGGAATTTGAGGTTTCCTATAAGAGAGAGACCTGCGAGTATCATCAGTATACCCGTGATGAGAAAAAGTATCCCTTTGGTTGTAGGCGTAAAGGCGACCACTTGACCCACATAACCAAATATTGCACCTAAAATGGCATAGGTCGTAACACGTCCAAAGTTATAGGCCAAGTGTGAAGCTGTCTGTTGCAGATAACTTGTTCTTTGATCTATTTTTGTAGAAGAGTACGCAACGACGATCCCGCCGCACATACCAATACAATGTCCAACACTTCCTAAAAAAGCGGTTGTTAAGATAATAATTAAATCTATATTGCCCATTGAGACAGCCTCTTTTGTAAATAGTGATAAAACTATAGTATTATTTTGTTAAAATAATGTTAATAAATCATAAGGGCCGTATTGTGTTTAAATTTTTAAAACGTAATATCATAAAAATGTTTAGAGAATTACTTGTCTACCATCATAGTTCTTTAGAGTATAGAGCGAAGATCCTCACCCTTATGGTTTCAGCAAATGGCGAGATCTGTGAATGCGAAAAACAAAAACTTAAAGAGATAGCACACAGCATTTATAGTGATAATCAGGAGAGAGCAGAACTTCTCATCGATACGGTCAATGAATACCATACCAAGATCATAACCAATAATGGACTGGATTTTGAGCATCTTATTATGTTGGTTGAAAATGAGACCAGAGAGGTACCTCGTTTTACATCAAAGATAGACATCGGGCTTCTAATGCAGCTGCATGAATGTATGGACAGTGAAGAGGATACTCTGTTCCAGCAGCGTATTGTAGAATTTTTACAGGGTCTTAAGGACGAATATGGAGTGGTATAGATTTATTATATTTGGTAAAGTACAAGGTGTATTTTATCGCAAGTTTGTTTCTCATGCTATGATGAAGAAACAATATAAGGGATACATACAGAATCTTAATGATGGTACAGTTGAAGTAGTGGCTGAAGTATTTGATGATGATTTCGATACGTTTTTGGCCATTTTGAATGAAGGATCACCATCGAGTTTAGTAGAGGATATCCGATATGAGATCATTCATGATGCAGAATTTACAACCGATGGTTTTGAAATACGATATTAGGAGGTTCTTAGTATGAGTAGTGGATGGACATGTCAATATATGGGAACAAATGGAGAAGAGAAAGAGTGGTGTATCAAACTTTCTCATAAGTGTGATCCTGGATGTAAAGGATGTGTCATTTATAATCAAGTGACATTTTCTGAGCCTAATATCTCTGAAGAACAGCAGCGTAAGGTTAAAAAACGTAGTGATAATCCTTTAAAAGGATAGAGATTCGAAATTGAATCATCTTGATAGTATAAACAAACACAGTAGGCTTCTTTAATACTTCCTATTCATTTTTCTGTAGACCAAACAGTGCTTGCTCCCAAAGTAATAAGCATGGTAAATCAAGACACAATTTTATTCATTGGCATAATATTAGATTATTTTCAGAGGCGAACTAGGAGTGTTGATGAGAAGAAGTACTGTTTTTAAGTTCTAAACAAAGAAATCAATCATAGTATGCTTTCCCGCAAGCTAAAGCTTGGGGATGATCTTAAAGAGCTCTAGAGACAATAATGGCTATAGCCATCTCTTGTGCCGCGAGGATGGAGTTTCGCGTTGCAAAAAGGTTCGCACTTTGAAACTGCTGTGTGGTGATAAAGGTATCAGCCACCATTCCGATATTGTCGGCCATGGCCAGGATGGTATCGCCCATCTCTCCGATCCGATCTGCCATGATTCCAATATCGGCTGAAAGCTGAAGCATACTGTTGAGCGAGTCTTGGAGTGTCACTGTCGATGTTGACGGTTCTAGCCCTTGGATCGCAATAACATAGCCATCAACCGCCGTTGCGATAAAGGTTAGCATAGTCGACATATCATAAAGCTGCATCATCGACATATCATCGATATAAAGTGTGCCGTTTGCCGCATCACTCTTGATCGCGCTGCTGAGTGCAGTGACCTGTTGAAGAAAGTTTTTGACGTCATCTTCGACACCTTGTAACTGGTATCTCATCGTCCATGGGTTGAGCATGACTGAGTGCATACGTGAAGAGAGCTCCATACCATCAGAGATAATCGCATTGTATTCAAGTTCACGTGTGCTCGTCTCAATGACCGAGACCAGTGTTAATGCATTGGTCTGTGTCTGTAGCAGTGTATCGATACTGGTGGTCATGTTTGCGCTCTGTATCTCTTGAGTCATGATGATGCGATCAGCCATGATGTCGATATTGTCTGCCATGACAAGAATCTTGTCTGACATTTCTCCAATTCTGTCTGCCATCGTACCGATATCATCTGAGAGCTGCAGCATAGAGGTAATGCCGTCTTTGATAGTTAGTTCCGAGGCTGTATTGTCAAGCTGCTGCAGGTCAAGTGAGAGTCGCAGTGATTCATTGGCCAGGCTTAGGTTTGTTGCTGAAAGTTGTTCAAGAGCATTGAGACTATCGGCATCGATCTGTAACGGGGCAGAGAGGTTTTCATCTACAGCAGTGATGGCATTGACCATATCGCGTGCCTTCTGGTTCATTTGTACCAACGGTGCACAGACTGAAGAGGCATTGAGCTCAAGTGTGCTCAATTCACTTCTAAACGTTTCAGACTGAAGAACAAGACCTTGCAGGTCATCATTCAAGGCTGCGCCTGCCGGCATACCCATAAAAAGCATAAAAACAGTAGCAGTGCCAATAAAGTTGTTCCATAGTTGTTTCATCCGGTTCTCCTTTTTCTTACAGTCCGTAGGACTCAATAGTATTGATCGTGATATTTTGCGCAGTGGTCAGGGAATCAACAGTATAAGCCATGTTTGATGCCTGTATTCCTTCTACCTCGACGATCCGATTGCTCATTACACCAATGTTGTCGGCCATGACAATGATCTTGGCACTCATCTCCATGATACGGTCACTCATGATTCTAATATCCTGTACCAGCTCCAGCATGGAATTCGTGGCATCAGAAAGGATAGGTGTACTCGTTAACGGAGCAAGGAGCTGTACGGTTCGGGCAAAATTCTCGGTACTCTGAGCCAGAGCCCTGTGAATCTCTGAGAGATCGCTGAAATAGGTTAGTGTATCACCATTGATATAGTGTGAAGCCATTGCACTGTTGATACTGACGAATGTATAGAGGCTAACGACTTTTCCCATCAATTGTGCAGATTGTGCTTGTAGCTGGTTCAATTCATCTGCCATATTCAAGTTGGTAAGTATAGTTGTCTGCATATCAGAATCCAGCGTATCGCCGTCTGATTGGATCTGATCAAGTGTAAGATTGTATACTACGGACGAAAGAGAGCTGGTAAGTGCACCTATATTCTCCTGAGTCGTCAGCAGAGAAGCTTGAATGAACTGCATATTTGTGCTTTGCAGTGTCATAGTAAAGACGATTTTATCCGCCATCGAACCTATATTGTCGGCCATGATTAGGATACGATTGGCCATCTCAAGGATACGGTCGGCCATCGTACCGATGTCGTCGGAAAGACGTAATACAGCACTGAGACCGGCCCTGTATTCGAAAATATCGGCAACCGATTCGATACTATTGAGCTCCAATGCTATGCGCATACTCTCTTGGGCCATAGATCTGCTGATGTTACTGAGATCATCAAGTGATGTCAGATCTCCCTGTGTCAGGCTCAGAGGTGAAGAGAGCTGAGCATAGACCATCTCGATACTTTCGATATATGTTTCAATAGAGGTGTTAAGGGTACCCAGCTGGGAACAGTCATCCCCCTGATCAAAACTGAATGAAGAGAGATTAGAATCAAGAGAATTCCCCTGGTTGACAAGACTCTGCATATCAGTCGAAAATGCCGCATGTGCATTCACCATAAACACTATAAGCAACAATGATGATGCTAAATATTTTTTTAACATAATGGTTTCCCCTATTTAATAATAATTTGTAATCATTATTATTTTAATTTATTATAAAAAAGTTTGGAATTATACATTCCATAGATTAAAGGAATATAAAATATATCGATGGTTCCCCCTTGGGTACATTATGAATGTATGTTTGTTTAAGAAGAGTATCGGCGATATTTGAACATTTTGTTTGATTGTCATGGATATGTCTTATAAAACCACAAAATCCATTTTATTTGATAGAGAGATGAATAGAAGCAGGGGAGTTACTACTTGAGATATTAGAGTTTTCTCCCTGCAGGGAGTTTACCTTACCTCTTTACCAAACTTCGCTTTGAGTTTCTGTAGTTTTGGAGGGATGACTGCCATACAGTAGCCCTGCATAGGATTTTGCTGGTAGTAGTCCTGATGGTAGGCTTCAGCTTTATAGTAGTTCTCGAGCGGTTCGATTTTCGTGACGATAGGATCGTTCCAGTCTGCCTGTGCCGCTTCCATAGTCGCTTCAGCAGCCTCTTTCGTCCCTTTATCGGTATAGAGGATGGTCGATCTGTACTGGGTGCCTCTGTCTGCACCTTGCCGGTTGAGTGTGGTAGGGTCATGTATCACAAAAAAGATCTTGAGTAACGTCTCTACAGTGATAATACTGTCATCATAGGTGATCTTGATTACCTCTGCGTATCCTGTGTCACCTGTACAGATATCTCTGTACGTTGGATTGGGAGTATGTCCGTTAGCGTACCCGCTCTCCACATCACTCACACCTTTAAGTAATTCAAATACGGCTTCAGTGCACCAGAAACATCCACCGCCCACTATAAGTTCTCGTTGCATTATCTATCCTTTTATTTCAGCAAAGCACGATGCATATCGTGTAATGTGCCTATTTTATTTATATTTATTTTATTCGCTATAATACCTAAGAAATTAAAAACTAATCTAAATAGGGAGTTTTTCTTATGAACGTGAATGTTGTATGTCCCCATTGTTTGAAGGTGAACCGAATACCTAAGAAGGCATCATACAGTAAAGCAAACTGTGGCGGATGTAAGCACTCTTTGCTAAAGAGTGCACCTATTTCTGTAGATGCTGATAAGCTGGGTACCTTTATAGCCAATGCTGATGTCCCGGTCGTGGTTGATTTTTGGGCCCCTTGGTGTGGTCCCTGTGTGCAGATGGCTCCAGCTTTTGAAGAAGTCGCCTTGGCCATGCCGCTTCAGGCTCAGTTCCTCAAAGTCAATACCGATGAACAGCAGACTTTGGGTGCGCAGTACGGTATACAGAGCATACCTACGCTCATCGTGTTTAAAAATGGTAAAGAAGTGGACAGGCTCAGTGGTGCTTTAGATGCCGGTAGATTACAAAACTGGGTAAGGCAGTATCTTTAAATGAGTAAAATATTATTACTGGAAGATGACGCCAACCTGAATGAAACGGTCACAGAGTTTCTAGAAGAGAAGGGTCATGACGTGGTCAGTGTCTATGATGGACATGAGGCACAGGAAAAATTGTATGAGAGTAAATATGATCTGCTTCTTTTGGATGTCAATACGCCGGGTATGAATGGCTTTGACCTTTTAAAAGAAGCCAGAGAGAGTGATGTGGTGGCACCGGCTATTTTTATCACTTCTTTAGACTCGGTGGATGATCTGGAAAAAGGTTTTGAGAGCGGATGCGATGACTATATACGTAAACCTTTTGCACTCAAGGAACTGCAGATACGTGTGGAGACACTGCTTAAACGTGCTTTCTATCATGAGTCCAAAGAGTTGATAAAGATTTCAAAAGAGATCGCCTATGACATCAAAAACAATGAACTGATCATCAGTGGTAAAACGGTATCTTTGGGTCATAAAGAGTCTATGCTCCTTAAACTCTTTATGAAAAATGAAGATGAGGTCATTGTTCATGAACGTATTTATGAACATTTATGGGACTTTGATGAAGAGCCTAGTGATACGGCACTCCGTACTTACATTAAAAATCTTCGTAAAATCATAGGTAAGGAAAGAATTGTTAGTATTAAAAAACAAGGCTACAAATTCACTGCTGAGAAGTGAGAAAAAGTCTCTTTTAAGGTTTTTGACACTCTATGTAGCTATGGTCATATTTCTGATCACGCTGCTTTCACGGTTTTATTACCAAAGTCAGGAAAAACTGATACTCTCTGATCATCGGGCGATGATGACCAAATATGCCTATATCCAAACAAGAAGACTTAAAGTGCTGCACCATTTTTTTCCGGAAAGAACAGAATACCCTCGAGATCCCCGTTTCAAATCAGCGATTTATGACCTGGAGCATATGAAAATTTTTTCATTGCTGGAAGATGAAAATGTACGGTTTGATGCTGAAGAGATATACATTACGAATAGTCATATACATTTAGTGAAAATGCTGGATGAATTTTATTTGGGGACCAAATACCTTATTATAGAAATAGAAGACAGTGGTGCATGGAGAGGTGAGATATGGAAAAATATCATCACTTACGGCATTGCCGGATTCATCTTTTTTATGCTGTTCGGACTCTATCTTGCCAAACTGTTTTTAAAGCCGATGCGAGATTCCATTGTATTGTTAGACAGGTTTATTAAAGATACAACGCATGAACTTAATACACCGCTCTCTGCTATACTGGCAAACATAGAGATGATGGATACCGACGTGATGGTAGAGAAAAATAAGACAAAACTGGCACGCATAAACATTGCAGCAAAAACGGTTTCTGTACTCTACAAGGATCTCACCTATCTTATGTTGGAAGAAGATAAGGAGAACCATGATGAAGAGATTGATATCAGAGAACTCATCTATAACAGGGTAGAGTATTTCTCTGTGCTGGCACAGTCAAAACATATAGCGTATGATCTGGATCTGGAAGAGGCAACGATTATGATGGATAGACGTAAAATTACCAGAGTAATAGATAACCTGATATCCAATGCGATCAAATATAACAAACGTAACGGTACTATAGGTATAAGATCAAGAGAAGGCTTTTTGGTGATCTGGGATACAGGTATAGGTATTAATGAAGAAAAAATACCTTTTATTTTTGATCGTTATATGAGATTTAATAAGAGTGAAGGTGGTTTCGGTATCGGTCTTAGTATCGTTAAAAAAATAGTGGATGAATATGATATCTCCATAGAAGTAGTGTCAAAAGAAGGAGAGGGTACAAAAATGGTGTTACGATGGTAAAGGCTATTATTTTATGTTTCGTTTTAGTATCAGGGGTGTACGCGCAGGATGCCTATGAACGTCATTGTGTGGAGTGTCATAGAGATCTACCCACATCACTCCAGCGTATGTTTATGCGCTACCTGATTGTCTATAGTGGTGAAGAAAATGTGAAAGCAGGGATGAAACACTATTTGAAACATCCCTTAAAAGAGATCTCTGTGATGTCTGATCTCTTCATTGATACGTATGGTATTAAAGAGAAAAGTAAATTGAGCGATAGTGAAATTGATGAGGCTTTGGATATCTATTGGGATAAGTTCAAGGTCTTTAATAAGCTGAAGTAGTTACACATTGATAAAGCTTTAGAGGTATATTTGGAATAGGTTTAAGGTTTTTAATAAGTTGAAGTAGTTACAATAACTTTGGATAAGGTTATATTATAAATTAAAGGAAGAATGAAATGAAAAGAATAGTCACTGTACTCAGTCTTGTTGCGTTTGCAATGGTTAGTACGCCTACAGTCGCATCTGCGAGTGTAAAAAAAGGTCAAAAAATATACAAAAAGAAAGTGAGAAAATACTGTGGATTCTCGGGTGTGAGATTTGCAAGACACCATAATCAGGATGAGTGGGAAGCGATATATGATGATGGTGAATTCCAAGCAGAAACGAAAAGAATTTGTCCCAAATTACCTTTAAAGAAAATTAAAAAATCATGGTGGAAACATCTATATGAATTTACGTATGAATATGGTGAAGGCGGATCGCACGTTCCAAAGTGTTAAACACATGTAACTTCTTGAAGCAGTTGTGAACCTTCTGCTTCTTCTTTTACACACTTCACAATATTTTCACAATTACATGCTATCATACTTTCATCTAATAACAAAAAGGATTACATATGAAGACTACAACAAAATTAGCAATTGCTGCTTTACTTGGTATGACATTACTTTCAACAACTGCATCTGCAGATGTGAAAAAAGGTCAAAAAATCTATCTTAAGAAGTTGAAAGCTCCTTGTGGATTTAATGGTGTTAAATTTGCACAGTCCCATACGCAAGATGAGTGGGAAGCGATTCAGGAAGCTGGTAAATTTGAGGATGAGATTAAAAAACTTTGTCCGAAAGTAAAAAAATTCAAAGCAAAATATATTCCAGATGTATATGATTTTGCATATGAATATGCAAGCGATTCAGGTAACGTACCGTCTTGTTAAGGTATGTATCCTAAATTAAACTTGAGGTGGAGGATCTGCTTTTAGCAGCTCTTCTTAATACTAAATAAATAAATTTAACTTAAAGGGAATAAAATGAAAAAATTTGCAATCGCAATGTTACTTACTGGATCTACACTACTTATGGCTGACGGTGCAGCTGCTTACGCTAAATGTGTTGGTTGTCATGGTGCAAACGGAGAAAAAGCTGCTCTAGGTAAATCTGCTATTATCAAAGGTCAAGATGCTGCTAAAACAGTTGAACAACTTAACGGTTATAAAGCTGGTACACTTAACCAATATGGAATGGGTGGTCTAATGAAAGGTCAAGTAGCTTCTATGGATGACGCTACTATCCAAGCTGTTGCAGATTACATTGCAGCAATGAAATAATCAGTTTTTCAAACTTTAAGTTCATTCAAAGGCCGTTTGGCTTTTGAATAGAGCTGTACTCTTTCCTCTTTATTAATTCATCTATTTTTTTATCTTCTTACTGTAATAGAGATCAAATAAGCATTTGCGTATGATTACATACTGCTTCCGCATTTTCCTGTTTCACATTTCATTGGTGGGATCTCTTTTTTGGGTGCTTTTACGGTATTGTCTGCTGCACATTTTGTGCTCAGTCTACCGGTCTCTTGGACACGAACACAATCATATACCTCTTTCGTACTTAAGGCTTTGAGTACACATTCCCGTCTGTTGTCCTCTTTTTCAAGCTGGTTTAAAATGTTCATTTTCTTTTTCACGAGTAGAGTAGAACCATCAACCATACTTGCACCACATTTCCCTGGACCACACTTCATACCATCTTCTGTTAAGTCACTGGTTTTATCTTTATCGGTACACCCTGACAACAGTGATAGGGTTAAAAGCAGTGTGATCATTAGCTTTGATTTCATTCATTCTCCTTGGATTGTTTTAATTGATATTTTTCATACATTTCATAAAAAATCGGAATAAGAAAGAGACTGAGTATAGCGGAACTGACAAGCCCTCCTATCATCGGTGCAGCTATACGCTGCATGACTTCACTTCCTATACCCGAAGTGTACATGATAGGCAGAAGTCCTGTCAAGATGGCAAATACTGTCATGAGTTTGGGTCTTACTCTTTGAACGGCACCTTCATAAATAGCATCGGAGAGGTGTTGTCTATTAAATCTGGACCCCATTTTTTTATGCATCGCTTCAACACTTTCTTGTAGATAGACGATCATAACTATGGCTGTTTCAGCGGCAATCCCAAGAAGTGCCAGGAAACCGACTATCACTGCAATACTCATATTAAACTGTAAGACATATAAGTACACTATACCGCCGAGTAGAGCAAAGGGAAGGGTGAAAAATACAATAAGGGTAGGTACGAACTCTCCCAGTGCAAAATAGATTAGGATTAATATCAACAAGAGTACAATAGGCACTATCCATTTTATTTTTTGCATGGCTGAGTGAAGGTATTCTGATTGTCCTTCCCATTCCAGGTAATATCCGGGAGGGAGTTGTATATCTTTTAAGATTTTAACGGCTTCTTCTTTGTATTTGACGGCACTCACGCCTGGTTGTGGCGTAATATAGATAAAGGTGACCGGTGTTGCCATCTCACTTTTGATCACAGAAGCACTCTCCTTATATTCTACTGTGGTAAAGGTGGAGAGCGGTACAAATCCGAGCGGTGTTTTGACCTGTATATTGCGTATATCATCAAGGTTTCGACGCTCTTCCTCTTCAAATCGCAGTGCGATAGGGTAACGTTCCAAACCTTTATACATAGTAGTGATCTTTTTCCCACCTATCGCTGCAGAAGTATATGCTTCGATCAGTGATTTGGAAATGTTATAACGCTGTAACGCCTCGGCATCTATGTTGATGTCGATGAAATACCCTGCACTTGCCTGGTCAGAGAAAACAGACTGTGTTCCTTTCAGTTCACGAAGTCTTGACTCGATCTGCATGGCTACTGATTGCAGCCCTTGTGCATCTTTTCCATAAAGTTTGATACCCAGAGGCGTTCTTATACCTGAGAGCAACATATCAATACGGCCGCGTATAGGGTAGGTCCAGGAGTTCACAAGCCCAGGTACCTGTAGTGCTTCTTCCATCTCCGCCATCAGTTTTTCATAGGTCATACCATCACGCCATTGTGACTTGGGTTTAAAAGTAATGATGGTTTCGATCATACCAAGTGGAGCAGGGTCAGTGGCTGAATTGGCACGTCCTCCCTTACCGAACACTGTCTCTACTTCAGGAAAACTTTTAATGATCTGATCGGTTTTCTGTGTCAGTGCTTTGCTCTGATCCACGGAGATACCATAAGGTGTCACAGGCATATACATCACGGTTTGCTCATTGAGCATAGGCATGAATTCCCAGTTTAACTTTTTGTAAAGAGGCAGTGCAAATAGAAGTCCGCCAACAGCAAGAAAAATAACAATGTATTTGAGTTTTAAAGCATGGACCAAAAGTGGATGATAAAGCCAAATAAAAAAACGGTTCAGCGGGTTCTTTGATTCGGGAATGATCCTCCCTTTGATGAAGTATATCATGAGTACAGGTACCAGTGTGACTGAGAGTATCGCTCCTGCAGTCATGGCAAAGGTTTTGGTAAAAGCAAGGGGGTTAAAGAGTAAGCCTTCTTGCCCCGAAAGTGCAAAGATCGGTAAAAAAGAGACAACTACAAGTGCCAGGGCAAAAAAGATAGGACGTCCCACAAGTTGAGAAGAGTGAATGATGGTTTTGATCCGTTCATCACGCTTTAGAGGTTCACCGTTCTCTTCGGTTTTTTTATGTATGGCCTTATGTGTATTCTCTATCATCACGATAGAAGCATCTACCATAGCACCGATAGCGATAGCGATACCTCCCAGACTCATAATATTTGAGTCTATACCAAAGATCTTCATCAGTAAAAAAGGGAGGGCAATGGTCAAGGGGAGCACGATAAGCATGATAAGTATGGAGCGAAAGTGCATCAAGAACAGACCAATGACCAGGATCACAATGATACTCTCTTCAAATAGCGTCGTTTGAAGTGTTTTGATCGCTGATCCTATCAGTCCTGAACGGTCATAGGTCGTGATAACATCCACATCTTCTATTTTGAGTTCTTGCATTTTGGACTTGATGCGTTTGATGACAGAGTAGACATCTTCCCCATATCGCACCATGACGATACCGCCTACCACTTCTCCCTCTCCATTGAGGTCTGCCAGACCACGTCTGGCACTCGGTACCATCTCTACACGTCCCAATTGGGAGAGCGTCAGAGGTACACTGTTCTTGGTCGTGACGACAAGTTGTCGTATCTCATCCAGATCTTTGATATACCCTTTGGCCTGTACCATCCACTCATAACCGTTTTGAATGACGATCCGTCCACCGGTGTCATTATTGTTCTCTTTGAGTGCTTGAGAGATATCTTTGATAGAAAGATCGTACTGGACGAGTGCATCATTGTTCAGGGTAATTTGATAGGTGGGAATAAACCCGCCTATACTGGCCACTTCACTCACACCATCTACACCCATCAGTGCATATTTGTAGTAATAGTCTTGAATCGTTCGCAGCTCATCAAGGCTCTTGGTTTGAGAGGTTAGGGCATATTCATAGACCCATCCGACTCCTGAAGCATCAGGCCCCAGTGTCACTTCCATCGTATCCGGAAGCTGACTTTGTATGGATGCCAGTTGTTCCAAAACACGGCTTCTGGCCCAATAGAGGTCTGTACCTTCTTTAAAAATAATGTAGATCAGAGCATTTTCATAGGTTGAAAAACCACGCACGGTTTCAATATCCGAGATAGCAAGAAATTGTGAAACCAACGGATAGGTTCCCTGATCTTCTATGATCTCGGGGCTTTGGCCTTTCCATGTGACTTGTACGATGACCTGTGGAGGAGAAAGGTCCGGCAGGGCATCCAGGGGAGTGTTCTTCATGGCCCAAATAGAACCTATGATGAGAAAGAGGGTGGTCATAAGGACAAGAAAACGATTTTTAGCCGAAAATACGATGAGTCGTTCTATCATTAATAGATCCCGTTTATCTGAGCATCGGAGTCCATCATGAAGAGCGCATTGTCTACCAACGTATCTCCCTCATTCAGTCCTTTTATGATCTCATAATGTTTTGCGTCCAGAGGTTTTACCTGAATGACCATAGGTTCATACTCTCCTTTGAATTCCGTTGCAAGAAAAGCATACCACAGTCCATTTTTACGTATCGCTGCAGTTCGAGGTATGACAAGACGACTTTTTGTATCGGCTGATGCATAGACTTTTGCATACATTCCCGGTTTTAATAACATGTCATCATTATCAAGTTGAAGTCTTAACGTAGCGGTTGCCTCTTTAGGGTCCAGTTCCGGGTAAAGAAGATTTTTTTGTGCTGTATATGTTTTGGAAATACCTTTGGCTTTGACACTGAAATGTGTAAGAAGAGGTAGATTTTCGATCTCATCCTGGTAGAGCTTGACCTCTACCCATACTTTGTCCAGGTTTACGATCTGAAAGAGCTTTTTTTGAGGGCTGAAAGATGCACCTTCATTAATGTTTTTTTCAAATATCCACCCCGACTGCGGTGCATAGATGGTGGTGAACGTATCGACCTTACGTTTAGTGTCGATGCGTTTGATCTCTTCATCATGTACACCTAAGAGGCGCAGTTTGGTTTTCGCACTCTGAAGCATTTGGGGAGAAGGGTGCTTTTCATTGAACTCCAAGGAGTGTAAGTAGTCCTGTTTGGACTTGTAGACTTCCGGAGAGTAGACATGGGCTAAGGCATCACCTTTTTCTACTTTTTTATAGAGTGTATCAGCAAAAAGTTTTGTGATATAGCCTGAAAACCATGCATGTATATCGATCTTTCGTGAATCTTCAGCAACGATATATCCGTAGTTTATTTGTTCTTTGGCGGATGTTATCTTTTTTACTTTTACAGTCTTTACACTAAAAAGCTGTTCTATGGTGGGGAAAGAGCTATTGTGTTCCTGAGAGAGTGACAACACCGGGATCAGTAAAAATGTGAGGATTGTTTTCATATGTATGGATACCATTATATTTCACCTATAAGAGATTTGAGTTGTGTCTGTGTTCGAAGGTATTCGCCTTTGATGGAGATGCGCTGTTCTTCCAGATCGAGTTTTTGTTCGAGAAGATTGGTGTAAGCAAAAAGGTCACCTCCGCTTTGAATGCCCGATTGACTCAGTTCGATCATATGTTCAAGCTGAGGCAGGCTCTCATTTTGGATAATGTGATAAACCTGGTAGGCTTCAGTGAGTTTGGCATACATCACAGTAATTTCACTCTCCAAAGAAGATCTGTAGTCTAAAGAGGCACTTGCTGCGGCAAGGGCTTCTTTACGTGCTGCTTCTGCCTGATGTTTTTCTGAACCATATAAAGGCAGAGAGATCCCCACTGTTACAGAGGCATAATCAGGAAATTCCTGACGGTTGTAATAGCCTACATTTACATAAGGGTCCGGTGTCATACTCAGCTCCTGTATGACTTTGTTCGCATCAGCGATATTTTTCTCAGAGAGTTTCATATGGTAGTTTAGATTGTTCTGTGACTTGGAAAGATAGCTTTCCAATGGTCCGGGAGGTTTTATTTCGAATGGATCAGATATCTTGGAGACCTCTCCTTGTACAAGGTATTTGAGTTTAGCCTGTTGGTTCTTCAAGATCATTTTATAGCGTTCATGTTTGATCTTTATTTTAGTAAGCATTAAATTTGCAGCCATCATGCTTGTGTGACTTTTATTCTCAGTAGATGCATAGGAGGTATAGAGATCTATATTTTGTTTGGCTACAGCGTTATACCGATTGACAATACGGATACGTGCTTCAAGTTCTTTCATGGTATAGGCTGTTATACGTATCTCTTTAGCCAGTGTGATCTTGGCTGCTTCATAGGAGTCCAATATAAGACTTTTTTGTGCTTTTGTAAAGCTTGTTCGAGCATCGAGTTTACCGAACCAAGGAAATTTTTGTTTCACATTAATTGCATTGAACTGCATAGGTTCAAGGCCACGGCCAGAGGGATTATCAAACTGTATGTCATTGATGGTCAAAGAGATATCCGGATTAGAGAAGTTCTGACTCTCTTCTATACGTGCATCCATTGCAGAGAGACGGTGCTGGATGGTCTGAAGTGAAGGGTGCTTTTTGAGTGATTGATCGATAAGTTGTTGAATACTTTCTGCCTGTAGCACACCTACAGTACATAAAGTAAAAAGAATGATACGCATTGTTTCTCCCGGGTTTTTTTGCTGTCCTAATTAAGATTAGATGTATTTTATCGTATTTCTGTGTACCCGGTGTGCAAAGGTTTGAACAATATAAAATCATATGCAATAAATGAGTTTAGATATAAAAAACAATAAAACCTATAGATTTACTTGACATTAAAAAAAGATTTGGTTACTATACACTTATAAAATGAAATTAGCACTTGTAAAAACCCTAGATATTTACATAAGACAAGGGTATTGCACATTTTTTAGTTATTTTAGTCTCCCCTATAGTCAAACTGAGAAAAATGTCAATGCTGTAAATTACTCTAGGGTCTTTAGAGGTGCTGATGATATAGCTAAGGCACTTACCTTAAAATGCTACTTCAATGAAAGGAAAGAATATGTCTCCAAGTTGTCCGATATCCACAAGAAGAGTTGACGCTAATATGGTAAGAATTATCTCTTTTCAGGTAGCACTTTTTACGCTTATATTTTTGATCTCACAAGAGAGTGCCTTTGCATGGGTCATACTGTTTGATTTTTTGATGCGAGCATTACGTTTATCAAGCTTCAGTCCATTTGAGCTCATGGGTAAGTTCGTACTCAGAGGGTGGGGTGTTGCACCTAAACTTTGTGATGAATCACCAAAAAGGTTCGCTCTGTATCTTGGTCTAGTCACTTCGTTGTTCATTGTCGTCTTTTATTTTGCCGGTTTTACACTATTTGCTACTGTGGTAGCAGTTATTTTATTAATTTGTGCATTACTTGAGACAGTATTCGATTTTTGTATAGGATGTAAGCTATACTATGCAATACAAATCGGTAAAGGTCTCTTAGGAAATGATAGGAATATCCAGTAAAACAATTTATGCGATCGCTGCACTTCAGGAGTTGGGCTCCATTCCCGACGATAAAGTCCTTAAGATAAAAGAGATAGCTGCCAATGCAGCTATCCCGCAAAACTTTTTGGAACAAATACTTTTAGAACTTAAAAAGCAGGGGCTTCTTACCAGCATTAAAGGTGCACATGGCGGGTACAAACTTGCAAAAAGCCTCAAAGATATCACACTTAAAGATGTGGTGCTTATCCTGGAGTCAGATATATTTGCCGATAATTACCAAACGGAGAGTCAGGCACTTAAACTTTTTTGGGATGACATTAAACAAAAAGTCTCATCGGTGTTCGAGATCCCATTGTCTGAACTGAAGAACTATCAACTTAAAGCCAACCAAATATTAAATTACTCTATATAGGAATAAAGATGAACAATACCACTGATTTTGACTATTTCAATACGCTGCTTGTACAAAGTGTAGGTTCTAAGGTAGGGCCTATTGCACCTACGATCACTCCGTCGGCTGCTTATGGTTATGAAAATGCTGAAGAAGCAGAAGGCATCTTTGCTGCACAGGTCAATAAACCGCTCTATGCAAGGGTAGGAAATCCGACTAATGCTAAACTGGAAGCTATAGTAGCGAAGATGGAAGGCGGATTCGGTGCCATTGCTACTTCTTCAGGTATGGGGGCTATTTCGATGGTATGCAGTGCTTTTTTATCTGCTGGGGATGAATTGCTTTGTATCGGTGGTTTCTTTGGGGGTACCTATTCACTTGTGAATGAAACGTTGGCACGTTTTGGTGTGAGGAACAGTTTTTGTACCGTAGATGATTTTGAACATATAGAAGCAACACTTCAGCGTGGTATCAAGATGGTTCTTTTTGAGTCTGTAGGGAATCCAAGCCTTACACTGCCTGATATACAGCGTATTATTGATCTTTGTAACAAGTATGAAACACTGGTCATGATAGACAATACCGCGACACCGCTTTTGGTAAGACCACTCGAGATGGGTGCAGATATCTCTGTGCACTCTTCAACCAAAAATATGTCCGGGCACTCAGCTGCACTTGGTGGGATCGCTGTTTTCAGAGCGGTAAAAGAGGAGGGTGAAAAATTATTGAACCCAAAATATGCCGATGTACATAAAATCGTGAAAAAGATGGGAGAAAAAGCATTTATACCTATCTGTAAAAAACGTGCCATTCGTGATTTCGGCATGACTGCCAATGCCTTTGGTTCATTTATGACCATGGTAGGGCTGGAAACACTCTCACTCAGGGTAGAGAGGATCAATAAAAGTGTTGAAACCGTTGCCGCCCTGCTTGATGAGAAACTGCCAGATGGGGTAAGTGTGAATCACCCATCATTGGTAACAAGCCCTGATCACGCAAGATATAAGTCGGACTTTGCACAGGGGTGTGGTCCTTTACTCACTATAGACTGTGGGACAAAAGAGAAGGCGTTTACTTTCCTCAACAAACTGAACCATGTGATACAAACAGCAAACATCGGGGACAATCGAACACTTGCACTGCATATGACCAGTACCATTTATAGTGATTTCAATGAAGAAACCCGTAAATTCCTGGGTGTACATGAAGGGTTGATCCGTGTCTCCATAGGTTTGGAAGATCCTAAGGTCATTGCAGAGGACTTTTTACAAGCTGCGAATGCATTGTAAGTTGTTATCGTGAGATATACATTTTTGCGTTTCTCTCTTTTCATTATGTTTATGTTGGTTTCTCTCGAAGCCAACAGTGAACAATCAGGACTTACCTATCTCAACAGTATAAGAGAAAAGAGCGGTCTTATCAAACTCAAAAGTAATAAAGCTTTACAAAATGCGGCTGCTTCTCATGCCCGCTATCTCATACAGAATCAAAGAAATGGACATTACGAAACAAAAGGAAACGAGGCTTATACAGGAAGTACACCTTCAGATCGTGTAATACAAGCAGGATACCCTTCCACTTTTGTGATGGAAAATGTCTCTATCAATACCCTAGGTCAGAAAAAATCCATAGACAATCTTTTTTCTGCTATTTACCATCGTTTAGTCTTTTTGAATTTTGATACGGATGAGATAGGGTATGGTTCTTCTTCTACGAAGAAAAAAAGACAGGTAAAACAAGCATATGTCTATAATATGGGTACGTCAGGTATTGCAGCACTTTGTCAAAAATCTTTTACTTTGACCAATGGTACCTATTATATGAGAGATAATTGTAAGCAAAGTACCAAGATGGTACCCCAGTCACTTTTTGAAGCAGCAAAAGATAAAGTACGAAGTAAAAACAGAGAGATAATACTCTATCCATATGCGGAACAAACTGACATTTGGCCTGCATTTTACAATGAGTCCCCGGATCCTCTGCCTGGTTATAAGGTGAGTGGTTTTCCTATTTCTGTACAGTTCAATCCTGCAAATTATAGCCACGTCAGATTGAAAGATTTTCGTTTATATGATGCGAATGGAAAAGAGATCAAAGAGACCAAGATCCTGCAACACAACAGCGATCCTAACCATATTTTAAGTGAATTGGAATTCGTACTTATGCCACTGAAAAGGCTCGAGTTCAACACAAGATACAGTGCCGTATTTGAAGGTGTTGCTGATGGGACTAAAGTAAAAAAACAGTGGAGATTCAGAACAGCAAAACCTGAAGAAAAAATATACAGGGTGAGTGAGAATAGGACAACATTGGCTGTCAAGGCAGGTTCAACCGCTCTCCTCTATATGGTACCCGTCTCAAGGAAAGATATCTTACACAGCTATCGCTCTAGGGGAGGTATCAAAGCCTCATTTATGGATCAAAATACGTTAAGAGTAACGTTCCCGAAGAGACGCTCTTCAGGAAGGGTCAGTCTGGATTTTGGCAAGCAAAAAGTTTTCTTTGACGTAGAGTAGTCAGAAGGAAGCTTTTAGACCGTAAAAATAGTTTTGTAACTGCATCATACCTTTGGTGGCAAACTGTTCCATAAAGCTTTCGAGTTTATCTTTTTCTTTCCATCTTGGATCGGTGACGTTCGCAAGTTTTTCCACTTCTGCTTTGGCCTGGATTTTCACTCCAACATGGTCTATGAGTCCTACATCTTTAGCTCGTTTTGCTGAAAATATATGTGCATCTGCATAGGCTTTAGCATGCTTTACATCCAAGCCCCTCGCATCGGCTACATCCTGAATGAAAAGCTCATAGGTATCTTTGGTAAGCCTTTCGAGTTCAGCACGTTCTTCAGCTGTCCATTCTCTTGTCGGCGTACCCGCTTCTTTGTAGGTACCTTCTTTGACTATTTGTGTTTTCACACCGACAGTATCCATCAGTTCCTTTATATTTGCACTCTCCATGATCACACCGATAGATCCCACGATGGAACCCGGATTGGCAATTATGGTATTTGCATAGATAGAAGCATAGTAACTTCCGCTTGTCATCATACCGGAAGCATAAGCAACCACAGGTTTATGCTCCTTTAACGCTTTGATCGCATAGGCGATCTCAATCGAAGGCGGCACCGCACCTCCGGGTGAATTTACGTTAAGCAGTACCCCTTTGATCTTAGGGTCTTTTTGTATCTCTTCTATCTCTTTGAGTATCATATCCGCATCCATGATGGGACCAGAAAGTTGAATCTCCTGTAGATTGGCAGGCTTTAATTCGGTCGTTGAAGAGGGCATAAACACAAGCAACACAATGAGTAAAAAAAGCATTCCTAAAAAGTGTTGTCCGATCCATTTGATCACTTTTCCTATAGCACTAAACATATTTTTCTCCTTCTATATAAACTTCTGAAACCTCTTTTGTATGCAAGATACTCCACAGTGCCAACTCTTCTGTTCTTTGAGGTGCTTCAGGCAGAGTAACGACTGCAAAGTCCGCAAGTTTGTCGACTTCTATTTTACCACAGTTCAGACCTAAGATATCAGCAGCATCTCCTGTCACTGCACGCAGCAGTTTTTCGGAAAGTTCTTGGAGCGGTATGTCGTTGTGCAGCATGACTGCAGCTTTGAGTTCATCGAAGATATTCAGTGAATCGTTGGAACTTAACCCGTCTGTAGCAACACTGAAAGGGAGGGATAGTGCTTCAATGGCTAGTCTGCCGCATCCCAGATACCTGTTAGAGCGAGGACAATGGGCAATGGAGTGTCCCTTCTCGGCCAAATAGTTTAACTCCTCTTTTGTTGCCTGTACACAGTGTGCAAAATGTGTCGGATAGGTGTCAAAGGCATGCATGAACTCTTTGACATTGGTGACAGTCGTGGAGGTGTTAAAGTATTTCAGAAAAAATGCTCTGAGCGTACCGCTACTGGATTCAAGCCATTCTCTTTCATCTTTTGATTCTAAAAAATGTGCACTGAGAGGCATCGTATGTTTTTTGGCCAGGTTGACGGCTTTTTGCTGAAGTATCGGATGGACAGAATAGGGAGAGTGTATTGCTACAGCAGGGGTGATACGAGAACTTTTATCACAGGACTGTGAGGCTCTTACTCGCTCTTGAAAGTCACCATAGAGCATATCTGCGTACATGGCATTTGAGCCTATGAGTTCATTAAAAAAGACCACACGTTGAGGCGTTTTTTCACATACTTCAAGTTCATTTCCAAAACTTGAAATAGCACCAAATGCCGTGATACCTGAACGCAGCATATTTTGACACTCATCCAGCATCATTGCGTTGTTACATGCCCCCATCAGTTCCTCCCGATGCTCTATCACAGAATCAAGCCAGGGTTTGAAAGCGCCATACATCAACGATGTTTTGTTTGCAGAAAACTCCAGATGTACATGGGTGTTGATAAATCCGGGATAGAGTATCGAATGGGGCTCGGCCTGGATGACTTCTGCATCGGGGTAACGTTGGATGAGTACTTCTAAAGGACCGATATCTTTAATGATTTCCGTAAATGCAACTGCTTGATTTTGTATATAGCCATCGGGTGTGTAGAGAAAGTCTGCATTTATTATCTTCATTTTGCCTCACATTTAATATATTTAGATAGAATAATACCTAAATTATATAAACAAGGTAGAAAATGAAAATAGTAGTGATCCAAGGTCCAAATCTCAATATGCTAGGAATCAGAGAGAAAAATATCTATGGCCCAATGAAATTAGAAGATATCCATTCGCAAATGAAAGCATTTGCTGATCAAAATAAAACAGAGATCGAATTTTTTCAAAGCAACTTAGAGGGTGAGATCGTAGATCGTATCCAGGAGTGTATCGGTGATGCCGATGGTATTATTATCAATCCGGCTGCATATACGCATACCTCTATCGCAATTCGTGATGCTATTGCAGCGGTACAGATACCTACACTTGAAGTACACCTTTCAAACATTTACCAAAGAGAGGAATTTAGACATAAGTCACTGATAGCACCTGTATGTGCAGGTCAAATTTCAGGTATGGGGCCATTTAGTTACCACTTGGCAATGGTTGGTATGACACAAATGCTTTCAGAAGTGGCAGCAATGAGAGAGCACCAGGCAAAAGCACAAGCAGCACAACAAAAATAATTCTAACCCTTTCCTCTCCTCCGAGAGGAGGGCTATACCCCAATTTTAAACCAAATCAAAAGGTCACTTATGAACTATATGCTCAAAGATGAAAATGCTATCTATTATGAATGTGGCTACAGTTGTGATAATGCACTTTATCTCTCTTTGGGAAGTGAAGCATTTTTTATCACAGACAGTCGTTACACCATTGATGCTACCCAAAATGTCAAAGGTGCAAGAGTGGTTATCAACCGTGACCTTTATGGTGAAGCCGTCTCTTTGATCAAAAAAGCCAGGGTTAAAAAAGTGATCTTTGATCCCAAAGAGTGGAGTGTAGATGGATTTGAGCGTGTAAGTTCACAATGTAAAGTAAAATTTGATCCGCAGTTGGATTTTTCGCATAAAAAGCGTATCATTAAAAGTGATGAAGAGCTGAAAATACTTGCAAAAGCAGCAAAGCTGGGTGCTAAAGCGTTTAAAGCACTGGCCAAAGAGTTTTCTACAAACGGTTTTGGTGAAAATGAATATACACTCACGTACAGAGCCAAAGGCATGTTGAGTGATTTCGGTAAATATGACCTGAGTTTTGATCCTATCGTGGCAGTAAATGCCAATGCTGCGAAACCTCATGCCATGCCAACCTCAAAAAATCTCGCTAAAAATGATCTGCTCCTGGTCGATGCAGGGTTGAAATATAAACGTTACTGTTCAGACCGTACACGTACGGTACAGGCAGATAAAGATTTTATGTTTGATACCAAACAGCGTTTTAAAAGTAAAAAGATACAAAAAGCCTACGATACGGTGCTTAAAGCACATGACAATGCCATTGCCAAAGCACGTTCCGGAATGAAAGCAAAAAAGGTAGATGCACTTACACGTGACATTGTCACCAAAGCAGGCTTTGGAGAGTACTATGTGCACTCAACAGGACATGGGGTAGGACTGGATATTCATGAAATGCCTTATATTTCTACAAAGTCGGATACTGTGATCGAGGATGGTATGGTGTATACTATAGAACCGGGGATATACATTCCTGATGAATTCGGTATCCGTATAGAAGATATGGTAGCAATGGTAGATGGTAAAGCTGTTGTCCTGTAGGTTATGGTATGATAAGAAAAAAAATAGACGAAAAAAACACTTTAATCAGAACAAAAGATTTTCCTTCTATTTTGTCAAGTCAAAGTGGGCATAAGGTATTACTGGGGATCGGTGGAAATATCGGTGATGTCGTACGTCGATTTGAACATCTTTTTTACTATTTTAAAAGATCTTCCTTAGTGCGTGTCATAGAGACAGCACCTATCGTGAAAAATCCCCCTTTTGGGTATACAGAACAGGGAGATTTTTATAACTCTTTACTGCTCATTGAGACGTTTTTAAGTCCCAAGGTGTTATTGCGTTATCTGTTGCGTGTGGAAAAGGTGTTTGGACGTAAACGTCTCTTTAAAGACGGTCCCAGAACATTAGATATAGATATCATATTTTATGAAAATGTGAAAATGGAAACCCAAGAACTGACACTTCCTCATCCGGGTTGGAGAGAACGGGCGTCTGTATTGATCCCATTATCAATGATGAAAGGCATATACAATGATTAATGAAACATTTGTTGCTTCTGATCCAAAAAGTGCATATGAACAAGCCGTAGAGAAATATGGAGAGGGTGTTGAGCTCATTTCAGCAAAACAGATCAAATATGAAGATGGCAAATTACGTTGTGAAGTATGTATCGCTGTACCTAAAGATATTTTTATGGAAAAGTCTTTTGGTAAGATCTCTGCCGAAAACAGTGATTCTGAGCAAGAAGATGATGCCGTACTGTTGGCAGAACTTGGTGAACTGAAAAAACAATTGTCTTTGATGAAAGAGGAGATGCTGGATTCAGAAGATGAGAGTGTCGTGCAAAAAGTGAAAAAACTTTTTATCAAAAAAGGTATTGCCAAAGTTTGGCTGGATGATATTTTATTGTCACTCATGGGAAGTAATATACTGGGGGATGCAGCACTTTTGGTCTCTTACTTGCTTGAAGAGATCGACGAGAGTCTGAAAGTACATGAAGAGACATTGGACGAGCCTAAGATCATGATGCTTGTAGGTCCAACGGGTGTAGGAAAAACGACGACCATTGCTAAACTGGCTGCACGTTATGCCTATTTGATGGATAAACCCTATAAAGTAGCCCTTCTCAATCTTGACAGTTATAAAGTGGGCGCATTTGAACAACTTGCACACTATGCGGATATTATGCAGCTTAAACACATTACTGTAGAGAGTCTAGAAGATTTTACTGCAGGTTTGGAAGCTTTAAGTGATTATGATGTTATATTGGTAGACACAGCAGGTATGTCACCGTATGATACGAAAAAATTTATTAAGACAGTAGAGTTTGTTCAGACGGATACACCTAGAAAACTGGAGGTAAATCTCGTTTTCTCAGCAACGGTGAAATATGAAGATATGGATGATATTTATAATAACTTCTCATTCTTGGATATAGACTCTGTGATGATCAGTAAATTTGATGAGACGAAACATTTTGGCACGTTGTTGAACTTTATGCTATTATACAATTTACCTATGAGTTATTTCTCGACAGGCCAGGAGGTACCGGATGATCTTATGGTCGCTTCAAAAGAGTATCTTTTAGAGCAGTTTATCGGTGATTTGGATGAAGCATGAAACACAGGCGTTTCATTTAGCGAAGATGATGCAAAAGCATCTATCCTGTCCGACATATGATCTAACCTTACCGCTTGTGGCCGTACGAAGTAATAAGCTTAAAAAACTAAGTCTGAATGACATACTGCTTACAGGGTTTAACAGATTAGAACTGTTATTAATGAATGGTGAAACTATCTGTGCTAAAATACGGCTCAGACCTATGCAGAATACGCATGTATCAGAAATTGTGTATATCGTTGATGATACGATAAAACAACTTGACAGTAAAAAATATAAAATGCTAAAGATCTCTTTTGGTACCGTGCAAAGCAAGGCGTTGGAAATAGGATCTACGATAGATATCACACATCTGGATCTGGGAAAAGTAACGCTTGTATCAGAGAGTAAAATGATCGCAGAGGGCTCTTTGGTCAATGTGGATGAAGAGATAGCAATACAAATTAAGAAAGTGAATTGATATGAAAAAGAAAGTATTAGTCGGTATGAGTGGAGGTGTAGACTCCACGGTGACATCCATACTCTTACAAAAAGAGGGGTATGAAGTTGAAGGTGTCTATATGAAGCTCCATCAGAAACCAGGGTATCATGAAGAGAATTTTGCCAAAGCACAAAGAGTAGGTGAATACCTGGGTGTAAAGGTACACTTCCTGGACCTGAGTGAAGAGTTTGATAAGCAGGTTTATAACTATTTTGTAGACAGTTATAAACAGGGACTGACACCAAACCCCTGTGTCATGTGCAACCGTACTATCAAGTTTGGAAAGATGGTTGAGTTTGCAGACAGTATCGGTGCGGATCATGTCGCGACAGGACACTATATCAAATGTGACGGTGAGTTCATCTATGCAGCAGATGACCCGAACAAAGACCAGAGTTATTTCCTTTGTGAAGTAAAAAAAGAGGTTTTGCCTAGATTGCTTTTCCCTCTGGGTACATGGGTGAAAAAAGATGTAAAAGCCTATGCAGCCAATATAGAAGTACTGAAAGATTTTGCCACACAAAGAGAGAGCTCTGAGATCTGTTTTGTGGAAAATACCTACGATGAAGTCTTGGCAAAACATATGGATATCGATATGCCTGGTGAGACAGTAGATACTGAAGGAAACGTGGTCGGTACACACAAAGGATATATGCATTACACGATAGGAAAACGTCGAGGTTTCTTTGTTGATGGTGCACATGACCCACACTTCGTACTTGACATTAAACCTGAAACGAATCAGATCGTTGTAGGTACCAAGGAAAAACTCGAAGAGCATGAGTTTGAAGTCAAACATATCAACCTTTTTAAAGATCTTACAGAGTTTGATTGCATGGTGAAAGTGCGTTACCGTACCACTGCAGTACCTTGTCATGTGAGCATCAGTGACGGTAAAGCCAAAGTAGTGTTAGAAGAGCCTGTCTTTGGACTGGCAAAAGGACAGATCGCTGCATTTTATGAAGATGACAAGTTGATCGGTGGCGGAGTAATCTGTTAAAAATTAAGATGAAGTGGTGTAGAATATCATTCGCTTTATATTAAGGAATATTAAATGAAAATATTCAGGGTATGATTGAGATAAAATCTTCTGTATTTTCATTTAACGATTTTGGATATAATGGATTAATTCACTTTAAGTAGGATGCTTTATGCAACAATTTGACAGAAAAAAATCAGCTTCGTGTAGTTCACACTTTTTTATCATATTATTGATACCTTTTCTTTTTTTAGTAGGATTGGTAGTTGCGTATTTGGGTATTATCCCTGTTAATGTAGAGACGCATACATTGGGTATCGTGGCATTTATATTTGTCGTATTTGTCTCGTTTGTACGACATAATGCAAATTATGCAGTGTGCCATATGAGAGGGTCATTTGCCAACATGGAAGAGAACCTGCAGGCAGCCTTACGTGAAAATGCATTAACGATCATGGGTAAGACCAAATCTACCTTACATATCAAAGAGTTTATCACTGAGTACTATGAGGATATCCGTAATGACAACTTTGCACGTGTAGCACCCTCTGTTTTCCCTATGTTGGGTATCTTGGGTACATTTATCGCTATTGCCCTCTCTATGCCTGACTTTACAGTAAAAGACCTTAGTGCACTTGACCGTGAGATATCTATACTCCTTTCGGGTATAGGTACGGCATTTTATGCATCGATCTACGGTATTATGCTCTCTCTTATCTGGACATACTTTGAAAAAAGAGGTATTGCAAAAGTGGATAAACAGATCTTCGATCTGGAAAAACTGTATGGACAGCGTGTTTGGAAAAGATCGGAGTTGATCAAGCATGAACATATGCAGAGTGAACTTAAAGACCAACAGATCGTTCAGACACTTAAAGAGACATTCAATATGGATTTTATTAAAGAATTGAATGATCAGTATCTTAAAAATTTCACAACGATCGTACATGATACGACAAACAGTTTTACAAAGCTGACCGTACATATGCAGGAGGCCTCTTCAGAATTACGTGATACACTCGAGAACATTCAGAACAGACAATCAAGCGTTGATGCAGTGGCTGCTATGGAAAAAAATATTGAAGGATTTAACCAAAATGCTCAGAACCTTCAAAGATCTATGGAACGTTTTGATGGTTCAGTGGATCATACGTTCGAGAAGATAGATGAAGAGCTGGGACAGGCTGTTACAAAGCTTGCAGAATTTGCACGTATTATCTCTGAACAGAATGAACAGATACTTGAAAACATGGCTCATTTAAAACAGCAAAAAAAGTAAAAAGATGTTTAGAAACGACAAGACGAATGCAGAAAGCAATTTCTGGATATCCTATGCAGACCTGATGGCAGGATTACTTTTTGTTTTCATTTTACTTATTGGTGCAATCGTATCAAAATCTGTGATATTGAAAGCAGATCTGCATACTAAAGAAGAGCGGCTTACAAAACTCTCTGAAACACTTGATGTGAAAGAATATACCTTGGCCAAGTTGAATAATGCTTTGGCAAAAAGTAAAGCACTTATAGCCGAAAAAGAGAAGTTGCTAACCCTTCGAAATGCACGTATTGCCGAAGATGCGATCAAGTTGAGCGAAGCTGAAAAACAACTGCAACTTAAAAATACACGTATTGCAAAAGATCAGCTGCTATTGGCTGAAAATGAAAGAATGTTCAAGCTGCATATCTCTGAAATAGACAAGCTGAATAAACTCTTACTCGAAGCGAATGCCAAACAGGATATGTTGAGCAATAAAATTGTGATCGTCCAAAATATGCTGGATGAAAATAAAGATATATTGAATAAAACAACAAAAAGTTTAAAAGAGTATGAAGGAAAAGTACTCATGCTCTCTAATGACTTGAATGTGACGAAGAATACGGTAAAAATAAAAGATGAAAAACTTTTAACGCTCCTGAATGCTTTGGATGAAAAGAAAACAAAGTATGATGAGCTGGTAGCGAATCTTCAGGCACAAAAGGCGAAGATCAAATCGCTTACAGGTATCAAACTTAAAGTCGTGGCTGCACTAAAAGAGGCCTTGGGTGACAAGATCGACATAGATAAAAGGACCGGCTCGCTCAGATTGGCTTCTAACATACTTTTTGAAAGTGGAGATGCAACATTGAAACCTGAAGCAAAAGTAGAGCTCAAAAAAGCATTTGAAGAGTACATCGGTACTTTGGTTACAAATCCAAGTATCAAGTCTCACCTTGATAAAATTATTATTGAAGGGCATACTGACAGTGTGGGATCATACATCTATAACCTGAATCTTTCGCAAAAACGTGCTCTGGCAGTCATGGAGTATCTGCTGACTTTGAATTTCACGAAAAAGCATAACATTCAACCGCTTATGATCGCTTCGGGGAGAGCATATCAGGATGCTATTATAGTAGACGGTGTAGAAGATAAAGAAGCATCAAGACGTATAGAGATTAAATTTAGACTCAAAAATGAAGATGCCATGCAGGAGATAGAAAAGGTTTTAGATGCGCAGTGATTTTGAGCCCGTATATTTAAAAGAGGCAAATGAAAAACTGGAGAGAGACCTGATATCTTTAAAACGAGATCAAAAAGAGGATAAACACTCTGAAAATGTGAGTGTTCAAACCTCTTTATGGGAAAAGTTTGTAGGTATATTGAAAAAGTTCTATAAATAACTTCAAACTTTTACTACTTCTTCATACATTGTTCTCATATTTCATAGAAATTTCATACAAGTATCGTATAGTATGCTATACTAAAAATATAATGTCAATATTTTACTGAGACAATAGAGGTAATAAAATGGAATTCAATCGTTTTTCAACATTATTAGTGATTGTGGTGATGACTCTTTCCGGCTGTGGCGGTGGGGGCGGATCAACAACAAGTACTGATCCTGTAGTACTGCCAACCGATATAGATGTCAATGTTACTATTACAGGTGACTATCAAGTGGAAAGCCTAGGGACTGCAAATACCATCAATGCGAATGTATCTGTAGGAAATGTAGCGAAAGATCTTTATCTGGTACTTAGTAATAGTGCGACTACTTCTGCTTCTGCAACCATTGCACATAATGCTAAAGTTACAGAAGTACCACAGGCTAAAACTGTTTTATCTACTGATTTAGCAGAAAAACCACGTATTCTCCATCATCCTCAATATGTACAAAATTTTTCAACTAGAATCGGTACAGTACTTACACAAGATCAAATAACTATGTCTTCTTATGAAAAAATTATAACTTCTATAGAGAGACAAGAAGATGTTGTAGGTACTGGACAAAGATTTTATCTGAGTGAAGATACATCTGAATACACTGATGCTACTGCTAGATATGTTTCAGATTTAATACCTACTATCTTTGGAAATAAAAAACTTAATATTTGGGTATCAAATGATAGTTTTGGTGTAGGATGTCCTAAAACAAAATGTGTGACTCAACCTATGGTAGATGCATTAGCAGGTTATTTTTTGTCTGATGGTCTTGAGAATGATATATATGACTGGGTAACAAACATATATGGAGAAGAATGGGGAAGTAACTTAGAAAGTTATTTCATTTCTCAGAATAATGAAATAACTATATTACTTACTGATATACCTAACCCAAGTCCTCCTGTTTATGATACTCCTGATGGTGGTATAATTGGTTTCTTTTATCCGAAAGATAATTATGTAAAAGGTATCTATAATAATGGTACATATGATTTACGAGGATCTAATGAAAGAATAATGTTTTATGCAGATGCTGTAATGTTTGCAAATGAAGATGGTTTATCTTGGGATATAAATGATTCATGGCCTAAAGAGATGGTCTCGACTCTTTCGCATGAGTTTCAGCACATGATCGATTTTTATCAAAAAAATGTTTTACTTGATGTCAATGCTGAGACTTGGATTAAAGAAATGCTTTCTGAAAGTACGGAGGATATTATTGGTACTAAAATTGGACATAGTGTAGAGGGGAGATATCCAATTTTCAATGCCAATAATACGCTCTCATTAACAGAATGGAATAGCCAACTAGCAGATTATGCTAAAGTGAATACATTTGGTGCTTATCTTCTCCGAAACTATGGAGGAGCACAAGTGCTTCATGATATTATGCATAATAGTTTTGATAATGAACAGGCAGTCGTATATGCTGTCAATCAATCTCCTAATGGTTCAGGTAAAACGTTTGCTGATCTGCTTAGCGAGTGGGGTGTTGCCGTGATGCTTTCAGACCATGACAATCTAGTGGATACACCTGAATATAATATCGGTACATTATTTGAGGATGTGTATGGAAGTACAATATATACAATGAATTCTATAAACCTCTTTAACTATATTCCACAGCCGACGCTATATACAACATCTGGTACCGTTCAGCCCCAGGGGAATTACTACTATAAAATTGGGGATAATGTAACGGGTGATATTACTGTCAGTTTAGAGCTGAATGGTCAAACCGAAGCAACATTAATAGCCAAATAGAAGAAGGGTATATATGAAAAAAATATTTATTGTACTGAGTCTTATAGGATTGTTTGTGGGATGTGCACAAGATAATGTGATGGAGCTTGAGGGAAGGGTAGCAGTGAAAGGCTCTGAACCCCATACCTATTTAAGTATTAAAGACAGTAAGAGTCAGCAAAGTTACAAGATACAAAATCAAGCCAAGTTTGATCTGGAAAAAAAACAAAACCAAACCGTTAAAATAAAGGCTGTGCTTATTAAAGAAGCGTTAGGCCCTGGTTTCCCTGCAGTGATAGAAGTTGTAGAAGCCCAATAGACCTTCTACTTGCTCTCTTTCTTTCTCACAATATTTGCTCCCAGTGCAGCAAGTTTCCCTTCCAGGTCATCATATCCACGGTCTAGGTGATAGATACGTCTTACATTGGTCGTACCTTCTGCAACAAGGGCAGCCAAAACGAGTGCAGAAGAGGCTCTGAGGTCTGTTGCCATAACATCTGCTCCATAGAGCTTGTCAACACCTTTTACCGCTGCAGTACTCCCTTTGAGCCAGATATCTGCACCCAGACGGTTGAGTTCACTGACATGCATAAAACGGTTTTCAAAGAGACGCTCCTCTATAAGGCTTTCACCTTCAGCCATGACCGCAAGTGCCATGAATTGTGCTTGCATGTCTGTAGGGAAGCCCGGATACTCCAAGGTGATGAGATTGACAGGTTTGAGATTTGAAGCAGGGTGGATAGTGATACTGTCATCTCCCAGATCAAAGGTACAACCCATATGTTCCAGTTTGTCTATAGATGCGCGTATATGCTTATGGTTTACCTTGTTAAGGGTAATACTTGAATGTGTGATAGCTCCTGCACAAAGGTAGGTCCCTGCCTCTATACGGTCTGGGATGATCTCCACAGTTTTAAATGTAAGAGGTTTCCTGTCCGTACCTTCTATAATAAGCTCATCCGTACCTATACCTTCTATCTTTACGCCAGCATCACGTATCATTTCACAGAGTTGAACCACTTCTGGTTCTTTTGCCGCATTAATGATCGTGGTGGTCCCTTTAGCCAAGGCTGCAGCCATAACGATATTCTCCGTACCGCCTACAGTGATCTTGTCAAAAATGATCTTTGCACCTTGAAGGCCATTGGGTGCTTCCGCACGAACATACCCACCTTTGATCTCTATATGTGCACCCATCTCTTCGAGTGCCTGAAGATGAAGGTCTATAGGACGCTGGCCGATGGCACAACCACCAGGTAAACTCACTTCACATTCACCAAATCTTGCAAGCAGGGGACCCAAAACCAAAATGGATGCTCTCATCTGAGAAACGATCTCATAGACTGCTTTGGTGGAAGTAATCGAACCGTTGTTGATCTTTGCGACCGTATTATCATGTTCAACGTTACCGCCAAGCATCGTTAACAACTTAAGGAGTGTTCGGATATCTACCACATTAGGAAGGTTGGTTAACGTGACTTCTTTGTCACTGAGTATAGTTGCAGCTATGATAGGAAGGGCAGCATTCTTAGCACCACTGATCGTAATATTTCCACTTAACTTGCTACCACCTACTATCTCTAAATAATCCATCCATTATATCCTCAAATAATATTTGAAAGATTTTACCTAAAACTCGATTAGAAGTGGGCTATTAGGTGAAACAGCACTTTTTATGCTAATTAATATTAGTCCATTTCTCCCCTTTTAAATTAAAAAATAGGAAAATTAATATTATTCACTATAATTTAATCTAGCTATAACAAGAAGTTCTGTACTATATTTACTAATATATACTCAAAAAGGGCTACAGGCCCACATTTTAAGGGAAAAGAATGTCGAGTAGTTTAGATAAATTAAGGGCGCTTACGAGTCGCTTGGAAGATAAAATCGAAGAAAAAGAAAAAAAGTCTTCGGTAATATCTTCCGAGCACAAAGAAGTGCCAAAAACTAAAACGAAACCACCGGTAAAAACTGTGCGTAAAGCTGATAAGAACTGTGACAATGTTCGCGAAGAGAATATAGTGCGGGTTAAAGAGCTTTATGAAAAACTCAAAATATTTGAGAAGTCTCCAGACTTTGATAAGGTCTTTATGTATAAGGCCATGAACCTCTCTGGTATTGGTTTGAAAGAAGATGATTTTGGAGAAGTACGTGAAGGTAAATATATCCAGGTCATTGCTATCACTTATGAACCAGACAAGCATGGTAAAAAGAAAGCGAAGAATATCTCTTTAGGATATTTCGGTAAAGCCGAGACACTGGAGAATAAACGTAAAAATGAGATCATTGAATTTGTTTTACGTTGGCGTTATGAAAAAGCCTTTCAAAACGTGGAGCACTATAAAGATCTTATATCACGTGTTGAAATACCATCTGATACGCTCTTTTAAAATTTAGGGAATTTTCATTTCCCTAACGCTTCACTAATCAAAAATTTGCTACAATCAACTTATAATTTTATTACTTAGGATTGTTATGCATCTCGATCTTACACCAGAAGCACTGTTGGCACAGCTTGGTTATACAAAAACGGAACAAACACTCAAACAGATCAATGATATTATCGGAAATACAAAGAACTTTGACAAGTTTTCACAGCATATTCCATCATTCAATGATGCCTTGGCTGTCGAAAAAGGTTTTATTGCTATGTCCAACTCGGAAGCGCATTTAAAGATCAAATGTGACGAAGATACAGGAGCAGATAACCTTTCTGCATTTACAGAATTGGTAAAACATTGGGCCGATAAATATAAATTAGAACTCAAACAGGTAGACAATAAGAATACTTACTACATTATCGGTCAGAAATAATTGCCTTTATCCTCTCTTAATGACGAGCAGCTTAGTGCTGCTACGGCACCCCTAGGACACAATCTTATCATTGCCAGTGCAGGTACGGGGAAAACCTCTACTATCGTAGGACGTATCGCACATCTTTTACATCAGGGTACTGAACCTTCCAAGATACTGCTTTTAACGTTTACCAATAAAGCGGCAGGAGAGATGATCGCACGTCTTGAACGTTATTTCCCTAAAAAGATCGTATCGAAAATAGAATCCGGCACTTTCCATGCAGTCTCGTACCGCTGGCTTAAAGAGATCTATCCGAATTTGGCATTGAAACAACCTTCCGAGCTCAAGACACTCTTTAGAAGCATCTATGAAAAACGTAATTTTGAGCGTATGAACCTGAGTATGCAGCCTTTTTCAGCTACCTACCTCTATGAGATGTACTCTTTGTATCAAAATGCGTCCCTGGAAGGCTTTGACAAGTGGTTTTTGGAAAAATATCCTGAGCATGAACTTGTCATGGATATCTATATGGATATCACGCAAGAGTTTGAAAAAGAGAAGATAGACTACGGTTTTGCTTCTTTTAATGACTTGTTGCTGCGTATGAAAAGTCATCTGGAAGAACATACGATACATTTTGAAGAGGTACTGGTGGATGAGTATCAGGATACGAATACTCTTCAAAGTGCGCTTATCGATGTATTAAAACCAAAATCCCTTTTTTGTGTAGGGGATTATGATCAGAGTATCTATGCATTCAATGGGGCCAATATTGAGAACATTGCGACGTATTCAAAACGTTATAAAGATGCCAATGTCTTTACACTGAAAACAAATTATCGTTCGACAGCTCCCATACTCTCTTTGGCAAACCGTGTAATAGAAAGAAATGAGCGTATCTACCCTAAAAAACTGGAAGTGGGCCGTGATGTGAAGAGTTATCCACCTAAACTCTTGATGTATAATGATCTTTTTGAACAGTACCAGTCCATTGCAGAAAATATCAAACGTACCCATGTACCTAATGACCAGATAGCCGTTGTTTTCAGAAACAATTCATCAGCCGATGGTGTGGAGGCAAGCCTTCGTGAGTATGGTATCCCTTGCAAGCGTAAAGGCGGGACGAGTTTTTTCGATACGAAAGAGATAAAGTTTTTACTGGATCTTTTGGCACTACTTGTCAATCCGAAAGATATGATGGCGTTTATTCATGTGTTTGAATATGCTAGAGGTGTCGGATCTGCACTCTCCAAAGAGTTTTTCCAGTGTTTCCTTCATTTTGGGCAGGGAAATTTTATGCAAGGGGTACTCTACCCGAAGGTGCATGATCTGCCGAAGCTCAACCCTAACAAAAATGTTCAGTTGGGTCTCTTTGATGATGACCAGGAGATAGGATCTGCAGCGAGATTTAAACATATGGATCTCGATAGTTCCCTCTACAACCATCCATTGCTTAAAAATGCAAAACTTACAAATGACGGTATGGCGTTTTTTAAAGACTTTTATATGCTGATGAAGTCTGTACACAGTCTGGAGAAACCTTCTGATATTTTAAAGAATATTATTGCTTCGAAACTCTATGCAGGAATCATAGAACTCTTAGCAACGCAAAGAGGACGATTGAAGTCCGGTGAAGTGGATGAAGAGAAGAAAAAACAGGCCAAAGAACGGATACAGAGAAAGGCCCATCTTCTACTGGACCTTTCACGCCAGTATAATGAGTTGGCACGTTTTGTCAATGCGATGGTACTGGGTGGAAATGAACTCAGCGAAGGGGAGGGGATCAACCTGCTGACCGTCCATGCAAGTAAAGGACTGGAATTCCCCGAAGTCTATGTCATTGACCTTGTGGATGGAAGATTCCCTAACAGAAAGATGATGTCAAGCATTGAAGAGGAGCGTCGGTTGTTCTATGTTGCCGTGACACGTGCCAAAGACAGACTTTATCTCTCGTTGGCGAAATTTGACAGGGTGAAAAAGATAGACTACAAACCTTCACAGTTTCTGCATGAGGCAGGACTTATTAAAGGGGAATTCGTAGAACCTGAGACTAAAGAGAAAAAAGAGAAGAAAGAACCAGCGGTTTAGCGGTATCTTTTATCTCTGATACTCATCTGTTTCGTACTTTCATCCACGTAGACATCAAAGAGGTCGATCTCATCTATCAGGTTACTGAGCTTCTTGTATCCGAAGTTGATAGGAGAAAAGGAGGTGGAGTTGTTAATATATTGGCCTATATCGGCAAGATTCGCCCATCCATCCTCATCCATGGTCTGTTCCACCGCTGTTCTTAGTACATTGACCAGCCAGGTATCTGCACGCATCTCTTTACCTGATTGGCGTACAGGTGCCTGCATCACATCAACGCTCTCTGTACTATGTTCCCTGTTTGACATAAGCTTTTCAGTAAAGATGAACTGTGAACATGCTGCCATGAACGGTTTGGGTGTTTTCTTCTCTCCAAACCCATAAACTTTGATCCCCTCTGCTTGTACACGCATCACTACAGGGGTAAAGTCAGAGTCACTTGTTGCAAATGCAAAGGCATCGATATCTTTAGTATGAAGCAGATCTATGGCATCTATGGTCATCAGGATATCGGTGGCATTTTTGTTTTTAGAGTAGTCGAACTGCTGTATGGGTTTAATGGCGAACTCTAAGAGTTTCTCTTCCCAGTTCTTGAGGTTGTCTTTCGTCCAGTTACCGTAGGCATGGCGTATATTTACGATACCATATTTACTAAGCTCATTAATGATACCTTCTATAGAACGATGTGATATGTTATCGCAGTCTATAAATAATGCAATGTGATCTTCTGTTTTACTTTTTGCCATATTTATCCTTTGGGTTTTAGACTGACCTGAATCAATTCAGTGACTTAAACGGGTCTATAATAGGTCATGGTACTGCGGCCGAACTTTTTACGTTTCATCAACTTCAAAGCACCGATCTTCTCTGGCATATCCAGGCTTGACATATGCTCGACAATGACCATTTCAGCCACTTCAGGCTCAATACCTTCTATCAGTGCAATGGTTTTATCATAGACATCATCCATACCATCACGTGTGGAGAAGGGAGGATCAAAATAAAAATAGGTCTTCTCCTTGCTCTGTTTGACTATATCATAGACAGTGGAGAACTTTTCAAAACTGTCACCATAGAAAAGATGGCACTTCGAGGGATCGACACGTTTTACATTGCCTTCGAGACAACGAAACGCGGTTCTGTTATACTCCATAAAATAACACTGTCCTGCACCGCGGCTTAATGCTTCCAGACCTATAGAGCCTGAACCGGCAAAGACTTCAACAAAGTTCTTGTCGATAATATCAAATTGTAAGGTATTAAAAAGGGACTCTTTTAGGATCCCTTTTGAGCTTCGCGTTGTAAAGATATCCGGTATTTCTATCTTTTTGCCTTTATGTTTGCCCGCAGTGATGGTCGTTGTAAATATTTTTATTTTTTCTTTAGATCTCATGGTATGAGTGTATCTAAATATGCGTTAAAAATTGACTATGGTTTGCAGTGTATTGATCAACTTACTCTCTTCTTTGATATCCGCACGTTCTTTCCCCGGTTCAGTACTGGTAATGATAGTGCGGGCAGTGATGAGTTTGGTAGTATCTTTTTTACGTATGCCCCAGTAGGTATGCATAATGACAGGCTCCCCTTTATACTCACCCAGGTAGAGTACGACATGTCCGGGAACATAGAGTAAAGATCTAAAAGGCTCAGCATCTTTGATGATCTTCTTCTTTTTTGTCAATTTTGTGAGACCTTTTATAGAGATACTCTCTCCATCTTCCGCCTGTTTACTGGAGTTTCGGCGCAGAAAGATGCCAAATGCCCCTAAAAAGTCTCGGGTCGTTGCAGAACAGTCACGGCACTCATAACTTCCGCCCCATCCATACGGTTCGCCATAAAACTCTTTGGCCAGCATTCCGACATTCTTGGCAGTAAAAGGCAGCGGTTTTTTTGCAATGATGGCCGGATTTTTTACATTCACCTTTTCAATATGTGCCCTTCCTTTGGCATCACGTGAAGCTACCAGATACTTTTGATCTTCAGAAATAGGGAAGAGCGCACCGAGTTTAACGATGGAGATATCTTTAACGCCGTTGTAAAGACGAAGATTGTCTTTGATCACCATAGCATACGTATCATTTTTAAATGTTTTGATGAAATCAGCACTTACCAGTGCCAGGTCAGACGTTTTTACCCAGCCAAAAGCGTAGGATGCCCTTACAAAGGCCCATCGTTTATCCTTGGAAAAATGGGAGATGTAAAGGGGCACATTAATGTGCAGCGCAGAATTTTGGTTATAGTCAAAAGGGAATCCTTCCCCGGTTTTTTTTGGGTCTCTAAAGAACGCAGAGGAGGTAGGAAGCGCTTTGACATTGGTACGGCGTACCGTAATGGCTTTATATTTTTTTGTATCAATGTTGTCGTAGTTAGCATTCTCTATCCATTTGTTGTAGACTTTGGCAGGTATGATGGCCCCTTTGGCTCTATAGATCGGTTTTTTTGTGATAAACCTGATCTCCCAGCCAAAATCTTTTTTAGGGATATCCAACGCACGTAAACGCCATGGTTCGAAGTATTTTTCGTTAAACTTTGTATCGAACTCTCTTTGTTTCTCTTTGGAAAATGGTTTGATCTGATCCGCATAATATGCAGGGTCCTGAGGGATATGCTTCATATCTGCCACCCTGTTTTTAGGCATACGGTCTATTTTACTTTTTATCCGTTTACTCTCTTTGAGCAGGTACTCAGCATGTAGGCTGGTAAATGAGCCAAGAAGAAGCAGGAGAAGGGTTAACTTTCGATACATTTTTTCTTTCTTTTTTGTTTTATCATAGGATAGTTTGGTTAATAGTTGGTTTATAAGTTGTCCAGTTATTAACCTTTTGGAGGATGAGAATTTTTACTGTCTCTTTTACGTCTTTTCCGTTTTCGCTCTCTATTTTCGGTATGTACGGACTTCACCCAGAGTCTGTTAAGGACCACATAGATAATACCCGTAACAACGATGGAGTAAAATGCAGTTCCTACATAGAGCGGAACCAGTATATCATCAAAATGTTCACTGAACCATGACATGGTCAACTCTATATCTTCGAGACCTTCGCGTCCCAGGATAAAGTTTCCCGTAAGGTACTCCATATAATACATAGGTGGCATGGTAAAAGGATTGCTCAGCCAAACCATGGAGATCGCTATGGGTACGTTAAACCGGATAAAAGGCGTGGTAGCCATAACAGCCAGCATTTGCATAGGCATAGGGATAAATCCCCAAAAAAGCCCTATAGCAACACCTCTGGTCACCATCCGTCTGTTTACAGCAAAATAGGCTTTGGGTAAATTGTATTTTTCCAAAAATGCATCTAGTTTAGTGCTGCCAGAGGGCTTTTTTTTAAAAACTTTTCGTATCATTTATATTTATAGTTCCAATTAGTATCTGGCTTAGTGTAATACCGGAGAGCTTTAAATCACCTTTTTATCAACTTTTGTGTAAAATACGCGTAATAAAATAGTCACAAAGGTACAATTATGAGTGGATATATGATTTTTTCCGGGACATCAAACCCTGAACTCGCTGAAGAGATAGCAGCTTATTTGGAGATGCCTCTTTCCAAGGCGAATATTAACCGTTTCTCTGATGGTGAGATCTCTGTACAGATCGCAGAGAGTGTACGTGGTAAAGATGTATTTATCATTCAACCTACATCTGCACCTGCGAACAGTAACCTGATGGAGCTTCTTATTATGACCGATGCATTGAAGCGTTCTTCTGCAAAGTCTATTACGGCTGTTGTACCTTATTACGGTTATGCAAGACAAGATAGAAAAGCTGCACCGAGAGTACCTATCTCAGCGAAGCTTGTAGCAAACCTTATGGAGACTTCAGGTATCACTCGTATGGTCACGGTGGATCTTCATGCTTCTCAGATTCAAGGATTTTTTGATATCCCTGTCGACAACCTGTACGGTGCTATTTTATTTATGGACTACATTCGAGCTAAAAATTTTGAAAACCCTGTGATCGCCTCTCCGGATATAGGTGGTGTGGCAAGGGCAAGATACTTTGCCAATAAACTGGGTCTGGATATGGTGATCGTTGATAAAAGACGTGAAAAAGCCAATGAGAGTGAAGTGATGAATATCATTGGTAATGTGGAAGGCAAAGATGTGATCCTCATCGATGATATGGTGGATACCGCAGGAACGATGGTGAAAGCTGCCTCTGCACTCAAAAAACTCGGTGCTACTTCAGTCATGGCATGTTGTACGCACCCAGTACTTTCTGGACCTGCCTATGAGCGTATAGAAGAGGGAGATCTTGATGAACTTGTGGTTGCCAATACGATCCCTATGGCAAAACCGTCTAAAAAGATCAAAATGCTTTCCACGGCATCTATGTTGGGTGAAGTGATCCGTAGAGTACATAACAACGAGAGTGTAAACTCTCTGTTTGAAACGAACTAGTAAGTAAGAATACAAGGAATGTAATGGCCAAACCAGTACCACAGGAAAATATACGTAATTTTTCTATTATCGCACATATCGACCATGGAAAGTCAACACTTGCAGACCGTATCATACAGGAGTGTGGGGCGGTTTCAGACAGAAAGATGTCTGCACAAGTGATGGATACGATGGATATAGAAAAAGAACGTGGTATTACCATCAAAGCACAATCTGTACGTCTTGATTATGTAAAAGATGGTGAACATTACATCCTCAACCTCATAGACACTCCGGGCCATGTGGATTTCTCTTATGAAGTCAGCCGCTCTTTGGCATCATGTGAAGGTGCTCTTCTGATCGTAGATGCGGCGCAGGGAGTGGAAGCACAAACGATCGCCAATGTTTATATCGCAATAGAAAATGACCTGGAACTTTTACCGGTAGTAAACAAGATCGACCTTCCAGCTGCCGATCCTGACAGGGTATTGACTGAACTTGAAGAGGCTATAGGTATTGATGCGACCGAACATAATCTTGTTTCAGCCAAGACCGGTGTGGGTGTGAAAGAACTTATAGACAGTATCGTGGACCGGATCCCTGCACCAAAAGGTGATGAAAATGCACCGGCTAAAGCACTTATTTACGATAGCTGGTTTGACAATTATCTGGGTGCATTGGCATTGGTACGTGTCTTTGAAGGAAGTATTAAAAAGAGACAAAATATCAGGATTATGGGAACGAAAGAGGAACATCAAGTACTTGATCTGATGTATCCTAACCCTATCGCACCGATAAAAACGGATGAGATCCGTACCGGTGAAGTGGGTATCGTTGTAACGGGTCTAAAAACAGTGGAAGGACTGCAGGTAGGTGATACCATTACCGATGCAAAAAATCCTACGGCTGAAGCCATTGGAGGTTTTGAACCTGCCAAACCGTTTGTATTTGCAGGTATCTATCCAATAGAAACTGACAAATTTGAAGACCTGCGTGATGCACTGAACAAACTTAAACTCAATGACTCCTCTTTGAGCTTTGAACCTGAGAGTTCTATGGCACTGGGTTCCGGGTTCAGAACAGGTTTCCTGGGAATGCTGCACATGGAAGTAGTAAAAGAGCGTTTGGAGCGTGAGTTTAACCTTGAACTCATCGCAACTGCACCTACGGTTGTCTATAAGGTCAAACTGACAAACGGTACTGAACTTGAGATACAAAATCCAAGCGAGCTTCCTGAAGTACAAAAGATAGATACGATCTACGAACCTTATGTAAAGGCAACCATATTAACACCTCAGGAGTATGTGGGTAATCTTATCAAACTTCTGAATGACCGTCGTGGTATCCAGGTGAAGATGGACTACCTGAATGAGACACGTGTGCTTATGGAGTATGATATCCCTATGAATGAGATCGTAATGGACTTTTATGACAAACTCAAGTCTATCACCAAAGGGTATGCAAGTTTTGATTATGAACCTGTAGGATTTAGACCAGGTAACCTTGTGAAACTTGACATACGTGTTGCAGGAGATATCGTTGATTCACTCTCGATCATCGTCCCTGAAGAGAAAGCTCGTACAAGAGGACTTGCTTTTGTTGCGCAGCTGAAAGAGCTTATCCCGAGACAGCTTTTTGAAGTGGCTATCCAGGCGAGTATAGGAAACAATATCATTGCACGTTCGAATGTGAAATCGATGGGTAAAAATGTGACGGCAAAGTGTTATGGTGGAGATATCACACGTAAAAGAAAGCTTTTAGAGAAACAAAAAGCTGGGAAAAAACGTATGAAGTCCATCGGTTCTGTGGAAGTACCACAAGAAGCATTTATGGCTGTATTGAAGTTAGACAGCTAATGACACTCATTCCTCTGGAAGAAGACCAAGAGACTATCGCCGGACGTTTCAGAAAAGCACACTCTTTTGCTTTTTTGAACGAAGGTGATCTCACTGTGAAGAAAAATCCCCATAAAACATCAAAATCACCAGAGTTTTTTGAATATTTTAAAACATTGAACATAGATAGGCTCTATATCAAAGAACTAGGGTACAAAACTTTTCTGAAACTTTTGGCACTGGGTGTAGAAGTCTATCTGGTACAAGAGGTAGACAGATTGGATGATATCAAGTCTGATAGATTGCTTTTTTTAGATAGGGATAATGCAAAAGAACATTGTTCGTTAGGACATCATAAGAAAGAGGCAGGAAAATAGTGGGCTGGGCATTACACTTACACCTTGTAGCAGCTATTGCATGGATAGGCGGTGCATTTTTTATGTTCATGCTGGGTGTGAGCCTTAGAAAAAAAGAGGATCAGGATGCTGTATATCCTCGTATCGGTCCTATCTATGGGTATTTTGAAACTGCGGCACTGATCATTCTTCTTAGCACAGGATATAGCATGATATCCAGTAATGGTCTGTTGGATATACTTTTTTCAAACCTCTCCAATGAAGTGATTGATGCATTACGTATGAAGCTTTACATAGTAGCCGTGATTGTTGTGCTTACAGTGATACATATGACTATTTCTTTGATGACACTACATACTGAGAAAACACCATTGCAACGCCTTTTCTCCAAAGGTTCATCAATGGGTATATTTCTTTTAAACCTCATAGTACTGCATTATGCCATGGTACTCCGAGATATCCTTTAATCTTCTCCCTCACCTGTATTTTCTTTTGAACTGACATTTTTAGACTACTAAATGTATCGTATATTTCATATACACCTAAAATATCAAGCAAGGAGTGAGTATGAAAGTGGTATTGAGTATTGCCAGTTCTGATAGCAGTATAGTGCAGGTATTCAAGCCGATCTAAAGATATTTGAAGCATTAGAAGCTAAATCAGCGCTTATGGATGTTATACTAAAAGTAACATTGGAATGTTTTGATAAAAATTACAGTTCAAATTATGCACACTCTTTGTCTATTTTGGAACTTCTTAGAAAGGTAGGCATTACATCATTGGATGATGAGAGATTTAAAACCGCTTTTTTACAGTAAAGGGTGACTTATGAAAATAGCCGTATCAGGATGTTTGCTAGGGGAAGAAATACGTTTTAACGGTGGGCACAGTCAGGATCGATTTGTGACTCAAAGTTTAGGAGAGTATGCCCAGTTCGTTTCATTTTGTCCCGAACATTTAGCATTCGGTACTCCTAGATCAACGGTAAGACTGGTAGAAGATGAGAATGACGGCTATTACATTCAAAGTAGTGATGGAGAGGTAGATGTTATGGATAAACTCCTGCATACAAATAACATTGAACTTCAGAAAATTCAGAATGAACCTATACGAGGTATCATATTTAAGTCAAAATCCCCTAGTTGTGGACTGGGAAGTGCTTTGATCTATAGAACAAACGGTTACTCTAAAGAGAAAGATGACGGCCTTTTTGTAAAGATGTGCAAAGAGCGTTTTCCTTTATTGCCCATGGAAGAGGAAGGAAGACTGAATGACCCCTGGTTGCGAGAGAACTTCATCATGCAGCTTTTTGCTTATGATGATTTTGAAAACTTTAAGGCTTCAAAACCTACCATGAAAGACCTTGTTGCGTTCCATCAGTCATACAAATTTATGCTTCAGGCAAAAGATGAGGTGATGTATCGGCGGTTGGGGCGGATCGTAGGCAACCATGACAAGCTTTCATTTGATGAGATATTGAAAAAATATGAGCATGTCTTTAAAACTATTATCGCAGAAAAAAGCTCCATCGCTAAAAACAGAAATGTCCTTGAACACATGGCAGGATTTGTGAAAGATAAAATCTCCAAGGTGGAAAAAGAGATGCTTCATGAGCAGATCCACGACTATGCAAACAAAATTGTCCCGCTTATCGCACCATTAAGCAGACTTCATATGTTCGCTAAAAAATATAGTGTAGAGTATCTATTGAATCAAAAGTTCTTACATCCATATCCTAAAGAGCTTGCTTTACGTTCAGATATAAAGAGTGGGAAATGAAGCGGGTTCTTTGGTTTCGGCGTGATCTGAGAGTAGAAGACAATCCATTGTTCTCATTGGATGGAGAAGTCCTGCCTGTTTTTGTCTTCGATACACAGATACTCAATGCACTTCCTGAAGATGATAAGAGAGTCAGCTTCATTTTTGACAGGGTGCTTAAACTTAAAAAGTCACTGCAAGCCAAAGGGTTGGAGCTCAAAATATTCTGGGGGGACCCTGTAGAGATATTTAAAGTATTTGAGGTACAAGGCTTTGATGAGGTGGTTGCCAGCGGTGATTATGATGCCTATGCCAAAGAACGTGATATCAGGGTTTCTCATCTTCTTCACTTCCGTTATATGCATGATACCTATATCTTTAAACCAACAGAGATACTCAAAGACGATGGTACCCCTTATCTGGTCTTTACCCCTTATTACAACAAGGCTAAAACACTTTTTTCTAAAGAGCATATTCAGAAGTACACTTTTGGAGAGCATTCGCTCTATAAGACTTCATATGAAGGAATCACCAAAATTGATAAGGATAAAGAGGAGATCCTGCCTTTAGATATTAAATCGATCGGGTTCAGAGAAAACCTTCCCAAGATCGATCAGGTCGAAACGAAATTAAAAGCGCTGAAAGAGAATCTACCCATTTATGCAAAAGAGAGGGATTTCCTTGACAAAGAGGCCACCTCACATCTCAGTATCGATCTTCGTTTTGGTACGATCTCTATTCGAAGTCTCTTATGCTTTTTGGCCGAGCAGAAAAAAAGTGGTGTGGATACGGAACCTTTTTTCAGACAACTCATTTTTCGTGACTATTATGCGTATCTGCTCTTTCATTTTCCGACCCTCGCAACACATAATTATAAGTACCGTTTTAATGGGTTGGAAGATCAAGAAAAATACAGTGCATTCTGTGAAGCAAGAACAGGTGTGCCTGTAGTAGATGCAGGGGTAAGAGAATTGTTGCAAACGGGGTTGATGCATAATCGTGTACGGATGATCTGTGCTTCATTCTTTACCAAAGACCTGCTCTTGCCATGGCAATGGGGCGAAAGTTTTTTTGCAAAGTATCTGTTGGATTATGACGCAGCATCCAACATACTCTCTTGGCAATGGAGTGCAGGTACGGGTATAGACCCTCAGCCATATTTTCGTATCTTCAATCCCTATCTGCAGAGCAAAAAATTTGATAAAGGGACAGAGTATATCAAGAAGTGGATACCGGAACTCAGAGAGGTAGATGCAAAAAAGCTTCATGATGAGAGCTATTTGCTAAACTATAGTATTGAAAACTATCCAAAGCCGATAGTAGTACATAAAGAGGCTTCACAAAATGCTTTGGCATATTTTAAACAGAGACTTTAGGAGATGATCATGTTGGATTTGCAAGAGATGCGTACAGAATATATACAGGCGACACTCGATGAAAGTACGGTACCTACAGATCCTTTTATACTCTTTGAAACCTGGTTCGCTCAAGCGGTAGAGACAGAGGTGAAAGATCCAAACAGTATGATATTAGCTACAAGCTCGAAAGAGAATATGCCAAATATACGTACGGTACTTTTAAAGATATTTGATGAAAAGGGTTTTGTTTTTTTTACGAACTATAACAGTGTCAAAGCCAAAGAGATAGAACAAAATCCTCATGTGGCACTGGAGTTCTTGTGGCTGGATCTAGAACGTCAGGTACGTGTGATAGGCACCTGCGAGAAGATCAGTACCTCTGAGTCTATGTCATACTTCATGAAGCGTTCTCGAGGTAGTCAGATAGGTGCATGGGTGAGCGAACAAAGTTCGGTGATCTCATCACGGAAGATGCTTCAGATGCAAATAGAAAAAATGAAACAAAAGTTTGCTGATGGTTCCATCCCTTTACCTGATTTCTGGGGAGGCTACAGGGTTATACCTTCACAGATAGAGTTCTGGCAGGGCAGGGCGAACAGATTGCATGACCGTATACTCTATATGAAGGAAGAAGAGAACTGGAAGATAGAACGGCTTGCACCATAATATTTTTTTAAATCATTCTATTTTTGACTATAATAAAACGTATGGTACTTTCGTAGTAAAAGGATCTCAATTTATCTTAATATCTATCATGAATAGATTATACTTAGGATAGAGAAGTAAATGGTACTTTAACAGGTGCCTGAATACCCTGAAAAAGGAGAGTGGATGAAAGTTCTTCTCACCGGTGCGAACGGTTACATAGGAAGACGTCTCAAACAAACCCTTTTAGATGAGGATGTTTCCTTGAGACTGCTTGTACGCAACCCAAAAAGTCTAGATTCTGATCTAAATGTCGAAATAGTACAAGGTGATACCTTTGATATGGATTCTTTGGAACATGCTCTTGAGGGCATCGATATTGCATACTATCTTATTCACTCTTTGCAACATGAGGACTATAAAACACTTGACAAACAAAGTGCCCGGAATTTTCTTGATGCAGCGATCAAACAGGGTGTAAAACGTATCATATACCTAGGTGGACTTGGGGTCAAAGAAAATGCAAGCAAGCATCTTTTAAGTCGTATAGAAACGGGAGAGATACTCTCAAGCAGACCGGACAAGATAGAGACTATCTGGATACGTGCGGGTGTGATCATAGGCTCGGGAAGTGCGAGCTTTGAGATCATCAGGCACCTTACAGAGAAACTGCCGGTCATGGTGACGCCCAAATGGGTCAATACCTTGGCACAGCCGATCGGAGTTGATGATGTGATTGCCTACTTGAATGCCGCAAAGGACCTTAGAATAGATGAGAATCTTGTGGTCGATATAGGCAGTGAGAAGATGACCTATAAAGAGATGATGCTTGGCTGTGCGAATGCACTAGGTCTTCGCCGCTGGATTCTTCCGCTTCCTGTTCTGACCATTAATCTCTCTTCTTATTGGTTAAACCTTTTCACTCCAGTACCATACACAGTCGCACGTTCTCTTATTGATGGGCTCTCTTCTGAGGTGGTCGTACAAAATGACAATGCCAAGAAGTATTTTAGTCAGATCCATCCCATTAGATTTGAAGATGCAGTCAAAAAAGCGATCAAAGAGATGGAAGAGAATCAGGTCTATAGCCGGTGGAGTGATGCAGGAGGAGTAGGTGACAGGTGGGAGATGCAGCATAAGGATGATCCGGCATCAGCCGTTTTAATGGACCGTCAGACGAGCAAGCTCGACGGCATTTCCAAAGAGACCGTTTACCGTACTTTTTGCTCTATAGGTGGTGAAGAGGGGTGGCTTGGCTATGATTGGCTTTGGGAGATCAGAGGCTGGATAGATAAAATGATCGGTGGTGCAGGACTCAACAGAGGACGAAGAGACAGTTACCATCTTAGAATAGGAGAGAGTGTGGATTTTTGGAGAGTTGAAGATCTTATTCCTAATGAAAGGCTACTTCTCTATGCCCAAATGAAAGTCCCCGGAAAAGCCTGGCTGGAATTTAAGATAAAAGGGGATGAACTGGTGCAGACAGCCTATTTTTATCCACGTGGACTGTATGGGAGGCTCTATTGGTACATCCTTACTCCCGTGCATTACCTGGTATTTCGCAATATGATAAGGTCCATATTGAACAAAGCTCAAAACGATGAAGAGACAACATAAAACTATGAACACATCAAAAGAATGGGTAAAATAAAAAGAAGGAATCACTCATGCTTTTTGTCGCAGACACTGCATTCACTATTTGAAAAGGATAAATATGAAAAAATTACTATTACTACTCGTACTCTCATTTGTGCTATTATTGACAGGGTGTGAAGAGAAAAAACCATACAAAGTAACACCTGTTGACAATTTCAAACTTAATGAATACCTTGGAACATGGTATGAGATAGCAAGATTGGAGCACAGGTTTGAAGAAGGTATGGAGGCGATATCGGCAACCTACAGTATGAGAGAAGATGGCGGTGTAAAAGTACTCAATAAAGGGTATAAAACAGAAGAGAAAGAGTGGAGTGAGGCAGAAGGTAAAGCGTACTTTGTAAAAAGTCCTGACAAAGGCTTTTTAAAAGTATCTTTCTTTGGACCTTTTTATGGCTCTTATATCGTGATGGATACAGATTATGAAACTTACACGATGATCAGTGGACCTGATCTGAGTTACTTCTGGATACTCTCCAGGAAACCTACACTTGATGAGACAACACTGAACAGACTTTTAGCGCAAGCAAAAGAAGCGGGATTTGATACCAGTAAACTGATCTATCCGGACCAAAGTAAGAATGCAAGTATGAATGATGGCAGATAAAGCACTCATCATCATAGCACATGGAAGCCGAAAAGACTCTTCCAATGAAGAGGTCAAGGCACTAGGAGAGAAAGTAAAATACTTACAGGATAAACACTATGCCTTTGTGATGACAGCATTTCTGGAGTTTTCTGATCCTTCTTTGGAAGAGAGTATGCTCTCCTGTATAGATAAGGGTGCCAATGAGATAGTCATCTTGCCTTACTTCCTGGCTTCGGGTAACCATGTTACCAGAGATATCCCTGAAGTGGTTCAGAATATGCAGGCATCATACCCGCAAGTAAAGATAACACTCAAAGAACATGTAGGCAGTTCACCTGGTATGGTGGATCTTCTTAGCGATATGGCTATCAGTTCGAACAAAAAACTCTAAAAACCCAATAAATACACTACAAATTTTATTTTTTGTATGAGAATAAGCAAATCATGTTATGATGCCAAAAAAGATTATCTCATATCTAAAAGGATACGCCCTATGTATACAGTACAAATGGAAAAAGAGTGTGGATGTTTTAAAAAAAGTGAATACACTAATAATGTGACCTTTGAAACACAACAAGATGCCTACAAGTATGCAACAACTGTCGCTGAACTTATGAATGAAGAGTTTTGTGGTACACACAACTTTTCTGCACATAGAGGGGATGGTGACTACTTTCTCATAACAGTGGCAATCAATCCTGAGGCTGTAGGCATTACGCCTCATGTGAGTTGTGATGTTGGCTGTAGTGCTACTGATAAATGGTCTTTAGAGTCTAACATCAAATCTGATAAATAACATCAATTTATACTTTAATTTTTAACCTTATTCATCATCTTACGCCAATCGGTCTCAAAGTTTCTAAATATATAGTCTTCAGCGTGAGGTATGGTGCACCCTGAGCAGTCTTGGTGTATTTCTCCTTCTTTGACAGTACGTTTTCCACGTTTTGAACTAATGGAACAGGTGGAGTGAAAGGCTAGGTCTTCTTCTATGGGAGGTGACTGGTAAAACCTAAAGTGAGGACACCCGCACATGTAGCAGTTGAGTTCATACATCTTGTGGCATTTGGTTTTTGTGGCATAAAGTTCACAAAAGTCCGGTTCATTCTCCACCATGTTCTCAAAAATGAAGTATTGGACTATGTCGAATTCATCAAGCCCTTGGGTTTGGAGTTTTTGTACGATGGCTGCATGTTTTTTGGCATGTGCTTCAAACCAGTCATTGTATGTCATTGGCATCCTTGTAAAATTTTTCATATAGGTATTATAACTTAACAAGTATGAAGCCAGTGAGACCGTTTACTATATAAAACCTTAAGCATCTCGAAGCAAATACTTTGTGTTTATGGTATTACCTTCCTATATTGTGTATGATTGTATTTATCTTCAATAAGATGGTATCATCTTGTAGCATGAAATAAATAGACCAAAGGAGGAAGTATGTTAAAGAGGATCTTTTCATTATTATTTATTTTGGGTATTAGTTTGTTAGCAAAGGATGGACATATGGGAACGATCTATGATTTTAAAGTTAAAACGATAGAGGGGCAAGAGACAACACTGAAATCCTACGAAGGCAAGGTGATGCTTATCGTCAATGTCGCCAGCAAATGCGGCTTTACACCTCAGTATGAAGGGCTTGAATCACTCTATAAAAAATATAAGGATAAAGGGTTAGTAGTACTCGGGTTCCCCTGTAACCAGTTTGGCTCTCAGGAACCGGGTTCTGAAGCTGAGATCCAGAATTTTTGTCGTGTGAATTTTGGTGTGACGTTCCCAATGTTCTCTAAGATCAAGGTCAACGGGGAAGAGACACATCCACTTTATCGTTATCTTAAAGCTGAACAGCCGGGTATTTTGGGTACCGAAGTGATCAAATGGAACTTTACCAAATTCCTTGTTGACAAAGAGGGTAAGGTAGTGGAGCGTTTTGGTTCATCAACTACGCCTGAAGCACTCGAAGAGAAGATAGTAACACTGTTAAAATAGCTCTAATCCGGAAGTTGATTTCTTACTAATTTGCCCTTAAAGTTATTCTGTTATTATCGTTCGCACATCCAAAATGAATTAAGGTCAATATGAATCCATATAACAGAGTCGTTATAAAAGTGGGAAGTTCTGTGTTAACAGAGAAGGGCGAGATCGCAAAAGAGCGTATGCTTAATCTTGTCTCTTTTATCGTAGAAGTTCGCAAAAAATATGAGGTTATATTTGTAAGTTCAGGTGCAGCAGCAGCGGGTTACACGGCTTTAAAGCTAGACAAAAGAGAACATATCAGTAAGAAAGTCCTGGCTGCAGTGGGGCAGCCTATACTGATGAGTTCTTACAAAAAAAAGTTTGATATTTATGATACGGATATTGCTCAAATTCTTTTGACTGAAGATGATTTTGACTCTAGAAAATCTACGGAGATATTTAGACAGATCATCCATACATCATTTAAAGAAGATATTGTTCCTATTGTCAATGAGAATGATATCTCAAGTACACCTGATCAGATTTTTGGTGATAATGATCAGCTTGCTGCAAGAGTAGCACATCATACAGACTCGGATCTCTTGGTTATTTTGAGTGATATAGACGGTTATTATGACAGTAACCCGGATGAAAATCCTCATGCACACATGTTAAAAGAAGTACATAGTATTTCAGACGATGAACTTGCTGCAGTATATAGACCTACTAATGAATTTACATCAGGCGGTTTATATACTAAGTTGGTTGCGGCAGAGTACTTGATGAATAAAAAAAGAGAAATGTTTCTATGCAGCGGATTTGATCTTTCTGCTGCCTATGGGTATCTCATGGAGGGTAAACATACTAAAGGAACGCTTTTTAGAGCAAAGAAATAGTATATTTCGATTCTCCAGGGTATAATACTCTGCACCTGCTTATTATGAGTTTTAAACGTTCAACTTTGCGGTAATTCTTCACGCACTCTTTTATTTACCTACATTAGGTTCATGACAGGATACTATAGAGTTAACTATGTATAATAAACAAAGAGGTAAAATTGAACCATAAGAAGGGTGGTCTATGAATGATAAGATAAGAGAAATGATAGAAGAGATCGACAAGATGAAGTTAAAACTTGCTGAAGAGATCGATAAACAAGAGAGTCATATCTCCTATGAGATCAAAAATGGTTATGTCACTTTCGAAAAAGAGGTTTTGGCCAAACAAAAAGAGAATATGAAAAACCTTTTGATCTGGTTCAGGGAAGTCCCACTTTTGCACCTGTTGAGCTCTCCTCTCATATACGCTATGATCATCCCTGCTGTAGTTTTGGATATTATACTTTTTGTCTACCAGCAAGTGATATTCAGGATCTACAAGTTCAAGTTTGTCAAACGGAGCGATTATATGATCTTTGATCATCAGTATCTTGGGTATTTAAATCCTATAGAAAAGTTCAATTGTCTCTATTGCTCTTATTTTAACGGTTTGATGCTCTATGTTTCAGCCATAGCGGGCAGGACCGAACTTTACTTCTGCCCTATAAAACATGCCAAGAAGATCGTGGCGCAACATCAGTACTATGAGGGGTTTCTCTCTTATGGCGATGAGGAAAATTATCAGGAGAAGTTAAAGGAGCTTCGGAAAACTTCTCAGCAGTAGGGCGATCTTTCAAAAGAAAAAACTTCTTTACATTTATATAGATTTAGATCACTAAAGGGCGTTTGTTTGCTTTTGCACGTAATTTATTGATAGATTTTAGAACAAAAGGGTGTTTTATGATCCAGATCTCAAATCTGTATTTGTAGGGAAAATCCATGATAAGCAAGCCTATAAGTATGGTAATGATCCCCTGTCCCGGTAAAAAAAGCAGGGCGATACCACCTATGATCAGCAGTACTCCAATGATATTTTTAAGGAATATAACTATAAACCGCACGATATGTGGCCGGTCACCCCATAGAAGTTTTTGACGTTTTGGGTGTGTAAAGTAATCAGCGGGTATCGTGGTGACTATCCAAGGGATTAATAGTATCGAAGCGATAAACCCTATGATCGATACTATCGTTAACCAAAGTAACAGATTTTCATGATTCTCAATAAAGGCGATCATTTAGACTACTTTGTCCTACTGGTTCTGTATCAGTGCCGGTACTGCTGCAGGGCATACATATAGGAGTTTCGCTCATAGGCAGCCGGGTTATCGGTATGTGCCAGAGAGATACTCCCTTTCATCTGGGAGATGGAGTCGTATTCGTTCGTCTGCATCCATTGGGTGAGTTCATTGAGTATCACTGCAACTTCATCTTCGCCTTTGGTAAGCAGTACGGAAGCCAGTGCCACAGCATCTGCTCCGCTCATGATAGCTTTGAGCACATCTTCTCCACTGTGGACCCCTGTACCCGCACACATCGAGCAGGAAAGCTTGTTATAGAGGATCGCACACCATCGCAAGGTTTCACTGACATTGGCAGAACTGGTAATATTGGCACGCTGTAAAGGTGTAAGAAGTTCAAGATCCACATCCACACGTGTAGGGTTGTCAAAAATGGTCAGGCCGTTGGCTCCTGCTTCAACAAAACGTTTGGCCATATTGGCCGGGCTGGAAAAATAGGCGTTCATTTTGACATTGAGAGGGATAGAAATATGTGCTTTGACCTGAGATACGGTATCGATATACATTTGCTCTACGGTATGCCCCTCCATATCAATGGATGTGGGAATATAGGTGATGTTAAGTTCCAAGGCATCCGCACCGGCTTCCTGTAGTTTTTTGGCATATTTCACCCATCCTCCGGCCGAAACGCCGTTCAGACTTGCAATGACTGGGATCTGGATAGATTCTTTGATCCTTTTGATCTCTTCAAGATAGTGTTCAGAGTGGAGATTCTCAAAATCCACTTCACTGGGAAGATAAGTGGTCGCTTCTGCATTTGCGTTGCTGTGAATATGCAAAAAATGGTCGATCTGATGGATCTCATGGTTGATCTCCTCTTCGAAGAGAGAATGCATGATGACAGCGGCGATACCCTTCTCTTCAAGTTTTTTAATACTATCCAGAGATGCCGTTAACGGCGAAGCACTGGCAATAAGAGGGTTTTTTAACTCCAGTCCTAAATGTGTAGTAGTCAGTTCCATGTTCAGAGCTCCTTTTGTGTTGGCTGGTAATATTCATACAGGTTTTGGTACCGTTTGTAGAGAGTCTGGGCTGTATGTGCCGCGGTTTTCAGGTAGGATCCTGCAGATTCAGCATTCATCTTCTCAACCATTTTAAACCGTGTCTCGCGATACATAAAGTCTTTGACATCTATTTTAGGACCTTTGTAGTCAAGTGTCATAGGATTTTCCCCTTCTTTGATCATATCGGGGTTAAATCGGAAGATCGGCCACAACCCACTGTCAACAGCACGTTTTTGCTGATCAAACCCATACTTTAGATCATAGCCGTGAGCGATACAGTGCGAATAGGCAATGATGATAGAAGGACCGTCATAACGTTCTGCTTCAACAAAGGCTTTGACCGTAGCTTTGTCATTTGCTCCCAGTGAGACTTTTGCGACATAGACATTTTCGTAATTGATAGCCATTGCAGCGAGATCTTTCGGTACACCTGCTTTTCCTTCTGCCGCAAACTTCGCCACAGCACCGGTCAAAGTTGCCTTGGACTGCTGACCGCCGGTGTTGGAGTAGACCTGGGTATCCAGTACTAAAATGTTGACATTCTTCCCGCTGGCAAGTACATGGTCCAGGCCACCATAGCCGATATCATAAGCCCAACCGTCTCCTCCGATGATCCAAACGGATTTTTTTACAAGGTAATCGGCTATTTCATGTAGTTTTTTTGCTTCGTTATCCTCACGTTCAGCAAGTGTTGATTTAAGTAGCTCAACTTGCTTTCTTTGTTGATTGACCTCTGTTTCATTTACTTGAGAAGCACCCAGTATCGTTTCAACAAGTGTTTTGTCCAGACTCTCTTTAAGATCTTCGAGCAAACTGCGGGCATGATCCACATGGTTATCGATTGCAAGGCGGAAGCCAAGCCCGAACTCTGCGTTATCTTCAAAAAGCGAATTTGACCACGCTGGTCCGCGCCCTTCATCATTTTTTCTCCATGGTGTCGTAGGAAGGTTCCCTCCGTAGATCGAGCTGCATCCAGTAGCGTTGGCAACGACCATCCTGTCACCGAAAAGCTGCGTAGCAAGTTTAATGTACGGAGTCTCTCCACATCCTGCACATGCACCGCTGAACTCAAAGAGCGGTTCAAGGAACTGTGACTCTTTCATGTCATCATGGTCAAGTTTTGAGCGTTCTACCTTTGGGAGGGAAGTAAAATATTCCCATTGTGCGATCTTCTCGTCTTTAATCTCAGCAAGAGGGGTCATATTGATCGCTTTGAGGTTGGTTTGCGATTTATTTTTGGCCGGGCATACTTCAGTGCAGAGCGAACAGCCCGTACAGTCCTCCACTGCTACCGAGATATTGAAATGGTCGTTTTCACCGAACTTTTTTCCTTTGGCAAACTTTGAGAGAAATCCTTCTGGCGCTTCATCCATAAAGGAGATATCAAAGACGTTGGAGCGTATGACCGAGTGAGGGCAGGCTGAAACACACTTGTTGCACTGAATACAGGTATCAGGGTCCCAGACAGGAACTTCCTGGGCAATGTTCCGTTTCTCGAACTGTGTGGTCCCCGTAGGCCAGGTCCCATCAGCAGGGATCTTGGATACTGGAAGTTCATCTCCCATGTAGGCGCTTATTTTCCCGATCACTTCTGAGATGAAAGGTGTCAATATACCTTTGAGCACAGGCTGAAGCTCCTGGGTACTTTTAGTTTCTATCGGGACAGTGACTTCATAGAGATGTGCAAGTGTATTGTCCACGGCGGCAAAATTCATCTCTACGATCACGTCGCCTTTTTTCCCGTAGCTTTTTTGGATCGAGTGTTTTATTTTGGCAATCGCTTCCTCTCTGGGAAGAATACCGCTGATCGCAAAGAAACAGGTCTGCATCACCGTATTGATCCGTGATCCCATCTTACTCTCTTTGGCCACACTGTAGGCATCAATGACATAAAATTTCAGCCTTTTGTCAATGATATGCTTTTGGGTTACATGGCGAAGATTCTGCCATATTTCCTCTTTTTTATACGGAGTGTTCAAGAGAAAAACGGCACCTGGTTTAGCACTCTCCAGCAGGTCTAGTTTTTCAAGAAATACAGATTGGTGGACGGCGATAAAGTCTGCTTCTTGTATCAGGTAGCTTGAGTGGATCGGATCGGGACCGAAACGCAGATGAGAGGTGGTCATGGAACCGGATTTTTTGGAGTCATAGACAAAATATCCCTGGGCATAATAGTCTGTCTCTTCACCGATGATCTTGATCGTGTTTTTGTTAGCGCCTACCGTACCATCCGAACCCAGTCCATAAAAGAGGGCCTGGAACTGAGTAGGGTTCTTTAAGATGAAATCATGATCATAACCAAGTGATGTATGGGTGATATCATCGTCAATACCTATGGTAAAGTGATTCTTTGGAGATACGTTTGAAAGTTCTTTGTAGATCGCAAGTATCATGGCTGGAGTGAACTCTTTGGAAGAGAGACCGTAGCGGCCTCCGATAATAATCGGCAGTCCCAAAGAGAGTTTTGTACGATATTCAAAGAGAGCGCTCACTACATCATGGTAGAGCGGTTCACCCAGGCTACCTGACTCTTTGGTACGGTCAAGCACGGCAATGGCCTTGACTGAGTTTGGAAGTGCATCCATGAACGCCTTAACTGCAAAAGGCAATGCCAGCCGAACCTTTATCATGCCCACTTTTTCACCCAGAGTATTCAGATAGTGCACACTCTCTTCTACTGCTTGGGTACCTGATCCCATCAATACGATGACTCTCTGGGCATCCTCTGCACCGACATAATCAAAAAGTCGGTAAGCCCTTCCTGTAAGAGCAGCGAATGCATCCATTTGCTCCTGCAGGATCTTCGGCAGTGCTTGATAGTACTTGTTGACACTTTCACGCCCTTGAAAATAGACATCGGGGTTTTGGGATGTACCTCTAAGTACAGGAGAGTCAGATGTCAGGCCCCGTTTCCTGTGTGCTTCAACCAGATCGGTGCTGATCATAGCTTTGAGTACGTCATCAGAAAGTTTTTCGATCCGACTTACCTCATGTGAGGTGCGAAAGCCGTCAAAAAAATGCAAGAAAGGAATACGAGCATGCAAGGTCGCTGCTTGTGCAATAAGGGCAAAGTCATGTGCTTCCTGTACGGAACCGGAGGAGAGCAGGGCGAAACCGGTCTGTCTTACCCCCATGACATCCTGATGGTCTCCAAAGATGGAAAGTCCCTGAGCAGCAAGAGAGCGCGAAGCAACATGAAATACCGTCGAAGTGAGCTCTCCTGCGATCTTGTACATATTAGGTATCATCAGAAGCAGTCCCTGGGAGGCGGTAAACGTTGTGGTCAGGGCACCTGCCTGTAAGGCACCATGCACAGCCCCGCTTGCACCACCCTCGCTTTGCATTTCATAGACTTCTGGAATAGTACCAAAAATATTTTTCTGATGTTTTGCACTGTAAATATCACTGAATTCACCCATAGGAGAGGCGGGGGTGATAGGGTAGATGGCAATGACTTCGTTGAGTTTGTGGGCTACCATCGCAACGGCTTCATTACCATCAACCATCATAGTGGAACGCTCTTTCATCATTATATTCCTTTATTTATCGGTAAAAAAATTCATATAATATATTGTAGATGCAAGGGATACAATATAAACGCATTAAACACTGTTTTATAGATGACACTTATGGGTCATTTTTATATTGTAGCGTGTATCAGATGTATAGTTGGTTAGAAGGATAGCATATCAGTGCACAGCTACCAGATTACATTTAAGATTATTCCCTGGCAGTTATTTGTGTTATAATCTCTAAAAGGAGCTCTGTTCTTTATTTAAAAAGAACAAGGCCGATAGCATTATCATTATGAATTATATAGGATAAGCAGATGGATAATGAAAACAAAAAGGATTCTTTTGTAGAAATTGGTCATGAATTGACAGACAAGTTGGAAGATCCCTTTATAGATTTTCTTCACAAGATCATACGTATGGCAGTAAAAGTGTTGGCAGCTTTAATGGTTTTGGTTATTGTCTGGGGTATCGGTGATGTCATCTATGTATTATATCAGCGTCTGGTATCTCCACCATTTATGCTCCTAAATATCAATGATATACTGGCCACCTTTGGTGCCTTTCTTGCCGTACTGATCGCTATAGAGATCTTTATCAATATTACACTCTATCTCAAAACCAATGTAATACCGGTCAGACTGGTTGTCGCAACTGCACTCATGGCCATTTCACGTAAGGTTATCATTTTTGATTTTGGAGCGATCACACCTCTTTTTGTGCTTAGTACAGCAGCTGTTGTCTTTGCTTTGGGGATCACATACTGGCTTATTACCAAAAAAAGCTAACAACTAGCTAGAAAGGTACGACTATGCAGAACCAAGTAGATGCGTCAATTTTTATATCAGAAGAGTGGCATACAAAAAGTACAGAATCTGTCTTCACATTACTTGAAACATCCAGAGATGGTCTTGCCCAAGAAGAGGTAGAGAAGAGACTTGAAACGTATGGGCCAAATCAGCTTCCTGCAGTACAGACGCGCAGTGCATTTCTACGGTTTATCTATCAATTTCATAATATATTGATCTATGTGCTGCTTGCTGCAGGTATGGTTACTGCCATATTGGAGCATTGGATCGATGCAGGTGTGATCTTTGCTGTCGTGCTTCTCAACGCAGTGATTGGATTCTTACAAGAGGGAAAAGCTGAAAATGCTTTGAGATCGATACAACAGATGCTTTCTCCTCATGCGATCGCGATACGTAACGGCCGACAGATCACGATTCAGGCAGAAGATCTGGTGCCCGGTGATATCGTAAGTCTGCAATCTGGTGATAAGGTACCGGCAGACCTGAGACTTTTCCGCGTTAAGGGACTTCAGATCCAGGAATCGGCATTGACAGGTGAGTCGGTAGCCGTAGAAAAAAGGACAGATCCTGTAGTAAAGGAGAGTGTGATAGGCGATCGTCACTGCATGGCTTACTCGGGCACCATTGTGACACACGGCCAGGGTAGTGGTATAGTTATAGGTACCGGTGTAGAGACACAAATAGGTCGTATCAGCAGTCTGGTATCGGAAGTCGAATCCGCGACTACTCCTCTGATTCAACAAATGGCCCAGTTTGCCCGTTGGCTTACTATAGCTATTTTGTCTATTTCACTTATCACTTTCGCCTTTGGTTTATTGGTCAGGGATTATGCTGCTGTGGAAATGTTTCTGGCTTCGGTAAGTCTTGCAGTAGCCGCTATTCCGGAGGGACTGCCTGCCATCATGACGATTACGCTTGCCATTGGTGTACAGAGAATGGCACATCGTAATGCGATTATCCGTAAACTGCCAGCTGTTGAAACACTCGGAGCGGTCACAGTGATTTGTTCGGATAAAACAGGTACCTTGACACGTAATGAAATGACCGTTTCTATGATTGCGACAGCCAAAGATCTGTTCGAACTGAGTGGAACAGGGTATGATCCGCATGGAGAGATATCTTTGTCAGGCAGAGCTGTACTTTCTGAAGAAAGACCACTTTTACAGGAAGTGGCCCGGGTTGCAATGCTTTGCAATGATGCATCATTGGAACAAAAGAACGGTGAATGGCTTGTGCATGGTGATCCGATGGAGGGAGCCCTTCTGGTAGCCGGGTTAAAGGCCGGGTTGGATATAGAGATGGAGTCCAAAGAGTATCCTCGTACCGATCTTATCCCTTTTGAATCAGAACACCGATTCATGGCGACACTCCACCATGACCATTCATGCGATACTTTTATCTTTCTCAAGGGTGCCCCGGAGAAGATATTAGAGATGTGCACCTATCAGAGAAGTCTCAATGGTGACCAACCTTTGGATACGCAGTACTGGCTGGAACGTATTGAAACTTTGGCAGGGTATGGACAGCGCGTATTGGCCCTTGCCTTCAAGCCGGCAAAGCCTAAACAGGAAGAACTTGCATTCAGCGATCTGGAGGATGGCCTGATCATGCTGGGTATGCTTGGCTTGATCGATCCGCCCCGAGAAGAAGCGATTGAAGCGGTGCAGGTCTGTGACAGGGCAGGCATCAGAGTGAAAATGATCACAGGTGACCATGGTGCAACTGCACGTGCTATCGCCAAACAACTGAAACTTGTGAATAGCGATGATGTGCTGACCGGAACAGAGCTTGAAGTGATGAGTGAAGAGGAGTTGCGCCAACGTGTGCTGGATGTTGATATCTATGCACGTGTAAATCCTGAACACAAACTTTGTCTGGTACGATTATTACAGGAGCATGGCTTGATCGTTGCAATGACAGGTGACGGTGTGAACGATGCACCGGCACTCAAGCGTGCAGATGTAGGTACTGCAATGGGGCACAATGGTACAGAAGCTGCAAAAGAAGCGTCTGAAATGGTACTTGCAGATGATAATTTTGCTTCCATTATGCATGCAGTAGAAGAGGGGCGTACTGTCTATGACAACCTCAAAAAGGCCATACTCTTTATTCTTCCGACCAATGGTGGTGAAGCGTTGATCATTCTTGCTGCTATTGCATTTGGTTTTCATCAAATGCCACTCATACCGGTGCAGATCCTTTGGGTCAATATGGTGACAGCTGTAACATTGGCACTATCATTGGCATTTGAGCCACCAGAATACAATGTCATGCAAAGACCTCCGCGTGATGCCCATGAGCCTATACTTACGGGGTATCTCATTTGGCGTATTGCGTATGTTTCAATGATCTTGATGAGCGGGACATTCGGGCTTTTTCTTTGGGAGATGGAACAGGGTGCCGGAATTGCGCATGCACAAACTGTAGCTGTAAATACACTGATCATGTTTGAGATATTTTATCTGTTCAATTCCCGTTATATCACAGAATCGATCTTCAACTGGGAAGGTCTATCCGGAAACCGTTATGTATTGATCTCTATTGCTATACTGATCATACTCCAGCTTTGTTTTACCTATCTTAGCCCTATGCAGTCTCTATTCGGAAGCACTGCAATCGACTTTACCATATGGCTGCGTATAGTGTTGGTCGCCTCTTCTGTACTCTTCCTTGTAGAGCTTGAAAAGTATATTGTACGATACATGGGGAAAAACAAAAGGAGGGTTTAGGTTGATGGATAGATATGTGAAGTGGGGGAATAGGGCATAAACACTCATTATCCAAGTTATAATATTAAGTGAAGAACAATCATCGCTATGCTATACTCCACCCTCATACAAAGGAAAAACTATGGCATATATAGATTTAACAACAAAAAATTTTAACGAAACACTGGATAATAATGAAATAGTTATTATCGATTTTTGGGCAGAATGGTGTGGTCCCTGTAAACAGTTCGCACCCATTTTTGAAAGGGTAGCAGAAAAATATCCTGATATCACCTTTGCTAAGGTCAACACTGAGGAACAACCTGCTATATCGGCACAGTACGGTATCCGTTCGATCCCGACACTGATGGTCAGTAGAGACGGTATCATCCTGCTTAATCAAGCAGGTATGCTGCCTGAAGAAGCCTTTGATAAGCTCATCACCCACGTAAAGGGGCTTGATATGGATCAAATACGTGCAGAGATAGCTAAAGATGAAGAGGATGACGAGTAACACATCATTACGATACTCGTTATCTCATACCGTTTTATATTAAGATTACCAATCAACCCTTCTTGTAAACCTGTCACTCTTTTATCATTTTTGATAACAGCTGATGGGGCTATTCATCATCTTCGTCATCATCGAAATCAAACTCTAGTTTTACGGGTTCCTCTACTACTTCTTTTAACTCACTAATATCCTCTGCAGGGATATTTATCGCCATTGCGACAAAGGAGACCAAAGCATTATCATCTATGATCTCCTGGCATGCTTCTGATGTGTTATAAATGGTGAGTATGCCGTCTTTTATAAGTATATCTCTAGTGCCAATACCTAATTCTGCCGCTATATTATGCAAGTCTGGACGGGTAAGATGGATCCCGCTGACTTTCATTGAGAATCCTGTTCTTATCTTTCCTGGGTACATTTTTCTATCCTTTAAGTATTTCTTGAGTCGATTATTTTCAGATTATAGCTGATATAGTGTAGTCATACCTTATGTTTTGGCTTTAAGGAGTTATAAATACTTAGAGATATAAAAAGTGTGAAGGTTTAATCAAAAAACTCAAGAGTGTATAAGAAGCAAGTGGAGAAAGGTCAGTATGTCACTTTAAAACGCAGATAATAGCTGTTCTCAAGACTGCCAAACTCACTCTCATTATCTCCTCTATAAAGCATCGCACCCACCGATACGGAAGCATCATCACTGATACTGTAGGTGATGAGAGGGGAAATGAAACTGCTTTGGTCTTCCGGGCTATGGATCATACTCAGCGCACCGCTGTAGAGCAGGTTGAAGTCATAATAGGCAGAGGCTCCTAGGTAGTCAGAAGAGAGGTGACGGTTATAGCCTAGACTGCTTTTTTGGAAGTTCAGTATCTCATCAACAGTATAGGTTTTGGTAGAGTGCAGCCATTCTGTCATGACGGTAAGCCCATTGACAAAGCCGTAATCCACCCCCAGTATGGTTTGATAAAATGATCTATCTAAGAGTTTGTCTTTGTAGTATCCTCCTTCGCTCCGCCACTCTATACCGGTATCAAAAAGATTACCCTCTATCTCATAGGCGAACATCTGGGCATCATTGCTCGAAAAAATATCCAGTGCGATATCGCCAATCTGGACATTTCCTTTGATCCTTCCTGCATATTTGTAACTGTTGTCCTCACGTTTTGCAACCACTCCCATTGCTTGACTCAGTGTTCCCAATGCATAAGTATAGGAGAGGGCAAAATTTCCGTAGATCTGGTCAGGTTCCAGGGCAAGAGGGTTTCTGGGGTTAAAGAGATCAGTCGGTGTCCATATCCGTCCAACACCCATAGTGATCTTCTGTAGACCAAAGATTACATGATGCTTTTCATCCGCATAACCGACAGAAAAACGGTGCAGCCGTCCAAATACTTCACCCTTGCCATAGTTCTTGGTATGGGTCTCTATGTCAAAAGGAGTATCTGCTTTGATAGAGCGAAAAAAACCATATTCAAAGCTCTCTATATAGGTTTTCCCGTAGTAGTTGTCTATATCTGCTATGATATTGGCAAACCAGTTTCCCTCTGTGATATTATCGGTCAGTCTCAGCCTGTTGTAGTTATAGAGTGTTCTCTCTTCCTCAGTGTAGGGTATCTTGGATATCGTATAGTTGGTGTTCTCTATGGTAAGGTCATGTTCTACGGCCATGATCGGCAGGGTCAAACAGAGTAGGGTGATATAGTTAACGATCTTCAACGACGACTCCGTCATCTAAAACAATGATACGCTTGGACTGTTCAAGCACATATTTGTCATGGGAAGCAAAAATGACTGTTACGTGCTCTTTTTCATTGAGTGTGCGCAGCATATTCATCAGGCGCGCACTGTTCTTCGAATCGAGGTTTGCTGTGGGCTCATCGGCGAGTATCAGTTTGGGGCGTGAAGCCACTGCTCGTGCTACAGCCACACGCTGTTGCTGGCCTCCACTGATCTCACCGGGAAGTTTATCGAGGAGGTCCGCTATCTGCAAGATCTCAGCCAACTCCGTAGTACGTGCATCTATCTCTTTTTGATCGAACTTGAGCAGTTTCATGATGAACCCTATGTTTTCTCTGACATTAAGTACATGTATGAGATTGTAGGCCTGGAAGATAAAACCGATATCATGCAGTCTGAGCTTTGCCATTTTCTCTTCACTGTAAGCCGATATCTCTTCTCCTTCAAAAAAGATCTCTCCGCTTGTTGCAGAGTCCAGTCCACCTATAATATTCAAAAGAGTGGTCTTGCCTGAACCTGACTCACCGCTCAGTGTAGTGAACTCACCTTTTTCAAAAGTAAGGTTGATATCGGTAAGGGCTCTGACCTCTTTAGGAGTATCAGGGTAGAATGTTTTGTAGACATGGCTGAGTTTCATAACATTTTTCCTTGTATGACTTGTATAGGTTTGATTTTCTTCAGTTTTCGCAGAGGCCAGATCACTGAGAGCAGGGTAGCAAAAAGTACAGCAAAGAATGCTTGAAAGAAATAGTAAAGGTGCATATTGGCATACATGACTGCACTGTATCCATAAAGTTCAAGACCTGCTTCAAATGCACGCATATCCACCCCAGAAGTCGACATATAGAGCAGGAAGATCCACCCACCCAATGCCCCTGCGATATAACCGATCAGACCGAGAAAAGAAGCTTCCATGATGATCTGGTTTCTGACGGTTCTGTAAGGTGTCCCTATGGCAAGCATAATACTGAACTCACGCATCCGTTCCAGAACAGAGACAAGCATCACACCAAAAATTCCCAGTGCAGCGACGACAAAGACAATGGCATAAGAGGCCAGATTGAAGATATTCATCCACTCCTGCATCTGTATGAGCAGTGGATAAAGTTCATCCCAGCGAAGTACATCTATAGTTGGAAAACGTTTTTGCAGCTCTTTTTGTGCGGTAGATATACGCTCAGCATCTTTCACACGCAATGCTATTTGGGTAGCACTTTGCTGCACATTTAGAAATGTAGACATCTTTTCCATAGAGACCAATACGGCATGGTCATCGATGGTAGGGTTACCTGTTTTGAGAATACCGCTGATGCGAAAAGAGATAGCATTGATCTCACCTGTCGCATCCTGGGCCGTAAAGATCACACGGCTTCCTATCTTCAGGTTGAGTTTCTTAGCCAGTGCCGCACCTATCAATGCCTTTTGAGCATTTTCACCAAAACTGTACTCTCCTTGGGTGATAAAGGCATCAAGCCCTCCAAAATTCTGTTCATTTTTCAGAGAGATGCCTTTGAGGACGGCTCCAAGAGATTTGTGGGCAGTAGCAATGAGCCCCTCTTTTTCCAAACGTACGGAGTAAGCTTCTATCGCTTCGATCTTGGAAAAAGCCTCGATATAGTTTGAAATGGGAGTGAGTCGGTAATCCAGCGTTTTGTTCAATCTATACTTTTTGTTGTAGAGAGATATCTCTCCTGAGTCACTGCGGATGGTGGTGTTGATCAGATGGAGGATCATGCCATCATAGAGCCCCTGCAGCCCAAGCAGACCAGTAAGACTCAGTGCGATCATCATGATCACCATCAAAGAGCGGGTTTTACGTCTCCAGATACTCAGCCAGGCAAGATGTCGAGCTATCTTATACATATCGCATCGCCTCCATTGCGGTAAGTTTATTGACTTTGAAGATCGGATAGATAATGGCTGCGAGATTGAGTATAAAGATCGTCAGTGCATTCCATGTAATGGTAAAAAGATCAAAGTTCATAGGTATTTCATCACTGACGACGCCATACTCTTTATAAGTCTCAGCGATACCTGATATGACAATAGGATTGAGTTCAAAGTAGTAGGAGATGAAAGCACCAACGATGGTACCCAGGATGATACTGATCGTAGCAAGCATCAGGATTTCAATAAAAAGCATGCCAAAGATATCTTTGGAGGTCAATCCTAAAGCTCTTAGAAGTCCTATCTCCCGAGCACGTGTATAGATACTGACATAGGAAAATATCATGATCACAAAAAATATCACTAGAAAAAAGATGGAGATGGAGATATAGCCAAATATAGAATCCACCAACATTGCTTGTACCAGTGCGGTAAGAAGTGTTTTCCAGTTGACCGCTTCATATCCGGCAGGAAGTACGTTTTGCAGATGTATGGTTATTTTATCTATCTTATCATTGTCATAGAAGTCAAGGGTAAAATAACTGGCTATATTTTCACTCATCATCACGCTGTCCAGATAGAATTTGTTGACAAAGGCCGACTGGGAATCAAATTCGAAAAGACCTGTTTTGAAGATCCCTTTCACGGTAAAAAGATCGGCAGCGATGGAGTAGTCGACGGAAGAACCTACCATAGCTATTTCACTGCCTACATCCACATTAAGACGTTCGGATAGTTCAGATCCGATGTAGATGGCATTGGTATCATGATCCTCGAGATAAGCACCTTTGATAAGAGAATCGTGCAGTTTACTCAGCGTTTTTTCCCGGGAAGGAATGATCCCTCCGACCAAACTTCCTATGGTCTTTACCTCTCCTGAGAGCAGAGCATAGGTTTCAAATCTTGGGCTATAGAGTCTGATGGAAGGGTCATTTTTGAGAATAGTATCAATGTGATCTGCATCTTCTATGAGGTGATCGTAGCCCCCTTCATCTCTATACCCATCAAGGTTCACATGTGCATACCCCGTATAGATCTCCACAGAACTTTTGATGATCTGATTATGGGAACCATCCATCAGTGCAACATAGCTTATGAAAAGAATAGTGCTGAAGGTGCTCAAAAGCAGGGTGGTAATGCTTCTACCCTTGGACTTTATAATATTTCTAAAAGCGAGTGAGAAAAGCATTCATCATTACCTTGAATAGCGCTTTAAAGCCTGTTTTGTAAAATAAGAAGGATCTATTTTGGTATCAAAATTGACCTTCTCAAAGATCACTTTCGTACGGTTTTTCTTTTTGTCCGGATCCAGAGGTTGAAGCTCCATGACCATCGGGATTGTATGTGAACCATGCTGTTCTATTTTTGAGAAGGTCATCACCCTTACTTTTTGCATCATATCATCATAAAATATCTCTTTGATAGGAACAGCATCTTTTAGGTCGACATCAATGACGATCTTTCCCCAAACCACAGCGGCATTGGGTCTAGGGATCAGTTCCAATGTAGCAGAGTCTCCTCTTTGGAAGAGTATAGAAGCATGGTAGTCTTCTTCCAAAGAGCTTTCTTTTACCATATCATCATTGGTAAAATCGCTTCCCATCCAGCTTTGTAGCATCATGGAAGGTGGTATCTTTATAGTACGTTCGATTTTGGGGATATACTGCCACATTTGATTGTCGATCTTTAAAAAGGTGATTCCTTTGTCCTTTTTAGGGTAGAGGATCTTGATAAAACTCTTGTCGTTCCCCTCGGACCAGCTTTCTATCTTGACCGTACGTTTACCCCGCTTAGAGGTGACTATCATATTCATGGTGGAGTACATGTAGTCACCGCGCAGGTTCTTTTCAAGTTTTTTGATGATGGCTTGGGCTTCGTCAGCTAAGAGAATATTGGAAAGAAAAAGTAAAGAGAGTATCCATTTCATATAAACCCCTTTTTTGTATTATAACAAAATTGTAAAGAGGTTTATTGTATCTTTTCCATTCTTTTCGCATAGAGCAAAAATAGTATGCCTATAAATACAATAGATGCTGTCACATAGAGTGTGGCGTTATAGTTTCCAAAATGGTCGATCAAAATGACACTGTAGAGTGGTGCACCCACCTGGCCTATACCGTAGGCTGCGGTCATAGAGCCCATGAGTACTACTGGGTTTTTCCCCGCCAAGTGACCGCCAAGGTTCAAAAAGAGTGCTACAAGCCCTATGAAAGTACTGCCATAGAGTGCACCGCTAAGTAAGTTCAGTGTTACATCTGTGCTGAATGCAGGTATGAGTATACCGACTATTTGTAGAGCCATGGCAATGATAATGACATTGACACTGCCATAATTATGAGCGAGTCTCATCCATAGTATAGAGGAGGGGATACCGGCAATACCCACGATGATCCAACCAAGATTTCCATACCCTTCCAATCCTTCTAGTGAATTAATGATGTCGGGTAAAAAAGTACCCTGCACGACAAATCCGACACCTTCGGTGAAATAGGCCAGGATCAGCAGTATCACATAGGTAGAGAATATCGATTTTGACAGGGGATGCTTTACTGCGTCTTTTTTGATGATTTTATCAAAAGATAAAATATAAAGCGTATAAAAAGTGATGATAACTGCAAACAGGGATAAAACAAGCCATGCATCAGCCCATGTGCCGTTTTGTAGAACATACTGGCTGATAAGCTCCGATATCACGATAGCAAAACCAATACCGCTGAAGTGTATGCCCATAGCCTTTGTTTTACTCTCAAAGTTCAGTTTGACCATCACAATGGCACCACCCACGATAAGGACCATGGCTGCACCAAATCCGGCGATGATCCTAGAGATCAGCCACAAGGCATCATTGGTTGTAGTCGCCAGTACCAGGGTTGTTAGGATACTCAGTACCATACCGATACGAAAATATTTTACTTTGGTGTTGATATCTCTGATGAATATAGAAAAGACAGCACCAGCCAGATAGCCTGCAAAGTTACATGATGCCAGTACACCGGCATAGGTAAGTGACAAGAAGTCTTCAAGCATAGATGGAAGCAGTGAAGTAAAGGCAAATCTTGCAACGCCTACACCTACTATAATGGCAAGTATACCGGCCAGAAGTATAGAAGTGTTATGGTTCTTATCGAAAAGCATTTTGATCATAGTGGTCTTTTTTTTCGCATTATAGTCACAGTAGACTTAATTACGAGTCGAAAAGCATTTCATGCATGACAGAAAGTTGTTCTGCATATATGTTTTAGATTTATATCTATTTTTTAATCTTATGTTATAAAAGTTAGTTATACAATAATCATTATGCAGAAACAAAAATTCTATGGTTTTTTACGAAAACAGATCTTACTGATAATAGGATTCTCTTTTATACCTGGCTTCGCATATATAGGACTGGGTTGGATGAAGGGGTTTCTGATACCGGCTTTGATCATGAACGGCTTGGTCATACTGGTATCCGTATGGGGATGGACGCTTTATAAAGACTTTGAATTTGAAGAGATGAACAAAAAGGAGCTGAAAAACTGGTATCGAAAACTGACACTCTTTTTTTATCTCATCTTTGGCTTATGGACCCTTGCATTTCTTGTCTATTCAGAAGAGGTTGAGAGTAAACTGCATTATATCGCCATTTGTACGCAAGTAGGTATCTCTATCGTGGCATCTATATTGCTCTTTTCAGACAGAAAACTTTTTTATCCTATTTTACTGATCTTGATATTACCCTTGATCGTCTACTCCCTGCTGATAGGGGAACTCTATGGTGATGTGCTCTCTTTGTTCTCACTTATTTTTTTAGGTGTATTGATCTACGCATCAGATAACAGTTATAACCTGATTCAAAAAACCTATTATCAGGCACAACATGATGCATTGACAGGTTTATACAACAGTCGTTATTTTATTAATTATATGGATTATATGATCAAGAGAATACACGCTTCCAAACGATGTGCCTATCTCTTACTTATCGATCTTGATCATTTCAAAACGATTAATGACTCATTGGGACATGAGTTGGGAGATAAAGTACTTCAGGAAGTTTCAAAACGTATTAGGGACTACTGTGAAGATACACATACGATAGCCCGCCTTGGAGGAGATGAGTTCGCGATCATCAGTGATACATTATATGGGGATGGAACTTGTCAGGAAAATGCTTACACTTTTTCTGTGAAATTATTGCAAATATTGAAGGAAACGTATGTGGTGGATCGCCATCATCTCTATATCAGTGCAAGTATCGGTGTAAACAGTCTAGGGGGTACATCAAAAGAAGCCAGACAATTTATCAAAGAAGCAGATATTGCCATGTATCAGGCAAAAGAAAAGGGCCGTGACGGAATCATTTTATTCAATGATGAATTGGCAAAAGAGGTTGAATATCGTCTGGAGATCGAACGCAAACTCTATTTTGCTTTGGAACATAATGAGATTGAACTGCGTTACCAGCCACAGTTTAACAGGGACCAGAAGATCATTGGTTGTGAAGTACTTGTCCGATGGAACAGTCCGGATCTCGGACTGATCTCTCCCTTTGAATTTGTTTCGATCTCGGAAAAGACAGGGTTGATCATTGAACTGGGAAATTATATTATTGAAGAAGCGTTTAAAACACTTCAGTCATGGGAGCTCATGGGTTTAGACCTAAAACAGTTTTCGATCAATATCAGTGTAAGACAATTTTTTCATAATACGTTTTTAGATGAGGTGAAGCGGTTATCCGACAAATATCTCAATGAAGATACAAGAAAAAAGATCATTTTCGAAGTGACAGAGACGATTCTTATTGAAGATATCTATAGAATCAGTGTCATCATCAATAAACTAAAGCAGTTGGACTTTTCATTTTCCATGGATGATTTTGGTACGGGATACTCATCTCTAAGTGCTCTAAGGGAAATGCCTATCGAAGAGTTAAAAATAGATCGTTCTTTTGTGATCCATTTAGGTGAGCGCAAATCGGATGAACTGATGATCACAACGATCCTCTCTCTGGCAAAAATATATCATTTGAAAACGGTAGCAGAAGGTATAGAGACGAAAGAACAATTTATATTTCTATTGGAAAATGGCTGTGATATGTTTCAGGGATATTATTTCTCAAAACCTTTATCACAAGATGATTTTGAACTATTTTACAAAGAAAGCTTCTCTAAGCAGTTATCTATATAAAAGATTTATTGACATTTATAATCTCCTGTGATATGATTAAGTATAGTTGAGTCAACTATTAAGTGGCTGGCTCATTAAAGGAGTCAACATGACATCTAGCAAAGATATGAAATATTATACAAAAGAAGAGGGTAAAGACAGGATCATCTGTCTGCTCTGCCGCCACTCCTGCAAACTCAAAGAGGGGCAGGTAGGTATCTGCGGGATCAATAAAAATGTGGGTGGAGAGCTTGAAACACTCGTATACGGCCATCCTGTCGCAGTCCATGTAGATCCTGTAGAAAAAAAACCTCTCAATCATGTACTGCCAGGCAGTACAGCACTCTCTTTTGGGACGGTCGGATGTAACTTCAAATGTCCATTCTGTCAAAACTGGGATATCTCCCAAGAGAAAAAAGTCAATGAATCTATCAATGTCAGTCCTGAAGAGATGGTGGAATTGGCCATTTCTCATGGTGCAGAATCGATTGCCTACACTTACAATGAACCCACCATCTTCTACCCTTATGCCAAAGATATCGGAGTGATCGCCAAAACAAAAGGGCTTAAAAACCTTTTTGTTTCCAATGGTTTTGAATCACCGGAGGTCATAGCAGATATGGCAAGCTGGGTTGATGCTGCAAATATCGATCTTAAAAGCTGGGATGATGCCTACTATAGAAAGGTGCTCAAAGGCGGGCTCGATGAGGTGAAAGACACACTGAAAAGAATGATAGATGCAGGTATATGGGTTGAGATCACCACACTGCTCATCGAAGGTGAAAATGATAGTGATAAAGACCTTGAAGAGATGGCAGCATTTATCGCCAATGACCTGGGTAAATATGTGCCATGGCACTTAAGTGCCTTCCATCCCGATTATAAAATGATGGATCATGAGAGAACAAAAGTAGAAACGCTGATGCGTGCCAAAGAGATAGGTCAAAAAGCAGGGCTTTACTATATCTATCTAGGGAATGTACCGGTGCATGCAGATACACACTGTCCGCAGTGCGGGACGTTGGTGATAGATCGTAGTGGTTATGATGTGACGGTGAACAACTTAGAAGATGGGCATTGTCCGAAGTGTCATAGAGCGATAGAAGGAGTGTGGTCATGAGCACAAGAGAAGCAGCAGTTGCCGGACAGTTCTACCCGTCTAGCCCGGATGAGATACAAGCAATGCTGGAACATTACAATCAAATCATTGATACACATCTCAAAGAGAAAAAGGGTGTGTTACATCTTAAACCCAGAGCGGTCATTGTACCGCATGCAGGGTATGTATACAGTGGTTTTACTGCGAACATTGCATTAAGGTTACTATCTAATTCAGTTGTGAAGCGTGTGGTGATCATCGGTCCTAGCCACCGTGTCTATCTCAATGGGACCAGTATTTCTGAATTTGATACCTATCATACACCTCTGGGGGCATTGCTTATCGATAAACCATTGGTATTAGACCTAAAAGAGAGATTTGGGATAGCTTTTGTACCTGAAGCCCACCATGAGCACAGTACAGAAGTACAGATCCCTTTTGTCAAAACCTATACACCGGATGTATCCGTGGTTGAGATGGTCTATGGTGATGAGTCTCCTGAAAAACTGTCAGAAGTGATCGAATACCTTCTTGAGGATCCTGATACCGCTGTCGTGATCAGTACGGATCTGAGTCACTACTATGACATCAAAAAGGCCAATGCGCTTGACAGCATCTGTTTGGATGCAGTAAAGAAACTGAGTACTACTGAATTGCATCAGGGGTGTGAAGCCTGTGGTAAGATCGGTGTGGAAGCGATGTTGCTTGCAGCAAAAAAGAACGGGTTAAGATCTGTACTGTTGGATTATCGTACAAGTGCGGATGCCAGCGGAGATGAATCACAGGTTGTAGGGTATATGAGTGCAGCATTTGTGGAGCAGTAGATGAAGAAGATGGATAGACTCGTGGATAGTATGATCTCCTCGAATATGTTGAAAAGTCCACTGATCATTGATGCCTTTAGAACGATCGATAGAAAATACTTTGTACCTGAAGAATATGAAGATGAAGCCTACGCAGATATGCCTTTGCCCATAGGAGATTACCAAACCATATCACAACCTTCCACAGTAGCCTTCATGTTGGAACGTCTTGACACCCAGGATGGGAACACGGTGTTGGACATTGGTTCGGGGTCAGGATGGACCACAGCACTTCTTTGTTATATGGTGGGAAATAAAGGCAGTGTGATCGGGCTTGAAAGGATCAGTACTTTGGTGGAGCAAGGAAGAGAAAACCTTTCCAAGTTTGGTTTTAACAGTCATTGTCACATAGAAAAGGCAGGAGATACGCTTGGCCTGCCAGGAAAACAGTTTGACAGGATACTGGTCTCTGCTTCAGCTGATGAAACTCCGGAAGAACTTTTTTTACAATTGAAAATAGGTGGTATCTTGGTCATACCCATAGGAGAGTCTATTTTTAAATTTATAAAGACTTCAGAAACAGAGATTAAAAAAGAAGAGTTTTACGGATTTGTCTTCGTACCTTTGATCTACTGACTTTTACAGGCTCAATATATACATACATTTTTCGTGTATCAAAATGGACAGATGATTAGCTGCAACTCTCTGTATGTACACGCTTTTCATGATATGCATCCTTGATAATATCTATACCACCACGAATGACTATGATCGAGATGATCATACCAACAATGAGATCCGGGAATCTTGTCTCTAATAGATATACAAATCCACCACCAATAATAATACCTACATTAGCAATCACATCATTTTTTGAAAATATCCAACTGGCACGCATATGAACCTCACCCTTTTTGTATTTTGAAATCAGGACCAAACAAATAATGTTTGCTACAAGAGCTGCTATCCCAACAAAAATCATTAGGAGTGACTCCGGTTCACTTCCATAAATCAATCGGCGTATAACATCCGCAAAAACCAATACTCCCAAAAATACTTGAAAAACACCACTTAAATGTGCGGCTTTTATTTTTACAAGCGGTGATTTTCCTACAGCATACAGCCCTATACCATAGACTGTTGCATCGGCCAACATATCAAGAGAATCTGCTATGAGGGCTGATGACTCACTCAAGATGCCAAGTGTAATTTCAGCCATAAACATAAAGGCATTGATACTCAATAGGATTTTTAATACCTTGCCTTCTAAACGATGATTGATTTCCGTGTCAGATCTACAACTTGCTATTTTTATTCCTTCTATCTATGATTGACAACAAGAACCTGAATCTTTCTGCATGGGAGGACAGGGGACTGAACCGTATGAACAAAAGACACAGCAATCACCCTTTTTAGGCTTAAGAATTGCACCGCAATTCTCACACTCATAAAACCATTGACACGCATCTATTGGCATAGTTTCTATTTTTTTATAACCACATTTAGGACATGTGATCTCAGATTCTAAAATAAGTTCTTTTTTCACCGAATCTCTATTCATTTTTAAAAATCTTCTCCTCGTTTGCACATGTAATAGAGGAACACATAACATCCCAGTAAGATGAACAGGTAGAGCTTCGTTAAGTTTTAAATGCCTCTACATCTCCAGGATGCCTTAACATCTTATTCACACTATCAAGATGCATCTCCTCTTCTACGATCATTTCTCTGGCGTATTCTTCCAATAACACGGAAGTACCACCTTCTGTTAGTTTCAATAATTCGTAGTAGGCATCAAGAGCTGTTTTTTCATGCTCCAGGCTTTCTCGGAGTATATCTCCAATGTCATGCTTCGCTGTTTCAAGTAACTTTCCAATGCTGAGTGATGGATGACCACCCAAAAGCGTTACAAGTTCACCAGCCCTATGTGCATGAGTTAAACCTTCTTGCGCATTACTTTTCATCCAGTCAACTATAGGTAACCTATTGTAGCCATAAACCATTAAAGAGTAATGGGTATAACGTACAACCCCGGCTAATTCGACCTCCATTATCCTGTTTAAGATCTCAATAGCATTTTTTGTATCTGTATCATTCATTTGTCTATCCTTTCCGTCAGCTTTTATTTTTTTGCATAGGAACAATTTTTAGTAGACCAATTAAGCACTTGCTTGTTTGATTTGGCCACTGTATCCAGACATCGTATAAATATACAATACTACAATGTAATGAGTGTGTAATGGAAATTCAAATGCTGGTATTATTTACGATTGAAGTAGGGGTATTACAAAATTACAGTATACGTTTCACCTTGGCCATTAAAAGTGGTGAGATCAAACTTACTGCCAGTACAATGATAAAGAGGTTTCCTTTCATAATATGAAAGACCTCTGAGATATCAGACCATGATTTCCCCATCACATAATGGCCAAAGATGAATTCAAACAGGAGAGTCATTAAAACCCATTGAAGTCCAATAACAAAGTAGGTAAGAGCATGATGTTTTCCAAATAGTGGAAAAGAGACATAGGTAACGATCAATACGATGATGGAGAGTGTGATACCACTCACCGGCACTGCCATATTTGGACTAATCATGCCAACTAAAACATTTTCTCTAAAGATACCGTTTATGATGGCCATGACAGCTATGATCAACCATATCATACTTGTTTTCAGAAAAAGAATGATTGTCATATGACACTCCTGAGGCTACATGCATACAACTATTATCTCTTATTTTTGCTTTATTTCAGTAGGAAGGTTTTTTGATAGATAGGTGGGATTATATGCTATAATCTTTCCTATGAATATCACAGAAAACCTACAAAAAGCCAAACAATTGTTAGAAGCAGCAGATGCACTTTTCATAACTGCAGGTGCAGGGATGGGAGTGGACAGCGGGTTACCTGACTTTAGAGGGGTGGAGGGCTTTTGGAATGCCTATCCAAAGGCTAAGGAGTTGGGGCTTCATTTTGAAGAGATGGCAAATCCGGAGTGGTTCGAGTCTGACCCTCGGTTGGCCTGGGCATTTTACGGCCATAGGCTGCATCTTTACCGTGATACAGTGCCTCATGAGGGTTTTTCATTACTCCTGGAGCTCTCTAATACTAAAAAATATGGAGTCCATATTTTTACCTCAAATGTGGATGGACAGTTTCAGAAGGCCGGCTTCAAAGAGGAGCAGATCATGGAGTGTCACGGTTCCATTCACCACATGCAGTGTGTAGATAACTGTCAGGGAATGCTCTGGAGTGCAGATGATACCTTTATAGAGATAGAAGAGGGGTTTAAAGCCAAAGAACCTTTGCCTTCCTGTCCATTCTGCGGGGCTATGGCACGACCGAATATTTTAATGTTCGGAGACTTCGGATGGGAGTATGCCCGTACGGATGGACAAAGAGAGAGACTAAGTCGTTGGATGGACATTTTGGAAAAGGAGGGTGCCAAGCTTGCTATCGTGGAGATAGGTGCAGGAACCGCTGTACCAACTGTCAGAAACACGTCTGAACAGATAGGTAGAAGGTTTGATGTTCCTGTGATCCGTATTAATCCGAGAGAGAGTTTTGGTGCAGAGATAGAGCTTCCTATGGGAGCTTTCGAAGCACTTCAAGAGATCATTATTTAGAAGGCAGGTTGGTTTCCTGATCTTTAAAAGGCAGTACGGTTCAGCTCTTCTGTTTGACTTACAGTTTGGCTTTGACTCTCTTTTCCTGATTCTTTAGCGTTGAGGACCTTTACATCTATCTTTGCGTTTGATGCTTTGTTGGCTTGAGCCTCTCTTGTGACGGCCTCTACCTTATTTTTTATCGTCGTAGGGTCGATTTTGGGAGAAAAAGGCTTTATTTTCGGTTGTCTCTGTGCTTTTTTTAGCGCTTTATGTATCTCGATCAAACCGGTTTCATAACTACATAATTTATCATAATTATCCATATCTCGTTCCATCATAGCTATCGTGTAGCTCTCTATCATCCTGGTTCTTCGCAGGATCATCTTTTGGACATACTTTTCTCTTGCAATCTCTACCCCTCGTTTAATTTCGGGAGAAAGCGCATTTTCATAGGCTATTTTGGCTTTATTGCTGCCATCCTCACTCTTTTTTATATAGAGTTTCTTGGCACCATCTGTGATATTTTTCACGCCAAATGCTTGGCTTACACCATCAAATATATCCATATAAAGCCCCTGTTTTTTAGGCGTGGATGATGTATTGAGTGGATTGTTCAAGTAGTGCTGACACTGAAGATTGGATTTCATGATAAACTCGTCTATCAAAGCATTTCTCTCTTCTTTCGTAGGAGAAACTTCATCAATGGTAGCGATAAACATAGATCTATCGGTATGAAAACCGGATACTTTACGCTTTTTTTTGTCAGGTTCCGCAGTATCAGTACCACATCCATTTATACCTAATAAAATAGTTGCTACTAAGATATAATGGATCTTGTTTTTTATCATCTATACACTCTCTTGGAATTAATATGATATTATACCATTTAGCTACAATAAATACTGAGATAAAGTTATCGATACATTTTCTTTTTATTGCCATGAGTATCTTCTATCATGTTGGCTAGATCCATAAGCTTGATCAAGTGAATCGGAAGGATTTTTTATGCGTTGTTTTTCTTGTTCAAAATTAAGTTTTAAGATCATCTGCAAGCGATGTATAGAACAACTCTTTATCCCTGCTATAAGTACTAGGAAAGTAGGAACACTGGATATCATCAGTTTTTTTAAGTACAGCACTCTTGAGACCCTGCTACACACTAAACACAAACCAGAAGGATTCCGTATCTACAAGTCATTGGCCAATATGACGATGAAACCCTTCATTGAAGAGTTTGTAGAGTCTGATGAGAGAGATGTCTACATCATAGGCATAGATGAATATGTCAAAAACGGCTACTCCCATGTGGCACTTCTAACCCGGGCTATGAAGACCAAGAGTTCTATTATACAACACAGTTCGCTTATGGCACAGAACAGGGTGAATTATTCGGGTAAAAACTTACAGTTTCGTTTGGATAACCCAAGAGATTTTCTCTATAAAGGCAAGTCAAACATAGATGTGATATTGGTAGATGATATTATCACAACGGGTATTACACTGCAAGAGGCACAAAAGGTACTGATATCTCACGGAGTCAACGTACTCTTCGCATTGACACTGGCGGATGTAGAGGAATCCTGATCTGATAAGAAAAAAAGATTTTATAAATCTAATTTCATTATAAAACATGACACTATGGTAGATTTGATAAGGTTTTTATCTCGTTTGAATTAAGTCCGAAACTTGTAGTATATTTTATAGGATTCTAGTACTTTTATTGGAATTGAAAAATTTAACTGTCTATCCATTACTTTTCAAATATTTGGCCACTGCATCCTCATCATTGGAGTGAGGCAGTATGATATCTGCTACGGCTTTGACTTCATCCAGGGCATTGGAGACGGCAACAGAAGTGCCAGCAAGTTTGAACATCCCTATATCATTGACCGAGTCACCAAATACCGTTACGTCCTCAGGGTCTCGTTCGAGATAATCCATAACCTTCTGTAGAGCATGTGCTTTATCACCTTCAGGGTGAAGTATAGTCAGGAAATAGCCGTCTGAATATTTTTCTGGAGAGAGTTTGCACTCTATGGCATCTTTGAACGTTGTTTTTAATTTTGCTGTCAGAGGTTCCAGTGTTTTTTTGTCTCCAAAATAAACGATCTTCAGGTTCATATCCATAGTTTTGTTATCCGGATTGAATTGCAAACGAGGGTCATTTTTGTAGCCCTTTAAGACAAATTTCTGGTGTTCATTGAGTTTTCTTGGATATAAAAAAGCTTCATTGAGATCCATGTCTTTGAGACCTATGATGAAAGGGTCTATGTCAAACTGCAAACCTACTTCAACGATGGCATCACCCAGTGCCTTATTAATGGTCTTCAGGTCTATAAGCTTCTTGTCCGGTGATACTATCATCGTACCGTCCAAGAGTATCATTGGTGCATGCAGATGGAGTTTCTCCAAAAAGTCACGGGTTTTTTGAAAGCTTCTGGCCGTGGCTACAGAGAGGATAGCATCTTTGTTTTTTGTATTCCATACCTCTGTGCTGAAATCACTGATAGTTTGGTCCGTATGTAAAAAAGTATGGTCAAGGTCAGTGATATAGATGGATCTATTGGGCATTAACTTGCAAATCCTGATTTAAAATTTGTTTTTGCCTGAACAATGGCTTTTTGTTTCTCTTTTTTGTGTATATCTTTCTCCACAAATATCTTTTTACGTGTCACCGGGTCCATCTCTGTGTAGTACATCACAGCAGAGTAGGTACCGGGAGTCGGGGTAAAGACCTGTGCCTGTTCAGGGTTCATTTTTAGCTCTTCGGTGGTAAAACGTTTCAGTTCATGCATATCTTTCTCTTCGCAACCCGGGTGCGCAGCGATCAGATAGTAGGTAAGGTACTGTTTTTTCCCCATATCTTTGTTCAGTTTGTCATAGAGTCTTTTAAAATCTATCAGTGTCTGTTTCCCCGGTTTTCCCATAAGATCAAGGACATGCTGCTGCGTATGTTCAGGTGCTACTTTCATCTGTCCCGAGATGTGGTGTTGTACCAGCTCTTTCAGGTAGGAGTATCCCTTGCGTTTGTCTTCATTGATCAGGTCATAACGTATACCTGAAGCCACAAATGCTTTTTTGATACCCTCTATGTTTCGTACCTGTTTCATCATGCCTATGACACGGGTATGGTCCGGTTTCATGGATGAACACAAGTGTCTTGAATCGACACAACGCTGATGGTCACAGGTACCGAGTTTGAGTTTTTTGTTACACTCATAACCATACATATTGGCCGTAGGGCCACCAAGGTCTGAAATGATCCCTTTAAAGTCTTTATACTCTTTAAACTGGTTGGCTTCTTTCACGATGGAGCGTTCAGAACGTGTACGGATCGTACGTCCTTGGTGTACACCGATGGCACAGAAGTTACACTCACCCCAGCACCCCTGATGCGTCATGATGGAGAACTTGATCGTCTCCAGACACTTTACTTTTCCTTCCGGACGGTGGTAAGGATGCAGTTCCCTTGTAAACGGCAGGGCAGAGACTTCATCCATCTCAGGTTCACTCAGATAATCGCATGGCGGATTTTGTATGGAGTAGCGTGTGTCTACTTTCTGGCAAAGACCTTTCGCGGCGATGGGGTCGTTATTGTCATAAAAAAGATCAAAAAGGTCTATGTACTTCTCTTTGTTATCCAGACACTCCTGGTGAGAGGGAAGCTGATGGTAATGTTCAACAGGCTCTTTGTTGATGTAACAGACACCGCGTATATCTCTCCACTCCTTGCCTTGATCCAAAGCATGTGTAAGCTCACGTATGGCCTGTTCTCCCATACCATAGATGAGAATATCTGCCTTAGAGTCAAAGAGTATAGGTTTTCTCAGCTTGTTGCTCCAGTAGTCATAGTGGGTGACACGTCTGAGAGAAGCTTCTATACCGCCCAGCACGATAGGAACCGTATTTTTAAAGTTCTGGCGTATGAGATTGGTGTAGACCAGTACCGCACGATCGGGACGTTTGGTATTTTTCCCTCCGGGGGTATAGTCATCTGAGTTTCTGAACTTCTTTGTAGCTGTATAGTTCGCCACCATAGAGTCAATACTTCCGCCACTCACACCCCAGTAGAGTCTCGGTTCACCCAAACGCTTGATATCTTTGTCACTTTTTACATCAGGCTGTCCAATGATACCGACCTTATACCCCAGTTTTTCAAGCATACGTCCAACCGTAGCAACCCCAATGAAAGGGGAGTCTATATAGGCATCTCCGGAGATCAGTATCACATCACACTGTTCCCATCCGAGTGCATCCATCTCTTCTCTGGTAGTGGGTAAAAAACGTTTTGCTTCTCTTAGGTCAAGTTTGCTCATAAGGGGTACCTTCATACTGCACTGAAAGGGCATGCATGCCTTCATTCATAGTGATTATTTTCGTATTATAGCCAATAAGTGTGAATTCTACTTATGATACCTATCATCCGCATCATATGACTTTCCATATTTTGGTACAATAAGTCTATAGTAGATAATTTCCTAAAGGAAGCAGAGATGGCAAAAGAACCGATAGATGTTCCTAAATTCAATCCTTTTACCAATATATGGGTGATACTGATCATGATCATACTGGGATTTCAACTCTATAATTATATGTCCTTGCAGCAACAGAGTCAAACGCTCTCTTACGATGAATTTAAAAAGAAAATTGCAGAAAACAGTATCAAAGAGATACGAATCGATGGGGATCAGGTTCTAGCTACTTTAAAGGGTGAGCTAGGTACGAGACCTTCTTATGTGAGGACAATACTTCCTCCATTTGAAGATAAAACTTTTTTAGCACTACTGGAAAAAAACCAGGTTGAAATGTATGTGAAGTCACAAAAAGAGTCAAATTTTTGGCTTAGCTTTTTTATGTTGTTGCCACTTTTTATCTTTTTAGGATTCATATTTTACAGTTCACGACGTATGAAAGAACAGTTAGGCGGTATGGGTGGAGGTGTATTTGATTTTATGAAATCCACGGCCAAAAAATACGAGAAACAAAAGGTATCTGTGACGTTTGATGACCTCGCAGGTGTCGAAAATGCAAAGATCGAACTCTATGAAGTTGTGGACTTTCTAAAAAATCCTGAGAAGTATGAAAGAATAGGTGCCAAAATTCCCAGAGGGATCCTGCTGATGGGAGCACCTGGTACAGGGAAGACCCTTTTGGCAAAAGCTGTAGCAGGGGAGGCGGAAGTACCTTTCTTTTCCATCAGCGGTTCGGAGTTCGTCGAGATGTTTGTCGGTGTAGGGGCATCACGGGTGCGTGATCTTTTCAAGAAAGCCAAACAGGAAGCCCCTTCGATCATTTTCATCGATGAAATTGATTCTGTCGGGCGTGCCAGAGGTGCAGGCGTAGGCGGCGGTCATGATGAGAAAGAACAGACTCTCAATCAGATCTTAGCCGAGATGGATGGTTTTGAGTCAGAAGAGCAGGTAGTGGTCATCGCAGCGACCAACCGCCCCGACGTTCTGGATTATGCACTGCTCAGACCGGGCAGGTTTGACCGTAAGATCACACTCACACTACCCGATGTCAAGGCACGTGAAAAGATACTCAACATCCATATACGTAATGTTCAGATAGACAACTCCATAGACCTGGAGAAGATAGCCAAAATATCCATCGGTTTCTCCGGTGCTGACCTTGCAAACCTTGTCAATGAAGCAGCCATGCATGCAGCCAGAGAAGGGCAAAGGTACGTCACACAGGATGACTTTATGTATGCACGGGACCGTATCATCATGGGGGTAGAGCAGGAGTTTGTTCTGGATGAGAAAGACAAACAGAGAGTCGCCATCCATGAGAGCGGTCATGTGTTAGCTGCTCTACTGCTCGAACACGCAGATCCTATAGAAAAGGTAACGATCGTACCCAGAGGACAGGCATTGGGGATGACGGAACAACTGCCTCTTAAAGATCTAAAAAACTTTCCTCAAGCCTATCTGCTCGATAAGATCGGGGTGATGCTAGGCGGAAGGGCTGCGGAGCAGACCCTGTTAGGCGACCTCTCTTCAGGTGCGGCCAATGACCTCAAAGAGGCAACCAGTCTGGCAACTCATATGGTCAGCCAATGGGGTATGAGTGAACTGCTGGGTCCTGTCTACTATCAAAAAGGTGAAGATCATGTTTTCCTCGGTCGTGAAATGGCTATGCCAAAAGACTTCAGTGAAGCGACGGCCAAACTCATAGATGATGAAGTACGGAAGATCATTACAGAAAAAGAGGAAGAGGTGTTGAAACTTTTTCAAACACATAAGAAAGAGATTACTGTACTTTCGGATAAACTGGCAGAAAAAGAGTTGTTATATCTTGATGAGATCAAGGCTATCGTAGAAATATAGTGTTTGATGAATACAGAACAAGAAAGTACTTCTTGTTCTGTAATGCACTATATGATCAGTTAAATTCAGGTTTAGGCGTAGTAGCCGTACTCTCCGGAAGCTGAGGATAAACGATCTCTGGTTTTTGACCTTTCAACGCTTTGAGGAACGTTACGATCTTTGCTGCATCTTCATCAGAGATATTTTTTCCAAGCTGTGTGCGTCCCATCTCCTGAACCGCTTCAGCAAGGCTCCAGATCTGTCCATTATGGAAGTATGGTGCAGTTTCAGTCACGTTTCTAAGTGTTGGTACCTTTACCATACCCTTTTGATCGCCTTTGAAGTCACCTACATCCGCAAATTTATATGGTTTGATCATCGGGAATGGCATCATTTTTCCACCCAGTGCAACACCGCTATGGCATGATGTACACCCTTGATCCATAAATACTTGCAGTCCCTCTTTTTCAGCATCGTTCAATGCATCTTCTTTACCATTGAGGAAGTCATCGTATCTTGATGGTGTGACAAGTGTTCTCTCAAAGATACCGATCGTTGATGTGATCGTTGGGAAATCAACTTTTACATCGTCACCATACGCTTTTTTGAACTCTTCTACATACTCAGGGATAGAGTTGATTCTCTCTACGACCAATGAAGCCGGTGAAGCCATCTCTGGTGCTGCCTGCATAGGTCCTTGTGCCTGATCTTCAAGGTGTGGACTTCTACCATCCCAGAACTGAGATTCAAAGAATACGGCATTGTAAACGGTAGGTGAGTTAAGATGGTGCGGATTTGCTACCCACATGTGACCTATGGCTGCAGGAGCACCGTCCGCTCCTCCAAGTGCGAGGTTATGACAGGTATTACAGGAGATCAGTCCACTTTTTGAAAGTCTTGGTTCAAAGTAAAGTTTTTTCCCAAGTTCAACCCTCTCAGTTGTAACAGTACCATTTGGATCGGTCAGTTTAGCAAGCTCAGTTTTATCAGTAGGGATCGCTTGAAGCCCCATTGATTTGGCTTTTTCAGCCAATGATCCGGCAAATAATACAGATGATGCTACAATTGAAGCAGCAATGATTTTAGTTATTTTCATATAGTCTCCTTATAAATTATATAAGTCATTATATAGTTGTTATACTTATATGTAAGTAATAAAAATTATCATTTAATAAAGGTTTGTCTATTTTTTCTCACCTGAAAAAAGGAAAAGGCTAAGGAGTTAATATTCATCAAAATGTAATAAAACCTTTGCAAGGATCCTGCAGTCCTCCCTTTTATATACCAAATGGGAATAATCAGGATTTATTGATACAAAAAACTCTTTCTTTTCTATGTACGATGCTTTTTTTATCCACATATTTTGATCTTTTTCAATTAGGAAAATAGCTCCATCTTCAAACTCTTTTTGAGATAGGTCAGCAATCACTAAAGATCTGTCTTTTATGAGAGGCTGCATAGATTCGCCCTCGACTGTTGAAACAAAAAGTGACTTTCGGGAGTACGGAAGCTTTAATAGGTCTTCTTGAAACTCCAACTCTTTCCTTACTGCATTTTCATCTATTATTTGGTGATATTCCAGTTTAATTGTATCCATGAACTTTCCTTGATATTGTTATTTTAGCTGAATTTACTCAATGCATTAAACTATGTAAAAATTCCACCTTTATCATAAGATAAAATAAATAGGAATCTTTGCTAGACAATCACTTGCCGGAGGTTTTTTAGATGAAGAACTAAAGTATTTCAATAAGGTTTTTGATGATATGATATATGGATGGTAAAGTATTGGCCAATCATTAAAAAGTGCTATAATAGTCCTAACTTTGTATGCGTAAAGGCTAAGCTATGAAACACTACAGAGGTACCAGAAAAAAACTTACCGCCTATATAGATCGGTTTCTTGAGACAGGAGAGACCGTGGAAAATATCAGAGATATCTGGTATAAGTTCAAGGGGGACATCGAACATCTTAAAAAGATGCCTGATGACAAGTGGGATATCTATGTGAACCACCTGATAGGAGAGTACCTCTATGAACTCTTTTTGGATGGTGATATAACGATCTACAGTCGACTCAACGTGATTACCAAGGGGCTTGGTAACGACAGCCATACCTACAATACCCCCATCGTACTCTTTACCGAAAAGCCGACGCGAAGTACAGAAGTGTTGTCAGAAGCTTTGCTCTGTGGTGTCTATAACAGTACTGGTCAGATCCCGTCTTTCGAATCAGTGAATATTGCCGAATATCTTAACCGTACCGCAAAACATAACAAAGCTTATCTCATAGCCATTACTGACTATGATCCATCAGGTGAGTCTATTTTTCACTCCCTTGCCGTGAAGGTCAAGAATGATTTAAAGCTCATCAACCCGGATATCGAGTTCAGTGCTATCCCAGTGCTTTTTGGAAGCGGATATGAAGATATCATCTCCCATTATCCCACCTATACACTCAGCACCAACAAACAAAACAAGCTCAACCAAGCCTGGATCAACAATGGACAGACCCTTGGTGTCGAGCTCAACGTTGTAGAGAACAAAGCCGAACTACTCGAATCAGCCATACTGAAATCCGTCGCTCCGGAAGTCGTAGAAGCATTAAGCCGACACAGATGGAAAAAGCAAAAAGAAGAAGAGATGTTAGCAAGCGATGAACGCTATAAGCAACTGCATGAACAGCTAAGAAAAAGGGTAGAGGATATTCGAGAGGAAGTAGAGTCCTTAGAAACGGTATTTGACGCGAAATGGTCTACACCAATCGATGTTGAGGGAGTAAAAGATATGACGCGGGAGAAATAAAAAAGGATACAAGATGAAAATAGATCTCCAGCAAATTATGTTAAAATTCCGGTTTGATACAATAGGATAAAAACAATGGGTATTTTTGCTTTACAATCACTTGCCGGAGGTTTTTTAGATGAAGATCTAAAGCATTTCAATAAGGTTTTTGATGACTGGTGTGTACAGTTTGAGAGCGTGGAAGATGCACAGCTTATCGTAGATACCCTTGAACAAGGCGATAATCTCAAGATCGTAGAGATCACCCCGTTGAGCTATCCAAAATACTTTTTCCCCAGCCTGAAGGGTATCATCCACGCCACACGCGAGCATGAAGGGAAGATCATCTGCATCGTTGAACCGCAAATGGGTATGAGTTTCCGTATAGCCATTTGCGATTTGAAGACCAAAAAGGTAAGAATGCTCCAGAGCCGCTATAAAACGGCACAAAGTGTTGAAGGGGTATTTGCAAATCTATCTTTTGAGTTATGATAGTTTTTTACGTTCATTCTTTCTCATTTTCATCGTCTCGATAGGAACGAGGTAACAATACTAAGAGATCTGTTCTACTAAATCATTATCTGTAGGATAGCCCGGAACTTCAAAACCATCCTCATCAAAAAAATGTTTTTTACCTGTATCCATACTAATGCATACCAGAGCGTACTTTTCGTCCTCGCGAACCTCTTTGATAATAAATCTCTTGCCCATCCGGGTCTTCCATCTCTGACCAGCTTTGAATTCTAAAAACTCATATGCCATGTATAAGTTTTGTTACCTATTTTAAAACAGGAAATACTGCTGGATCTGTAAAGACCCAGTTTCGATCTTTAACCGGTGTATGACACTTTATACAGGACTCTCCTCCATCATTGAAAGGCTTTTGTGCTTGACCAAGCCAACGTGCCCAACCCCACCCAAAGGTATTATTGTATTTCTTTGAATCTCTAAACATAAACTCTGCATGGACAAATTCTCCTGGTGCAGTTGCTGCTTTCCAATCATTAAGTTGTTTATCTTTCCAAACAACCTTTCCCAATATAGCACCATCTGGCCATGGATTGACATTGCCTGTACGTGCAGCTTCGATCGCAATGGGATTACCCAGTATTACACGAATTGTGTTGTTGTCGGTACGGTGTGAAACAGCTATCACAGACCAATCCTGCCATCCTACAGGATAATCAATAGTATTTGATGGTTCTGGAGTATCCGCTGCTACAATGACAATGGACGACAAGCTCATAGCCAAAATAGTAAAAAATAATTTTATAAACTTCATTTGAAATCCTTTCTATAAGTGTGAATGATAGTCTAACTACTTATCAGATGGGTGAGGTTTCCTCATCCACCATTATGGAACTATGAATAGTATACAAGAAATGTCTGTATATTTCATGAAATATCATATATGCTTGTGTTATTGAGAGAAGGAAGGTTGGGAGTCTTGAATTGATGAATGAAATAATAAAGTGAGAGAGGAGGGTAGTTTTACCCTCTGTTGCTCCCACGTCCGCCGTTACGGCTGCTGCGGCTTCCGCTTGAACGTCCATTACGGCCATGTCTACTACGGCTTCTGTTTCCACGGTAACCACCACGATTACGGCCACCACCACCTCCGCCTTTGCTTTTCATCGCTCTTTCTATTAGAAGTTCCACTTCTTCAAGGCCAAGACCGATGTGGTCTTTACCTTTGACAAAATTATCTTCCTGTACCAAAGAAGCAAGTAGGTGAGCTATGGTAACGATATCAAGATCATGCTGTAGTGTTTTGACTAGGTTGATCGCACTTTCAGTTACTTTAGTCTCAGCGATCTTCGCGATCAGTGCATCAGCACGGTTGTTTTGTACCTCCATACGTGTAGGGATAACTTGTGTGGTCATCTTTGTACCTACATCTTTTTCGATGCGTTTGATGGTTCTAAGTTCATTAGGACTGACCAGAGTGATCGCTTCACCAGTCTTACCTCCACGTCCTGTACGACCGATACGGTGCACATAAGACTCAGAATCAAAAGGGATATGGTAGTTAAACACGTGTGTCACATCATTGACATCCAGACCACGTGCCGCTACATCCGTCGCAACAAAGATATCGATACCACCTTGCTTGAATGCACGGATCGTTACTTCTCTTTGTTTCTGCTCCATATCTCCATGAAGACCACTTACCTTGAAACCTTGAGCAGTCAGGTGTGCGACCAGTCTATCCACCTCTTTTTTCATACGACAGAAGATGATACATTTTGTCGGGTTCTTATAGTCGATGAGCCTTACAAGTGCATCATCTCTCTCTTTCTCCTGTACCACATAGTAGAGTTGAGTGATAGAAGTGTTTGTAGACTCTGACTTCGTGATAGAAACCGTTTTAGGGTTTTTAAGGATCTGCTCTGCAAGTTTTCTGATACTGTTTGGCATCGTTGCCGAGAACATCAATGTCTGGCGTGCTTCCGGAAGGAAAGTAAAGATATTTTTGATCTCATCGAGGAATCCCATATCAAGCATTTCATCTGCTTCATCAAGGACCACGAACTGAGGATTCATTTTGATCTTTCCGCTCTCAAGCAGGTCTTGAAGTCTACCCGGCGTTGCTACGACAATAGAAGCCTGTTTGATACGGTCTATCTGTTTATTGTATGCTGTACCGCCATATACCGTAGCTGTTTTAAGTCCGCTCTTTTGACCGAAACGGTAAAGTTCATCACTGACCTGCATAGCAAGTTCACGTGTAGGAACGATTACAAGACCTTCAACAGAACCGTCACCTTTCATCATGCTCATGATAGGGAGACCAAATGCAGCAGTTTTACCTGTACCTGTCTGTGCCTGGGCGATCATATCATGACCTTCCAATACTAAAGGAATAGCGTCTCTTTGAACCGGACTCGGTTCTGTAAATCCAGCTTCTGCTACAGCAGCCTGAATCGTCTCTTTTAAATTAAAATCTGTAAATTTCATGTAGTGTTTTCTTTATATTGATATTGTGTGGGGTGGTAAAGTCTTGGCGATAGAACGGTTCTAAAGTTACAAGCATGTTATCTGGCACTCATTGCCGATACCCCTGTCACTAAAGCAACTGGGTGCACCCTGTTTTATGCAACTTGATACCAAACTATCACACGCCGATGCGTGGTAAAAAGGAGATACATGTGATGTATCTAAATAAGGAGTTTGATACTCTCTTGCAGTAAAAGTTCGGAATTATAGCGAAATAAACAGGAAAATGCTAGGTATATTTCTATTTCTTATGGTTTTTTAAACAATTTGTTATAGTTTTGCTACACTAATATGAACAAATCCACTTTACATCGTTTCAAACTCTTTTGTTTCATTAACAATATCATTGATCTGTCGTTGTAAATATTTTGGTAGAGAGGGGATTTTCAGGTCCAAAAATCCCTCGATGATCAAAGATTTTGCCTTATCCTCTTCAATACCCGATGCCATCAGGTAGGCAAGCTCATCTTTTGAGATCATACCCACACTTGCTTCATGGGAGAGTTCAAGGTGAGGATCCTCTCCCAGCAGCTCCGGGATCGCGTGAATGTAGCCTTTCTCACTCAGAAGAAGCCCGTTACAGGCCATTGAACCCCTGCCATTGGGGTGTTTACCGATGATCTCTCCTCTAGTTATAACTTCACCACCATTGGACACCACACGGCTGATGATCTCAGATGATGCCCCATCACCATTTAAGATAACCGTCGATCCGACGTCAAACTGAGAATTTTCAGGTGCATATATGACAGTATAAAATTCCCCGAGTCCAGACTCTTCTATCACTGCAAGCGGATTCATCTGCAGTTTTTTTACACTGGTCATCGCTATATAGTTTGAGATAAATTTTGCATCTCTACCAACATGTGCAGCACTTCTCGGGTAGACTTCCACCTCTTTTCCCCAACTATGTATCATAGTGCTGGTGAGTGTGGCACCTTCTTTGACAAAATACTCCGTAACACCAAGATGGCGACCGGATGCAACATGTGCATTGGCAACACAGCCGTTGATAAGGTGAAGCTCAGAATCCTCCTCAGCGATCACAATGTTATGGGTACACTGCGTGAATTTTTCAGTATTGATCATATAGCAGGTATAGACAGGCAGTGTAATTTTCACTCCCGCTTTGACACGGATGAAATAGCCAAGCAGTACATCACTGGAGGCTACCTGTTTGACATAATCGTCCTTCCCTTTATCTACAAGTGTAAAGAACAGATCCTTGAGCCATTCATATTTTTGTAATGCTGTTTCGATGGGAAGGATCTCAAGGCCTTCAGCAGCGGAGTGTGTATCTAAGATATCCCAGTCTTTGGCAAAAAAATTTGCTGATCTCTCCTCTTTTTCATCATATGCAACCTTTTTCAGGGTTGTTTTCGTAGTTTCATCCAGTTGCTTCATGTGTGATCCTTTGGTTTCTTATAACACTCTGCACACCCTGTAAAACCTAGTCTCTTAATATCTTTCATAAGTGATATGGGATCGCCGGTGCAGACGATCTTGCCGTCCATGAATACGTGCCCGATATCTGCATCAATATAGTTAAGGATATGTCCGGTATGGGTAATTATGATCGCAGAACGTTCACGCTGGGTTTTAGGCATCTCTTTTTGAAGGATCTTGTTGATCGCTTTGGAGATGACGGCGATATTTTCGATATCGACCCCGGATTCGGGTTCATCTATTAAAAGCAGGTCAGGGTTTTGTGCATAGAGTTTCAGTACTTCGGCCCTTTTGAGTTCACCACCTGAAAAACCGACATTGAGCTCTCTTTCCAGAAAGTTTTCCATACCAAGTGCTTTTATCTCATCTTCAAGGTCCTCCGCGCGGTTGATCGCATGGAGAAAGTTTCGTAGTGTCACCCCCTTGATCTTCGGGGGATGCTGAAAAGACATACCAATACCCAGATTGGCGATCTCATCTGTGGTCAACGCTTCTATGTTATTGGATTTTACATGGATCTCTCCGCTGTCAATGCGGTAGCCGGGAAGTTTCAAGATCGTATTGAGCAGGGTGGATTTTCCGGAACCGTTTGGACCGAAAATAACATGGATTTCACCTTTGCCTATGCTCAGGTTCATCCCTTTGATGATCTGTTTGTTTTCTACAGAGACATAGAGATCGGTAATTTTTAAGATGGGTCCATCCATTTTAAACCCTTTTCTTTCTCATAGGCTGGTTAATACACCAGAGTAGTGTATAGCTCTAAAATTGATTATATCATAAAATATTTATCTTCGTTTGCATATAGATGTGGGAGAGGTAAGAGAAATGCCGTGTATTAAAAAAGGTATGTAATACACGTTTGCAGTCAATGTTTTGATCAGTAGAGTTAGAGTAATCCCATAGCTAACTTTGCTTCATCGGTCATGCTGTCCTGGCTCCATGGCGGGTCAAAGACTATTTCTACATCTACTTCTTCAAGACCCTCTTGGCGCGCAGCGATACTTTTGACCAGGTCGATGATCACTTGCGAGAATGAACAGGTTGCTGAAGTCAGTGTCATCGTGATTTTGGCTTTTTTCATCATAGAGACTTCATCTGTCCATGTATCGATATTGTAGATAAGTCCCAGATCATAAATATTTACCGGAAGCTCAGGGTCATAGATCTCTTTAAGGTGAGCGATGATCTTTTCTGTCATCTCTTCATCTGTTGGCTGAGAGTCGATAAATTTTTGTCTCTCATCTGCCATTTTCTCATTGATGTTTTTCTCTTCACTACTCATGATGTTATCCTTGTTCTTTACATTTTTGCGCGTAGCCATAGACCATATTTAAAAATGCTTCCAAACTTTGCTGACGTACAGGGGAGAGGAGCTCTACCACGCCCATGTCGTGGAGTTTGGCAGGGTCAAAGTTGAGTATCTCATCAGCCGGACGGTTGGAGAATATGTCTAAAAGAAGAGTCAGCATACCTTTGGCCATCTCAGAGGTACCTTCACCGCGGAGTTTGAGAATACCATTTTCACATTCACCGACAAGCCATGCGTCAGAAGCACAACCCTTTACATAGGTATCATCATTTTTCTCTTCGTCAGAAAGTGTCGTATGGCGTTTTCCCAGATCAAAGATGTACTCTAACTTGTCATTGTCCGTAGGGAATAGTTCAAAATCTTCTTTATACCTTGCTACTGTCTCTTCCATATTCATTAGTTATCCTTTTTATGTACTAAGTAAAAGACCTCTTCAAAAGCTTTTTTGATGCGCTCTTGGTGTCTGCTGTCCTTAACCGTTTCGATCAGTGTATTGGCAAAAGCGATCACCAGCATTTTTCTCGCTTCAACACGTGTGATACCGCGGCTTTGTAGGTAGAAAAGCTGTTTTTCGCTAAGTTGTCCGGTAGTTGCACCATGGCTTGCTTCCAGTTCATCAATATAGATCTCAAGCTGCGGTTTTGCAGCCATATATGCTTTATCATGAAGTAAGATCGCTTTAGAGTTCTGTTCTGCCTTGGTATATTTACCGCTCTTCTCTACACGGATGAGTGC